>NZ_CP170198.1:2883500-3235500 GCF_042434915.1 Aquimarina rhodophyticola
AAATACTTTTGAAGACTTGGTGATACTAAAATTCTATCATCCAAAAGTTTGTACATATTATAAGACCTGCCTACATTTACCAGCTTTATTGGATTCTCATTATGCCTATACTAGCTTCTACCTATCAACCAGCCTTATTTTTTAAAAGCGCCCATATTGCAACCATTTATCCTAATCTCTTTAGAAGTGTAAGAAATGTTAAACAAATACGAGAACGCCTAGAGCTACAGGACGGAGACTTTTTGGATTTGGATTGGAGTTTTGCAAAGTCGAAAAAATCAAAACATCTTACACTTATATTGCATGGTTTAGAAGGAAACGCACAGCGACCTTATATGAAAGGATTGACAAAACAAATGACAAGTAATAATATAGATGCCGTAGCTATAAATTTACGTAATTGTAGTAACCAGCCTAACCGATTATATGCATCTTACCATGCTGGAGCCAGTGATGATCTTGCGCTCGTGGTACAGCATATTACCTCGAATTACAATTATGAAAAGGTTTCAATATGTGGTTTTAGCTTAGGCGGCAATATTGTACTTAAATATTTAGGAGAAACTGAGCATATTCCGTCGATAGTGAAATCAGCAGTAGCGATATCAGTACCATGCGACTTGCATGATTCTCTACAACAAATTGAGAAACCATTTAATTTTATTTACAGAAACAGATTTATTAGACATCTAAAAACCAAACTATTACAACGTGCTAAAGATTTCCCTAACAGCATATCGCACCAACAAATAAGAGCTTGTAAATCTTTGATGGATATTGATGATCTATACACGAGTCGAGCCCACGGTTTTTTGAATGCAGAAGATTATTATTTGAAGTGTAGCAGTAAAAATTTACTCTCCCAGATTGCGCTACCAACATTGATTTTAAATGCTAAAAACGATTCTTTTCTAGGAACTTCTTGTTATCCAATTGACGAAGCTCAAGCAAATCCTAAATTATATTTAGAAATGCCCGAATTTGGTGGGCATGTAGGATTTTATGACTCAGACGGCTCCTATTATCATGAGCTAAGAGCTTATCAATTTATTTCGAGATTTTAATTATTTTTTGTGCTTCCTTTTTTAATAGAACAACACCGTTAGTCGACTGTTTTACTTGGCTTACGGTTATGCCATTTGCAGGTTACTTTCCCTCCATATACTTTATTGCATTTAATCGATTTTAACATAAAAAAATTTTTGAATTAACTTTTTTTATCAATTTTTATCAAAAAATAAGGGGTGTTATTGAGATTTCATTAGATAAATATTAATCTGACATATGAAGATAAAGTACGTAAAAGTCTTACAAGCCCTTGCTATCGGATTTTCTTTTTTCTACATAAAAGCGCAGTCACAAAAACGAGAGGATGCTTTTGTCCAACCTTCCAAATTTATAAAAGTTGATACCCTCACTACCTTACAAAAGAACCCACAAGAATTGTTCAATCAATACCTTGGTTTAAACCGAGCAAATAGCTACGTTAAAATTTCAGAACAAGTAGATAATATAGGCGTGGTACACAAGCGATTTCAGCAGTACTACAATGGAATAAGAGTAGAATATGGCATTGCGATTTTGGATGAAAAAGAAAGTAAAGTCACTGCGCTACATGGTGAATATTACAATGTTGAGCATATTAGTACAAAACCTACGATTACCAAGCCACATGCTTTTCAAATTGCTATTAATCACATTGGTGCTCAACAGTATCTCTGGGAGGATGTAGAAGCTTCTAAAGCGATGAACACCTATAACACAGGTGGAGAGCTAGTTATTTTACCAGATTTTACTCCAGATATTGAACGAGAAAAGTTACACAAGTACAATCTTGCTTATAAATTCGATATTTATGCCAAAAAGCCGTTAAGTAGAGGGTATGTATACATTGATGCTCACACAGGAAAATTTTTATATTATGAAGCTATTATTAAGCACCTGGGAAAGCATCGTAATTCCAATAAAAAACTAACAATCATCAATCTATCAGGCTGTGCTAATTTTGAAGTCGAAACGTCTATCCCTGGTAGCGCAGCGACACGATATAGTGGAAATCGCACAATCACAACCAAATTAATAGATGGTAGTTATATTTTGAGAGATGAGACTAGAGGAGGTGGGATAAGTACCTATAATAGTAAAAGATCAAATAATTACACTCCTATTAATTTTACAGATAACGATAATATATGGACTGCAAACGAATTTAATAATTCTGAAAAAGATAATGCTGCTCTTGATGCACATTGGGGTGCAGAAAAAACATATGATTATTGGTGGTCTGTACATTCAAGAAATAGTTATGATGATGTTGGTGCAGAGATAAAGAGTTGGGTACATTATGGGGTAGCCTATGACAATGCTTTTTGGAATGGAAGTGTCATGACCTACGGTGATGGGTCATCTAATGGATCTGAAGGTAATGGAACCTTTGACGCTCTTACTAGTATCGATGTAGCTGCTCATGAAATTGGACATGCCATAACAAGCAGCACTGCTAATCTAGCATATCGCAAGGAATCAGGAGCGCTTAACGAAGGCTTTTCTGATATATGGGGAGCAGCTGTAGAGCATTTTGCAAAAGGTAATGAAGATGATTCATCTCCTACAGCTTCAGTTTGGCTTATAGGTGAAGATATTGATCGTCGAAGTGGCTCAATCGCCCTGCGATCCATGAGCGATCCTAATACTACTAATCAACCCGATACCTATGGAGGTAGATATTGGAAAGATCCAAATTGTGTACCCGTACAAAGTAACGACTATTGCGGTGTACACATAAACTCTGGCGTATTAAATTATTGGTTCTACTTAAGTACTATTGGCGGCACTGGTATTAATGATATCGGAAGTTCATACAATGTATCTGGCATCGGTATTTTGAAAGCTGCCAAAATAGCTTATAGAACCTTACATGTTTATTTGTCTGCAAATTCGAATTTTATTGATGCTAGAATAAGCTCTATTCAAGCTACTAGAGATTTATATGGAGAAAATAGTGCCGAAGAAATTGCAATAACTAATGCATGGTATGCCGTGGGAGTAGGTTCTGAATATGGAGCTGAGGGAGGTATAGCCTATTGCAACTCACAAGGAGAAAATACAACAGGTGAATATATTAGTCATGTACAATTGGGTGCTATAAATAATATATCTGTTGGTTCAAATAATGGATATACCGATTATACAACGATAGCTACAGACTTAAGTTTTAACACCTCTTATACGATAACCATTACGCCAACTTGGACAGTAACAAGCTACAACGAAGGCTACGCAGTATGGATTGATTATAATCAAGATAGAGATTTTAATGATTCTGGCGAATTGGTCTGGAGTGCACCTGCATCTAAAACAACACCTGTAAAAGGATCTTTTACCATCCCTACTTGGGCATCTTTTGGACCAACCAGAATGCGAGTTTCGATGAAGTACAACGGCATACCTATCGCTTGTGAAACCTTTGAATATGGTGAAGTGGAAGATTATACGGTCCGTATTGAAAATTTGGACGCAGGGCCAATAGTTAATGGAGTAGCGATAGATAAGAACAATATGATCCTTTCAATTTCTCCTAATCCAGTAGCCAATGGAGAGGTAACTATTAATATCAAAAATATGCAAGACGCTACATACCAAATACGTAATCTATTTGGAAAAATTGTTCAAAATGGACAAATCAAAGAAACTATCGATGTTCAAGATTTATCTGCTGGCATGTATATTTTACAAATACATACAGCTACAGAAATTTTTACAAAACGATTTGTAAAAAAATAAGAATAGTGTTTTTTATTTTTCTTTTAGTCGAGAGAATCCCTCAAAGAATTTAGTTTGGGGGATTATTTTTAAAAGATATTCAAAACGAAAATAAATTTTCTTTAACCAACTAGTTATATGGTTACAATTTCTGAAGGTTTTAGTAATTCCTGCTGACGCAACTTTAAGATTACTTGTGCTATAGCAACAGTATCTTTTTCACAATAGGCAATGATCCTATCTAAATTTTTTTCTTTGTAATAAACTTTACTAACTTCACTTCCTTCTATATCATCTTTAGGAGATGCTATTCCAAGAATATTTGTTAGTAACTTTAAAGAAGTATAATGTTTATAGTCTCCAAATTTCCACAATTCCAAAGTGTCCAAATGAGCAACTTCCCATGGCTTTTTACCAAACAGGTCTAACTTAGAAGGCAAAGAAATTTCATTAATCAACATTCGCCTTGCGATATACGGAAAATCGAATTCTTTACCGTTATGAGCACATAATAGATGCTGAGGACGACTGAAATGGGATTCTAAGAGTTCTTTAAAATCTAATAGAAGCTGAGGTTCTTCTCCATAAAATGAAGTAACCCTAAAACTCCTTTTCTCACTCGTATTTGCAAAATATCCTACAGAAATACAAACAATCTTACCAAACTCTGCCCAAATACCAGCTCTTTCATAAAACTCTGCAGGTGTAAAATCTTCTTTACGTTGATATTTTGTCTTTTCGCTCCATAAATATTGCATTTCTGGAGTTAAAGCATCAAAATGCTCCTGTATCGGTACGGTTTCGATATCCAAAAAAAGGATATGCTCTAAGGTTAAGTTACGTAGCATCATGCAACATGTTTAGTGCTTCTTCAAGATATATATAAAAATCTCTAGTAAATGATTTTCCATTTTTGAAAGTTGAGCGTTGATGACCTAAACGAACAATCGTTATGTCCTCATCGGGAAGTGAAATTACATATTGCCCCAAAATACCACGCATTACAAAAATGTTCTTATTGAGATGATTAGACAGCCAAAACCCATACCCATACATGTCACTTTTTTCAAACCTTGGTTGTATAGCTTTTTTCGTAAATGCTTCGGGTAAAATCTGTTGCCCATCATACCTACCTCCATTTTGAAATAACAATCCAAATTTGGCAAAATCTCTCGCAGTGCTAGCTATACAACAATATGCCTTTTCCATTCCACTAGCTTCACTATCTAATTGCCACAAACCATCTTGACTCATTCCCAGCGGTTCCCAAAAGTTCTCACTCAAATAAGCTGATAGGCTTTGTCCTGTTGCCTTTTCTATAACCATACCTAATAGTTGTGTATTTCCACTTAGGTATTCAAATTGTGTTCCCGGAGTTTTTATCACATCCAGATCTAATAAAATTTCACGAATATTCGAATCATAATACGTTTTTGCAGTAATTGAAAAGGGACTCGAATAATGTTCTGTCCAATCAAGACCAGATGCCATTGATGATAAATCTCCTACAGTAAGTTGAGATGCGATTCCTTCTGAAAATTCTGGCAAAAAGTCACCAACGGGTTGATTTAAACTTTTAATATACTTTTGCATTATTGCCTTACCTAGCATGGCAGTGATTATGCTCTTGGCCATCGAAAAAGAATTTGTACGGGACTTTTGATTATAGCCAGGCGCGTAAAATTCGTGCCACACACTATCATTTTTTAAAATTAAAAAAGATGTAGTTCCCAATGCATTATGAATACTATCTAAACGCTCCGAAGGTGCTACCGTATTGAATTGAGGATGTTGCGGAATGGTTTTGACATTTTTGGCTTTTTGAATACTACGGTTATCAAAATATGAATGATCATCTATAAACGCTGTACTATGACCAGTCATGTATACTACTCGCACTCCTTTTAAAATATAATCATAGTCAAATACATACAGAGAGATCAATAAAATGGTTAATGTGATTAAAAAACCTTTAGTAATGCGCTTAAGTAACTTCATTGAGTTTTAAAATTGAGCCGTAATACGAGTTAGTCTTACTAAAGTAAGAAATTTATATAGTACTACTTGCAATATTGCTAAAACAAAAGTTGTTGTTTTGAAGGGTTTTCATGATCGAGTAACCATTTTTTTCTCCACAATCCTCCTGCATATCCCGTCAAAGAACCATCTGATCCAATAACCCTATGACAAGGAATAATAATCCAAAGCGGGTTTTTTCCATTGGCAGATGCTGCTGCCCGAATAACCTTAGGGTCTCCAAGCTGTTTTGCTATATCAAGGTAACTCGCTGTTTTACCATAAGGAATAGTTAGCAATTGATTCCATACTTTTAATTGAAAATCAGTACCTTGTGGATGTATAGGTATGGTAAATTTTTTGCGAATCCCCTCAAAATACTCGTGGAGTTGTTGTATTGCTTGACCAAAATACGCAGGCAAACTATCTTTACAGGAATCAGAAGTTTCAAGTTCATTAAGTGTACAAACGGTAAGACCCAACTCATCTCCAAGTAAACAAGCTATGCCTAAAGGGGTTTTGAACGTAACTTTATAAACCTTACTTATTTGATTCGTTTTCATCAATTATCCCCATTTTTTTGGCTCTTTTCTGCCAGTTTTTTCTAGCCAAGTCTTGCATATTATGTTCAACATCGCTTTCGTCCACAATTTCTAATCCTAATAAAGTTTCTATAACATCTTCCATAGTTACAATACCACTTACTGACCCGTATTCATCAACAACCAGTGCAATATGATTTTTACTTTCTATGAGACGATTAAACAACTCAGGTATTGGCAAATTGCGTTCGGTGTATAAGATCGTTCTTCTTATATCGCGCAATATTTTTGATCCATTACCATTGGCCATCTCTCTAAACACCTCATCTTTTAAAACCATCCCAGTTATATTATCACTTTTACCTTGATAAACTGGAACTCTAGAAAACCTTAGGTTTTGATTTTCGTTAAAAAAAGATTCGATGGTTGTTTCCTCATTCGCCAGTTTCATCACGGTACGCGGGGTCATTACATCTTTTGTAAACACCTCTTTAAAGGTTAGTAAGTTTTTAATCACCTTGGATTCAGACTCTTCAAACACACCTTCTTCATGCGCAATATCAGCCATTGCCGAAAAATCTTCTCGATTAAGTACTGAACCGTGATGTGAGCCTCCGCCCACAACTTTTGTCGTTAACTGTAATAACCAGAGAACCCCCGTATATCTAAGAGGTAGTATCATAAGGGTTAGTGCTTTTGAAGTAAAATTAGCTAACGATTTCCATTTACTGGCTCCTATAGTTTTAGGAATTATTTCTGAAACAACAAGTATAAGAAATGTCATTATTGCAGATACGACACCTACAACATTAATCCCCCATATTTCAAATTTATAAGGTAATTTCTCTGCTTGAACCCCAACCAAAATAGCGCCAACCGTATGTGCTATCGTATTTATTGTTAAAATTGCGATGAGGGGTTGATCTACATCTTTTTTTAGATTTTCTAAAGTTTGCGCATATGCTTTTCCCTCTTTCTTCTTAATGCTTATAAAAGTAGGGGTAATACTCAATAAAACTGCTTCTAAGACTGAGCATAGAAAGGAGAACATGATAGAAACTACTGCGTAAATAATAAGTAAAGTCATAAAAGTGGGCTATAGAAAGTAACAGTGCTCTTAGAACACTTTAGGAAAAATATGATTTTAGATCTAAAATAATAGTTTATAAATTATAATTTGTTCTTAAAACTTATGCTAGGGGTTACTGGATGATGTAGAAACCTTATTCATATAAACTTCGATATCTGATAAATCTTCTTCAGAAAATTGTTTAATGATTACAAAATTAGTTTTCATGACTGCATAGTTCTCTGGTTCTACGATGGGTGCAGCTTTTTGTTTTAAAAAGGAGATCAAATCTCCTTGTTGCTCTGTATACACCTTCATTATTTGTTGAACGCTGGGTCCAATGGATTTTTTATCGGTCAAATGACATGTATAGCACTTGCCCTTGCCCATAAAAATTTCTTTTCCGCGATCAAAAGAATTACTCGATGTTGTCTTTTTTCCGATCGTAATAGGTTTGGCCTCCTTTTTATCAGTTTGGCATGCACAAAATATTAAAGAACTAATTATTATCGCAAAAGTGATTTTTACATTCATAGACAGCATAACTTTATGGTTGGTAATCATCTTTAATTTTTTCTGCATCTTTAGTAAAACGATCTAACAAATCAGTACTGAAGTTTGTTGCAATTGATTTATTTTGTGCATTTACGTGCTCACTGGCACGTGCTAGTTTTGTAAGAGCATAGTGCATAAACTCATATTCTTCGTCGGGTCCATGATCCGAGAAAACTTCGATTACCTTCCTGTATAAAGTATTAATATCCGAATGGTTTGCATTTTCATAGTCAAAAGACCATTTGATATCCTTTCCTTTGGGGTGTTCTAATAAAATTTCTTCTAACGTGATCATTTGTTGTTCATCAATTACTCCATCGCTCATTGCTGCAACATATAGTAATTCTCCAAATGATTGATACAATCTATCTTTATTTTCCATAAGCCCATATAATTTAATTATCCTAGTAAGGTAGCAATATCTTTTGAAAAATAACTAGCAATCATGGTAGCACCTGCACGTTTGATCGCTGTGACCTGCTCCATCATTACTGCATCGTGATCTAACCATCCTTTTTCTGCAGCCGCTTTTAGCATTGCATATTCTCCACTTACTTGATATACAGCTATAGGAACATCTACTGATTCTTTAATATCGCGAACAATATCCAAGTAGCATAAACCAGGTTTAACCATAACAATATCTGCTCCTTCTTGCACATCCATCAAAGTTTCTTTAATAGCCTCATCACGGTTAGCAAAATCCATTTGATAGGTTTTTTTATCACCAAAACCAGGAGCTGAGTCCAAGGCATCTCTAAACGGACCATAAAATGAGGAGGCATACTTTGCACTATAACTCATTATACCAGCATTCACCAACTTTTCTTGCTCCAAAAGTTCTCGTATCGCTTTAATCCTACCATCCATCATATCACTGGGGGCAACAAAATCTGCCCCAGATCGAATATGTGACAATGCCATCTGCGCTAATACCTCACATGTTGGATCGTTTGTTATATAACCATTTTCGACAATTCCGTCGTGACCATACGATGAGTATGGGTCCAAAGCCACATCGGTCATTATTAACATATTGGGAGCTAAGTCTTTTATTGTTTTGATAGCACGTTGCATTAGCCCATCTTTATTGAGTGCTTCGGTGCCTTTATTGTCCTTTAAAGCATCATCTACCTTCACAAAAAGTAACACGGCTTTCAGTCCTAAGCTCTGCAGGGTTTTAACTTCTATTTTGAGATTATCTAGACTATATCTATAATATCCAGGCATAGAAGCAATCTCCTCTTTAACACCTTCTCCTTCGACTATAAAAAGAGGTGTAATAAAATCGTTGGGCGTTATAGTGTTTTCTCTAACCAAAGAACGAATGGCGTCATTAGTTCTCAATCTTCTGTTTCTGCGTAATTGATGCATATACTAGCTCTAATTTTGTAGGGTAAAGATACTGATATATCTTAAGAATTTGAGTTCAAATATGTATCGTATTTTAATCAAAAGGTATTTCAATTTGTAACATATTGTAATTTTGAACTACATATAACTAGACTATAACTCTCTTACATTATGTTGACAATAACCAATTTGAATAAAACCTATCCTAACGGTACACAAGCACTCAATAATGTTAATCTACAGCTAGAAAAAGGTATGTTTGGTCTTTTGGGCCCCAATGGTGCGGGTAAATCTTCTCTAATGCGTACCATTGCAACACTTCAACAAGCAGATTCTGGAACAATTCATTTTGATACTATTGATGTTTTTAAAAACCCAGAAGCTCTTCGCAAAATCTTAGGATATTTACCTCAAGATTTTGGTGTGTATCCCAAGGTGTCAGCAGAGTTAATGCTTAATCATATTGCCAAGGTAAAAGGAATAACTACCAGTAGTGTTAGAAAAGAGTATGTAGATGATCTACTTAACAAGGTAAATTTATACAATTTTAAGAATAGAAACTTAGGTGATTTTTCTGGCGGAATGCGTCAGCGTTTTGGTATTGCACAAGCATTAATTGGCAATCCTAAGTTGATAATTGTCGATGAACCCACAGCAGGTTTAGATCCTCTTGAACGTAACCGCTTCCACAATTTATTGAGTGAATTAGGAGAAAACGCAGTAGTTATTTTATCTACTCATATTGTCGATGATGTTATCAACTTATGTCAAAACATGGCAGTTTTTAATAACGGTAAAATTCTTGTTCAAGGAAATCCTCAACATTTATCTGATACTCTTAACGGAAAAGTATATAAAAAACGGATTAATAAAGAAGAATTATCACACTATGAATCCGAATATGAGGTCCTAACAAATTATCTACGCGGGGGGCAACTTAACATCAACATATACAGTGACATAAATCCAGAAAACGGTTTTGAGCCGCTCTCTAATACTTTGGAGGATTTTTACTTTTATAGTATTAATAAAAAACAGCTAAAAACAGTTTAGAATGAAAGAAATATTAAATTTTGAACTGCACTATCGATTAAGCAGACCCGCTACTTGGATTTATTTTACCTTGGGACTATTGATTGCTACCCTACTTGCTGTTTTTGAACAATCTGGAACGGCCGAATATGTTAATAGCCCAAATAATATTACGAGTATACTGGTACCTGTTTCGGTTATAGCCATTTTCTTTTATGCTGCAATAATGGGCGTGCCTGTTTACAGAGACGCCGAACATAAAACGGCAGAGACGTACTTTACTTTTCCTATTAACCCAAAATCCTATATCTTAGGTCGTTTTTTGGGGAGTTATCTAATCGCTTCCTTAGTTAATGTCGGAATTGTAGTAGGTGCTATGCTGGGATTTGGAATCGGTGCTTTTTTAGATCGTCCAGATTTTGGAACTTATACCGCTTTTAGCTTTAGCTCCTATATTTTACCGTATCTTTTTATTTTACAAAGCAACGCGTTACTAATTGGTGCATTATTTTTTGGCTTAATGGCTTTTTTTAAGAAAATGCCAATCATTTATTTGGGTGGAATTATTCTATTTCTGTTGTATAACATTTCTGGAGACTTACTTTCTAATCTTGACAACCAATGGTTAAGTGTTTACTTAGATCCCTTTGGGGGAAGGGTTTTTAGTTTAGTGAAAAAATATTGGTCTATTAATGAGCTTAACACCAATTCGCTACCGCTTTACGGTAAGTTTTTATTTAACAGAGTGCTATGGCTTAGCATTGCAATCATCCTATTTTTAATCACTTTATTTAAATTTGATTACAAGAAATTTTTAACATCGTCAAAACAAAAACAACACAAGCAGTTAACCCCATTAGTTACAAAAAATAGACCATTGATTTCTCAGGAATTCAATGCAGCACATGAAAATCGTAATTTACTTTCACTAAGCAAGATTGAAATTCTCTCTATTATAAAAGATCCAATTTTTCTAATTCTTTTGATCATAGGGATTCTAGTAGCTTTATTCACAGTATTTAAAGGAAACGAAACTTATGGTACGCCCAACTTGCCGCTAACCCGTTATGTCATTATGTATATTTCTGGAGGCTTATCTTTATTATCTATAATTATTCTGGTAATTTATGCCGGAGAGGCAGTACACCGAACTCGTAATAATAAAACCTTTGTGTTTTATGACGCGCTTCCTATAAGCAATAATAGTCTTTATTATTCAAAAGTTATCGCATTAATAAGTACTGCCACATTGCTTACTCTACTAAATATCGTTGTTGCAGTATTGTATCAAACTATCAACGGTTATTTTACCTATGAATTAGGAATGCAGTTTGTTTATAATTTTGCTATGATTTTCCCTGGATTCATTATGACTATACTCCTTGCCTTTTTTATTCATGTATTAGTTAATAATAAGTTTTTAGGTCATTTTGTAGTAATCGCTTTATACATTGGATTACCCTTATTGGTTACGCTAGCTTTTAAAAGCAATAATCCAATGTTAATATTTACTGGAGCAACCTCTTTTTTTATAAGTGATCTCAACGGTTTTGGTCATTATTTGACAGGCATATTTTGGCTTAATTTGTATTGGATATTGGCGACGCTTATTTTAATGATATTGGGTAAGTTGTTTTGGACAAGAGGCTTTACAGCTTCATTTAAGGAAAGGTGTCACCTTGCAATAAAACGTTTAAAAACACCCACAAAGTTGTCACTCAGTATCATAATATCAATATTTATAGCTGTTGCAGGATATACTTATTACAATTTAAAAGTCCTCAATACCATACATGCAAGTACTTATGCAGATAAAACTGGTGCCCAAGCAGAAAAAAAGTATGCAAAGTATATAGATCAATTACATCCTGTGGTAACCGACCTCAAAGCATTTATAGATATTTATCCAAACGAAAGAAACATCGAGGCAAGAGGTGAATTTATAATTACAAACCCAGATCTTGTCAAATCAATCGACACCTTGTTACTTGAAATGCAATATCCAAATATGCACACAAAACTAAAAAGAGTAGTATATAATGGAGTTGAACTTGAACCTGTATATAAAGACTCAATCTATCGATTATTTTTGTACAAACTTCCCGAAGCTTTGATACCGTCGACTGATGCTAAATTAACTATTGAAGTGAATGCCGAAACCCGAGGATTTGCAAATGAAATGGAAACACAAGTACTCAACAATGGTTCTTTTTTAAATAATCAGATATTTCCTAGATTTCATTATGACCGTAGCGTGATTGATAATGGCGTACGTAGGAAGTATAATTTGGATAAATTGGATTATATTTTACCTCCACGGTCAGACGCTGCAGCAGTTAAAAAGAATTTATTTAATGAAGATGCCAACTATATTAACTTTGAGGCTACAGTGAGTACCTCTTCTGATCAAATTGCTATAGCTCCAGGTAAATTAAAGCGAAAATGGATCGAAAATGATCGTGCTTTTTATCATTACCAACTTGAATCAAAAACTAATTTATTTTTTAATGTGGTATCGGCAAAATATGATGTCGAACAATCCGAATGGGTAGCCCCTAGTGGTAAAAAAGTGATGATTGAAATTTATCATTCTCCAAAACATAAAAAAAACCTAAAACATTTTATTGAAGGCGCAAAAGTAGCACTACACTATTGTTCAGCAAATTTTATGGAATATCCCAATAGTGTTTTACGAATTGTTGAATTTCCCGCACATTCGGTGTTTGCACAATCCTTTGCTACCACAATACCTTACTCAGAAAACTTTGGTTTTGCTGCAGATTTTGACAGAGCCGAAGATTTTAACTACGCATTTAGAATTACTACACACGAGGTAGCACATCAATGGTGGGGACACTTAGTTACACCAAGCAAAACGTCTGGAGCTAATATAATTTCTGAAACTTTATCAGAATATACATCATTGATGACCATGAAACAGAAATATGGTGAAAATGGAATAAAAAACTTCTTGAAATATTCTCTAGATGATTATTTGCGTAGTAGATCTTTTAGTTTTAAACCAGAACGTACCTTACTTAATGTAGAAACAGGTCAGCATATTTGGTATCGTAAGGGTTCTATGATTATGTACCATTTGCAAGATGTTATTGGTGAGGAAAAAATGAATACTGCTTTAAAAAAATTCTCAGATGAATTCAAATATTATAATAAAAAAATATATCCCACATCACAAGATTTGTATAATGCTATTAGAGAAATAACACCCGATTCGTTAAAGTATTTGGTAGATGATGGATTTAATGAAATTGTACTCTATGAAAACCGAGTAAACTCGGCGAGCACAGAAAAACAAAAAGATGCTTCATTTAAAACAACTGTAACCGTGACATCAAAAAAGATCTACTATAACGATTCTGGCAAAGAAAAATACGTAGATTCAACCGCAAACTATATAGAAATTGGTCTTTTTGGTGAAGACATTAAAGATACCCTGGATGTAACATTAAAGAATCCGTACTATCTAGAGCGAAAATGGTTACAGCCTGGTGATAATACTTTTACAATCTATACAAAAGAAAAACCGCTACGCGCTGGGATTGATCCTTATAACAAATTGATCGATCGAGACTCTGAGGATAATTTGAAGAGCATTGAAGAATAACGTCTTTACATAAGCTATGACCAATCATAGCTTATTTAATACGTAAACTAAAACTGTGATAAGAATGCGCTTTATTATCACAGTTTTTAAATAAATAGAACCTTTGTAATAAGTTAGCGTATTAAACGTCTTATAAAGATATTATATTAGACATTTTAGTAAATCAAGTACTTATGCGATTATATACGCTTTTATTTGTAAGCTTTATAGGCTTATACAACACTAGTTATGCCCAAAGCACTGTTTATACTGTAGTGGATCAAACAACTAAGCTACCCATTCCTTATGCTACGGTTCAAACTTCAAAAAATCAAGGCGTATATGCTAATGACGAAGGTCGTTTTAGTATTTCCTCTGAAGAGTATACTAAAGCTATAGACTCTCTTTATATAACATCAATGGGTTATGAAGAAGCTAAACTTGTTCTTTCTAAAATTACCGATACCATAATTTATTTACAACCTAAAACCATCGCCTTAGAAGGGGCTTTTGTATCGAATAAAGCATTAACAGTAGATGAAATTATCGAACAAGTTAAAGACAACTTAGAACAAAACTACGGACCTACACTAAGTCAAAAGCGCTTTTTTTTGAGAATCTCGGATCTTGGCAAAGTACGACGTATAAATATCGATTTTAAAAAATCTACAATAGAAGCCTTTGACAAGAAATTTTTGGATAGTGTCGTAACCATGTTACCAAAAAAGTCAGAGTTTTATAGTGAAATACTCGGCGATTACTATAAAAACATAAGTGATGAAAAACTCACTATAATCAAGGCAGCAAAACTTTATGATAAAAACAATCAAGGTTCGATCGAAGCTTTGGGCAAGAAAGTAGAACAAATATTTAAAGAAAATGTTAAACCAAATTCTTATTTAAAAATTAAATCGGGTTTCTTTTTTGGAACTAAAGTACAAGTGGATTCGATTTTAAAAGTAAGTGATGATGCTAAACAGGTAAAAACGGAGCTAGAAAAGCAAGATGTTAACAAAGCTTATGTGACTGATCAAAAAGAAACCATTACTTCCTTAATTAGTAATACCCTCTATGACGAGAACTCCAAACTAAATATAATACACAAATCTGGACGCTATGATTTTGAATTAGTAGACTACTCTACAATAAATGAGAATAGTGTGTATGTTGTTAAATTTACACCTGGTCGAAGAGCAGATTTTAAAGGTACTTTATATATCAATACACAAGATTTTGCAATTATGCGTGTGGATTATGAAAACACAAAAACATTAAAAAGTTTTGGCCTGTTGGGCATTGATTATAAAGAGAATGTATACAAAGGAAAAACCATTTTTTCAAAAGGGAAAGATTCTAAATACCATATTAAGTTTTTGCAAAAATATCAGGGGAACACATTTGGTATTGATCGTCCCCTCAAGATAATTGAAAAGAATAAATATGTTAGCGGAAAGCGTAAGCAAAATGAACTCTCTCTAGGCATCGATGTGGGTATGACACATTTGATAAAGACAGAACTAGTAATCTATAACAATGCTCCCATTAGTAAAACAGCCTATCAAAAAATTAAAGAAGACTATACCATCGAACCTCAATATCTGTCCAAATATAATCCTGATTTCTGGAATGGATATACAATCATGGAGCCTAATACTGCCATACGCAGTTTTGAGGCCAAAGATGGATTGTAGCATGTTGGTTTTTTGTTATTTTAACAGATAACTACTTTTTGTACTTAATACTATATTTTCAACTATATCCTTTGGATAGTAACCACAAAACCAAATATAATTCACCAGCGACTCGTTTACAGAAAATGGAGATAGTATGAATATAGTAAGAAGAGATGTTGCCAAAAAAGTGTTTATTCGAATAAGCGCGGGATAATTAAACGCAAAAGGAAAAGGATATTAAATAAAAAACTTCTAAATATAGGCTTACCGATACTTTTTTACACAAAGTGATAATACGCATAGAGCACATTAATTAAGTAGTAAACGATGAAAACATATCAGTTTAAGGACACCCAAAACAGTATGCTTTTTAAAATTATAGTGCAGCTCTGATTCGTTTCAGGTATACCAAACCATGTGATAGCTACTTCTAAAATCATTTTTTTGTCAATTTAAATCGTTGTAAAAGCAAAGAAGACCGTCTCAAAAGACGGTCTTCTTAAAAATTTACGTTTATACGTATAGTTATTCGATTACAAAACGTTTCGTTTCTCCATCAACTTTAAGTATATACATACCAGTATCAAGATTCCCTACATTAATAGTTTTACTACCTGCTAATGTCCCTTGTGCTACTACTTGTCCAACTACATTCAAAATTGAATAAGCATTATTAGCGCGCATAGTATTTTTCATCGCAATTTGTAAAACTCCTCCTCTTTTAAGTGGATTTGGAGAGATTGTGAAAGAAGAAACACTTTCTTCATCCTCATTTCCGTAAATCGGAGTTTTTGGTCCGAAATCTGCTACTACAGCGGCAGCTCCATCACAAGATCCTTCATAAATCTTAACATTAGTAAAGGTTGAATTATTCCCTGATCCAGCATCATTATCATTAACGAATACTAATCGATCCATGGCACCTGTATAGAAACTACCTACAGGAATTACGTAGGTTGTGGTACCGCTAGTATAGTTGTCGTAATTAGTTATTCCGTAATTTTGAGTACCATGAACTTTTATAACTCTTGTAGAAGTTAAGGTGTTATCATTTTCAAAGGCAATTCCATGAATTTCTCCTTCAGAAGTACTATTAAAGTCGAACTCTATGACAGTATTTGCAGTTACTGTATAATTAAGAGCAATATACTTCCAAGTATTATTGGATAACGATAATCCACTACCAGAATTTACGATGGAGAAATTACCTGCCGAATCCTGAGTAGCAAACGAAGTTATACTAAAGTTATTGAAATTAACTGAATCACATGACGGTTCTGGATTAACTATTCCATTAGAAATACGTAGATCATCTATACTCACATCACCTTGCCAGCTACTACCTGTAACTGTATTAAGACGCAATTGAACACTAGCATTTCTTGCGTATGCAGAAAGATCTACATTAGCTACATTCCAGTCTGTTCCTTGTGCTCCAGTTCTACTAAATACACTTGTCCAGTTTCCTGTGTTTTCTGTTCTAGCTTCTACGGTAAAAGTACCTACAGCACTACCAACCATATGATATTGAAAACTCAATACTGGAGAAGTCAAACCGCTAAAATCTAAACAAGGAGAATTTAAGATCGCTCTTTTAGTAGGAAATCCAGTTCCATCTCCAGAAGCTTCAACATAAATATAAGAATTACCATTGATAGCACCACTAGGTCCTGTACCGTCAGAAGGTGTACCGTTAGCGTTAACTGTCCAGTTTAAATCATCTCCAGAAGCTTGAGACCAAGCACCTATGTTCCCTTCAAAACTTTCGTTGTATGGGAACGAGGTTATGTCACCAGAACACTCATCACCACCTGGTCCAGGTCCGCCACCATCACAAGGATTAACAAATGATACTGTTTGATCTGTTTGTTGGTTGCTACCTCCATTATTATTTTCATCTGCATCTTGACCTACGCCACGCTCAGCAAATGCTTTCCAGATTATACATGAGTACTGACCTCCATATAAATCTTGATCTGCCTGAAGAATACCATCTCTACCTGAAACGAACCCAGGGTTATTTGCTGTGTTTTTCAAACCTTCAATTACTAAAGCCATGGCTATATTATTACCCCCAGTTCCGTTATAAAAATCAGGATCAAATCCTTCAGCATCTATTAATCCCCAAGTCATATCCCATAGGATTGTAGCGAATGCGTATCCAACTCCATGAGGTCTTGCTAATCCACCGATATCTGCATAGTCTGTATTGTTTACAGATCTATCTATAGAGTATGGGGTAGGACGTATACCATCACCATTTGTTGGCTGATTTAAGGCATAGGTACCTATTCCTCTAGAATCAGTTCCAGAATCACCCGCTTTCATTGTAAGCATTAGTCCAAACCAGTCTGACCATCCTTCACCCATTTGCTCAGAACCGCCTAAAGTATTAGAAGAAGGTCCACCTACTAGTCTTATTGAAATACCATGACCATATTCGTGAGCGATGATTCCATTATCCAAATCTCCATCTCTATCAGGATTTGGACTTGTCCAAAGAAACATTTGCATTCTAGGATTACCTCCATCACCTGGAGTAGAAAAGTTTGCGTTATTACTACCGCTTCCATCTTGTGCATCTGCATTTACAGAATCGCCACCTGCACCACCTTTTCCATAGTTGTTTTCTTGAAAATTTCCACTTGCTTCATCAAAACCATATTGATAAAATACATCATGCATGATATTATTCCAATAGAAAAGATTTGTTATAGCTGCATCATCATAAGATGCAGGCGCTTGAGTAAGATTTAATGGAAAATTAAAATCTAAACTTGATCCCCCATCTGGAGAAAATCCTGTTCCATTATTTCCATTTCTATCTTCCTGAGCCCATACATTATTACCTCTAGTAATTGTATATTCTGCTCCAGCGCTACCATTGGTATCATGCCATCCATATGGAGATGCATTAGAGTTAGCGGGATTCGTTACTACAGAACGATTTCCATGACTAGGACTCTCTATAGGCATTGCATATACATTATACGAATCTGGAGCAAGAGCTGCGGTTGCTTCTGCTTTGGTTGGTACTGTAGGAATATCCTTGTGCCCTAGTGCAGGTTCTTTATGATTGTGAGTTTCGTGATCTGGCGTACCAAAATTACAAGTAATCACCCAATCTTCTGTGTGCAAAATTTCACCTGTGACCGCATCTACATTAGCATTCCACCAATGTTGACCATCTTTTTGGTATAAACTAACACGCCATGTTAATACAAGTTCATCATCTTGTTGAATATAAACTTGTTTTGCCTCTATCGGTTCTAATGCAATCCCAGAATCTTCATAAACAAAACCATTATTGGATCTGTTCATTGATCTTGATAATTTGGGCGAGCCAAGTTTATGTGCCTTTGCTACATTCATAATAGCAGACTCTGCAGAAAGAGAACTTCTAGCAGAGGATGCTTTGGTTTTTAAACCTTTTACAAATTGATCTATTTCCCAAGTTACTTGATCACCATTCTTTACCGTAAGCTTATAGGTTGCATACTGTATTGGGATTCCTTGGTAATACTGCTGTATATAAACGTGCTGTATCGCAGGATTTAAAGAAGGAACGATATTGGTTACTTTCCACTCTGACACATCTTCTGCTGTCAAAGCCGATTTAGCGGTCGCGCTATTGAAATGATTTTTTACAACACCATCCATAACGCTTTGCGCGAACATTGTTTGTCCTACAAATAGAAATAATAAGACAAAGGAGTACATTTTTTTCATATATATAAATATTTGAGTTTGTGTTAACTAAAATTAACAAAATAAATAACATCTTATACTCAAATACAAAATCACTACATATTATTTATAGATTTTGCTGTTTTTTTGAATTTTTCGCAAAACTTAGACAATCATCAATAGTATGTAGCTAAACTATCTGCTAACCCATATAAACACTAGAATTCTTAAAGTTAATTTAACATGATTATTAAGTAGGCCTGATAATCAAAAGAATGACTATCCCTTTTTCTGATTACGGGATATCTGTAGAATTTTTTTTTTACTTTTTTTTGAAAAAACTTTTTTTACAGTAGGTTACGAATACATTTGTTTATCAATATCCCAAAAAGATTAAACAACTTATTCTACAACAAACCAATTTGTAATAAAATAATGATGTTCTTGAATAATAAAATTACTACTTTAACTCAAGACATGTTCAAATTTTCTCTTATTAAAAATACGAGAAATTAGATATTATTTGATCCCTTAAATGTGGTTATGCTATAGATTGGAATAGCTTATAATTAATGGTGACAGCGTATCGCGTTTGCAAGCAATGAGCTTAGCTAGAAGCTAACATAAAATTACCCGCCATAACTCATAATACAGGTAAATTATTATGGTTATCCACAAAAATTAACCATAAAACAATTAATTGGTGTATTTATAGCCTTTGAAACCATAGATTAAAATACGATTTAAAAAGCTACTGAAATTATTGACAAACTCACAACTTTATGAAACTTTCCTATATTTAGATTAAGGTTTAATCAAATGTATAATATCCCTGTGTGATCAGGAACCATTGTGGTTTCAATTCATACAACAAAATAAAATTACTGCATTCTAGAGTAGATAAGCAAACTTGTCAACTTATAAGATTAGATAACTCTACTTTACTAACAAAAAAAGTTTTTAATCTTATAATTAGGTAATTCATCTACACTAAACTCTACTACGATTTTAAGACGTATTCATTAAATTTTTAAAATTTATAGTCTATTTTTTTTGGAGTAACTTATATGTTAATAGTATATTAGAAGGATTATTATCAAATATTCTTAAACCCTACACTATCTTATCTCGATTACAGAAGATAGTTTAACCTTCTTATTATGAAAAACATAGCTCTTAAAATCACCGTTTTTTTTAGTTTATTACTACTATGCTCATCGTGTTCTAAAGATGACGAAGTTAACTTATCAACAATTGAAGTAGCTAAAATAAACTTGACTGCAAAGAACTCTACACTTTCTGTGGGAGAGTCCTTACAAGTTAAAGCCGTTATTACTCCAGAAAACGCCAGTAGATTATCAGTAATTTGGAGTAGTAGCAATGCTGAGATAGCAAGTGTAGACACTAACGGTCTCGTTACTGGTCATACTCCAGGGAAAGTTTCTATCAACGCAACAACAAGCAATCCATCCCAAGCGGCTCAAAGCATTGAATTAACAGTCTTAAATACAACTAATTCGATTACTTCTTTCAATGTGGAAGGTACCGAAGGTGTAATTAAAGGTTCTGATATCGTGGTTACCTTACCAGCCGCAAGTGCAGTGGACCTTACCAATATACTACCAACGATTGTTCACTCTGGTATAAGTACTGAACCAGCAAATAATGTAGCGCAAGACTTTACCAAACCTGTGACCTATGCAGTAATAGCTCAAAATGGAGATAAAAAGCAATATCAAGTAACTGTAAATATACCTAACGCCAAAGAAAGAGAAGCACTTATTGAACTTTATAAAGCAAATCCAGAAAACACTTTAAACAGTTGGGATATAGAGAATCCAACCTCACATATTAGTACTTGGGATGGCGTAACGTTAGATGATAACAACAATATTATCGAATTAGAGTTGAAAAGAAAAAATTTGACTAGTATTCCAGAATCGATTGGTAATCTTACCAAGTTATCAACCCTAAGCCTGGCACAAAATCAATTGACTAGTATGCCTAACTCAATTACAGAACTTGTAAATTTAAAAGGTCTGGATTTATATGGAAATAAATTTGACAATATCGTTACGCTAATCGACAATCTATTAAGCTTAAGTCTTTTACAATCTTTGGATATAGGCGCGAATAAAGTAACTGATATACCCGAATCTATTGGAAACCTTACACCTTTAAAATATTTATATTTTGATCAAAACCAATTAACCAATATTCCTTCAACTATAGGTGATCTTTCCAATTTAATAGAGTTATTTATAGATAGTAATAAATTAACTAGTGTTCCCGAATCTTTTGGAAATCTAAGGAATTTACAGTCATTGTTTCTGGATAGTAATCAAATGAATAGTATCCCAAAAGTTCTTTGTGATTTAGAAAATCTTCAGCTTGTTAAGGATGAAGGCGTAATTTGTATATAGCATTTTTTTCAATAGTTGCTATAAAAATCAACACCTCGAGGAAAGAATCTCGAGGTGTTGATTTTTATAATCTATTTATTATAACTATTAAAACGCATACCTAATAATTAGCATTTATATAGTTTTAAATAAGAATTTTAAAATCCTAAAAGTATACCCTACTATCCAGTCACATCAAACCCAATTAATAGGATTTTTGAGTACCTCAACTAATCTAGCCTCTTCACTACCCGGGTTTGGATGGTGATTATAATGCCATTGTACTCGAGGCGGTAAACTCATCAAAATACTTTCAATCCGTCCGTTAGTTTTAAGGCCAAACAAGGTTCCTTTATCATGAACTAAATTAAATTCGACATAACGTCCTCTGCGTACTTCCTGCCAATCTCTTTGATCAGTAGTATATGACAACCCTTTACGTCGTTGCACGATTGGCACATATGCTTCTAGAAAACTATCCCCTACCGTGGTTACAAAATCATACCAATGTTTCATAGACATAGTATCTGTAGCTTTGCAGTAGTCAAAAAATAATCCACCAACACCTCGACCTTCATTTCGATGTGGGTTATAAAAATAGGTGTCGCATTTCTTTTTATATTCTGGATAAAAACCTGGATTATGAGCATCACAAGCTGCTTTACAAACTGCATGAAAGTGAATGGCATCCTCATCAAACAAATAGTAAGGCGTTAGGTCCTGTCCCCCACCAAACCAACTATCTACAATAGCTCCAGATTTATCATACATTTCAAAATACCTCCAATTAGCGTGTACAGTTGGAACCATCGGATTTTTTGGATGTAAAACTAATGACAATCCACACGCAAAAAAATCAAGATCTCCTACTTTAAAATAAGCTTGCATGGCGGGTGGTAAGGCTCCGTGAACACCAGAGATATTAACTCCTCCTTTTTCAAAAATTGCTCCATTTTCAATAACTCGAGTACGACCACCTCCTCCTTCAGGACGTTGCCAGAGGTCTTCTTTGAAAGTAGCTATACCATCCAGTTGCTCTAGAGTTTTCGTTATTTTATCTTGTAATTCTTCTATATATTGATAAAAACGTTCTTTCATCTTCTTAATAATATCTTACTCTAATTGATTTTGTTGTAGCACCGTAGCATTTAGTTTAATCAAACCCTCTTTTTGTAATAATTTGATCATCTCTGTAGTAGCTGCAACTACTGCTATTGGAAGCGTAATAATAAATCCTAAAATAGGTATAAATAACATCGTAATAAAGACAACACCATTACCAATAGCAATTCCCCGATTTCTTTTTACAAAGTGTAGGCTTTCTTTGTAACCAAAGTGCCGTTCCATAGTATAATCCATATTACCAAAACCTATATAATAAGATTGTATGATAAAAATTAAGAAAGTACCTAGTATCCCTATGATGGGTATAAAACTTAGAATAAGCAAGGGAATCATAAAGAGTAATTCCTTTAATAAATTTCTCATATTAATTCGCAATCCTCGGATTAACTGAGCTGCAAAAGAAGTTTTGCGATGTTTATGACCAACAGTTCCTGTGATATAGGCTTCAATTTTCTCGGAGACTGGACTCATAAAAGGTGCTGATAATCCCATAACCACATGTTTATACAGGATTAATCCAAGTGCAAAAACCAAAAATCCACCGATCACAGTGCTTATTGTTAAAAAACTTTCTGCGCCCCACTCCCATAACCAAGCTTTTGCAATAAATCTACCAATAGGCGCTGATGCAATATATGCCGTGGTAAAAAATAAAATTCCAGTAAAAACACTAATAAGAATAGGTACGAAAAAATATTTCCATAGCTTCAATTTTGACAACAAGTTTAAGGCATTACCATAAGCTGAAATTCCGCTAAAAATCTGTTTAATCATTTAATTTACTTTAGGAAGCTATATACACTAGTTCTTTTTCAAAGTTAGCAATATTTTCGATATTTGATACATACCTAGCCTGATGAGCCATTGTATCAGTAATCGTAATTAGTTCTTCCTTGGCACTATCAAAATATTGTTCAAACACAAGACGTCCAATAGCATTATTATGTAGATCCATTGCCATATCTAAACTATTATTAGGTGCAATTTGTTCATGTAGATCTGTTATTCGTTTTGCCCAATCTACAGCCTTCTCAATGCTCTTAGAGTGTCGATATGCTTTTCTACATAAAAGTATGTTCCATATAGCATGCCTAAATGCATTAGCCTTACCACTTTTATGGTGTAAAGTACCGTACCGCTGGTTGCAAATTTTTAAGGTTTCCTGTGTTGCTTTTAGGGTTGGAAATATATACAAAGGATACCGTATCATCAAGCATGATAAACGTAGCATTTGACGCAAATTAAATCCACTAATAAGTTCCCATGCGGTCATTAAGCACCATACTCTTTTACAGCATCTACAAATGCACGTGCATTTGCTACCGGAATATTTGGTAAGATTCCATGTCCTAGATTAGCGATATATCGATCCTTACCAAATTCATTAATCATTTGAGTTACCATTTTTTTTATTTCGCTCGGTGGCGAAAGTAAACGTGATGGATCAAAATTACCTTGTAAAGTAATATTTCCACCTGTCAAATATCTAGCATTTCTTGGTGAGCATGTCCAGTCTACCCCTAAGGCTGCTGCACCAGATTTTGCCATGTCCTGTAAAGCAAACCAACAGCCCTTACCAAACACTATAACCTGCGTTTCATCCTTAAGCGCATCAATTATCTGCTTGATATATTGCCATGAAAATTCGTTATAATCTGTTGGACTTAACATACCTCCCCAACTATCAAAGACTTGTACCGCATTCACACCACTAGCAACTTTAGCTTTTAGATAAGCAATAGTCGTATCGGTTATTTTTTGTAAAAGTGCATGTGCTGCGGTGGGTTGCGTAAAGCAAAACTCTTTGGCTTTATCAAAATTTTTAGAACCTTGTCCCTGTACAGCATAACACAAAATTGTCCAAGGCGAACCCGCAAAACCGATCAACGGAACGCGATTATTTAATCGTTCTTTGGTCATTTTTATAGCATCCATTACATACCCTAACTCCTCATAAACATCGGGAACCACCACCTGATCCACATCTTTTACAGATCGAATTGGATTAGGTAACCAAGGTCCTATGCCGTCTTTCATCAAAACCTCGATGTTCATCGCTTGCGGAATCACCAAAATATCACTAAAAAGTATTGCAGCATCAGGCCCTATAATGTCGATTGGTTGTACTGTAATTTCTGAAGCTAATTCGGGAGTACGACAACGAGTAAAGAAATCATATTTTTTCTTTATTGCCATAAATTCTGGTAAATAACGACCTGCTTGTCGCATCATCCACACAGGTGGTCGTGAAACGGTTTCTCCTTTTAATGCTTTTAGAAATAAATCATTCTCTATCATAACGTACTGTTTCCGATGGGATCGGTGGTTTATTTTAATTGTTCTTTACTTTTAACTGTTTAATAGTAGTAGCTATCACATTTTCAACTGTAGCCTTGTTTGCAATAACCACTGTTTCAAAAAATTGCTGTGCTGCTGCTGCAGTGGTTGATCCTATACAACAAGCAATTGCAGGACCTACTTTATTCGTTTTAATATAACTTTGTACACCCGAGGGGCTAAAAAACATAATGCAATCAAAATATCGATCAAAACTTTTAACTTGTAGTATAGTTCTATAAACCTCAACCTCATCATATATAATTGCTTGCGAATCCAAATGATCTGGCAGTTCATTTCTCCTCAAATCTCCACAAAAAAAGGTAAACTTTTGATCAGCATACATTTGGACTATTTTTTGACCTAACGACAAAGCATTCTCTGCTGTTGCTTTCACATTGTAACCATGAGATAAAAGAAACTCTCTAGTTTTGCTACCCACACAAAAACAATTTTGAATTCTTAATTTTGAATTGAGTATAGCCTTAACAGCATTTTTGCTTGTAAAGATTGCGTTTTCAATAAAACTATCAACAGTTTTGAAATCTATATACTTTATAGCTATTGCATTATACACTACCAAACCAAATCCAGAGCCAAGCAGTAATTCTTTTTGAGCAGATGTTAATATTTTTGTCGAAAGGATTGTCAATGTAAGCTATAATTCACGATTAATTTGTACTATTTAATTCTGTTTTTATAGTATGCATAAGCGTTGCACCTCCTGCATCTAATACTTCATCTGCACATTGTAATCCAAAACCTGAAATATCTGCTAGGGATATGGATCTTTCTACACTAATTTTTTGCTTTCCATCAATACTAAATAGCGCTCCCTTAAAAGACATTTTTTTTTCTTCAATTTGAGCTAATGCACCTATCGGAGCAGAACATCCCCCCTCAAGACGTCTTAAAAATTCACGCTCTACATGTACACATTGTTGTGTGCTATCATCATTTAAATTTGCAAGTGCTTCACGACAATAGGTGTCTTCAGTCTTGGCAACCACAAGCATTGCACCTTGAGCGGGCGCGGGAATCATCCAATCCAAATCACTGTACTTTTCTGGCTTCAAATTAATACGCTCGAGACCAGCAGCAGCAAAAATGGCTCCATTCCAATTATTGTTATCTAATTTTTGCATTCTCAAGTTTACATTTCCTCTCAAATCCACCACTTCGTGTTGTGGATATTTATGTAACCATTGCGCCTTTCTTCTCAAACTTCCTGTTGCAATTGTACCATCTAATTCTAAAAAATCCAACCCTTTATGCACCAAAATATCGTTGACATTTGCTCTTGGTAACACTGCAGCTTCGACGATCCCATTTGGTAGTTGTGTTGGAACATCCTTCATTGAGTGCACCGCAATATCAACCTTATTAGTAAGCATGGCTACATCTAATGTTTTTGTAAAAATTCCAGTAATCCCTAACTCATATAATGGCTTATCCAAAACCAAATCTCCTGTCGATTTAACGGGAACAAGAACTGTTTTATATCCTAGGGCTTCGAGTTGTGATTGTACTGTGGTTGCTTGCCATAGCGCTAATTCACTATCTCGCGTACCGATTCGTATAGTTTTGGTCACTAGCGTCTGTTTTGTAAGTTAAAAACTTTTTGGATCAATTCGATACTATCATCTGCAGAGATACTGTCATCTTTGAGATGATTTGCAAAATGATTCGTGATCTTTTGTATAATTCGATCACTGATCAAATCGGCTTGTTCTTGATTAAAATTGGCAAGTTTTTTACGCTGTTGATCAATTTCGACCTCTTTCAACGTAGTAAGCTTATGCTTTAACGCTTTAATAGTAGGTGCAAATTTTCGGGTTTCTAACCAATTGTCAAACTCTGTTTTTACTTCATCAATAATACGCTCGGCATGTGGTATATGTGTCTTTCTTCTTTCCAAGGTATCATCGGTCATTTTTGACAAATGATCCAACTGTATCAAATTTACATTGGATAATTCCTTAACATCATCGGATACGTTTTTTGGAATGGATAAATCCAAAATTAATAGCGGTTTGGTTGCATGAATTAATTGCTTTGCTATCGTTGGATTTTGAGCTCCAGTTGCTACAATCAAAATATCGGCATCCTTGATCTCTGCCTGAATATTAGCGTAATCTTTTACAACCAAATTAAACTTTCCCGCAACTTTTTCGGCTTTACCCTTGGTTCTATTAATTAGTGTAATATGATCATTTTTGGTGTGCTTGATAAGATTTTCACACGTATTTCTACCTATCTTACCCGTTCCAAAAAGCAGTATATTTTTATTGGATATATCTGTAACGTTTTTGAGTATGTATTGCACTGATGCAAATGATACCGAAGTAGCTCCCGAGGATATTTCAGTTTCATTTTTAATACGCTTACTTGCCTGAATAACTGCATTTATCAAACGCTCCATAAATGGATTCGAAAGATCCATCTTTTTAGATGCTTTGAAACTAAGCTTTAATTGACTTATAATCTCAAAATCTCCCAATATTTGACTATCCAATCCCGTTCCTACTCTAAACATATGAGCAATCGCTTCTGTATTCTTATGAACATAAGCAACTTTTTCAAATTCTTCAACCGTACCTAATGTATGTTCACACAATAGTTTAATTAATTGAAAAGGGTGCTGAGCAAAACCATATAACTCAGTTCTATTGCATGTAGAGGTTACCAGTAAGGCTTCAACACCTTCTGTCTTAGCTTGTTCTAAAATAGCTAATTTAGCATCTTCATTAACACTGAAACGTCCACGTATATCTTCATCAGCTTTTTTATAACTTAGACCAATAGTATAAAAATTTGTTCCTTTAACTCGTAGGTGAGGCTCCATTAAAATTCTTCTAAATTTTTTACATCACAAAAATATCCTACCACAGGGTTAAAAAATAACGCCAAGAGTTTTATTAATAACGCCTAACGTTATTTTGGATGTTCAAAAGCTATATATGTACAAAATTCGCTATTTTTGTAGGGTTATAAAGCTTTTTCCTTGCACCAGTTTAGATCAATTCTAAATAGCTTAAAAATGAATTCTATGGAAATACATCATAAAAATAACGCTGAAGGTATTCTGGAAGAAACTAAAATCGAAGAAGGTTTCTACATACTAAAATCTCAAAATGAAACTCATGACAATCAAACGGTTATCCGTGAGATTGACAGCAGGTTTATTCAGTTTCACTTTTGCATCAAAGGTGCTATGCAGTTTAATTTTAATAATGGTAGTTACGCGATTACTTTATCCGAGGATAACGCTTTATTACTGTATAATCCTCAAAGAGATCTTCCACTTAATATAGATATTAATCAGGATTCATGGTTAATCTCTGTTTTAATTTCTATCAAAAAGTTTCATTCTCTATTCTCTGCAGAGGCTGATTACATTCCCTTTTTGGGCGAAGGTAATCGGGATAAAAAGTATTATACTGACAGTAAGCTAAATCCATCTATGTCTGTAGTACTTAATCAAATAATGAATTTTAGCTTACACTCTTCTATAAAAAATTTATATCTCAAAGGAAAGGTATACGAGCTGCTAGGTCTATATTTTAATCGCCCAGAAGATGCTGATATAGAGCAATGCCCTTTTCTTGTGGACGAAGTTAATGTTCTCAAAATAAGAAGAGCAAAAGATATTATTATAGCTCGCATGTCCGAACCACCAACATTACAAGAGCTTTCAAATGAAATTGGGCTTCCGCTAAAAAAGTTAAAAGAAGGATTTAAACAGATCTATGGAGAACCTGTATATAGCTTTCTTTTTGATTATAAAATGGAGGTTGCCCGACAACTACTAGCCACAGGCGGGCATAATGTAAATGAGGTAGGGTTAAAAGTTGGATATAGTACAGCAAGCCACTTTATTGCAGCTTTCAAAAAGAAGTTTGGCACCACACCAAAAAAATATATTATGAATCTCGGTTAAGTACTAATCAAGTAATTCATTACTAGGGATACCGATTCCTTTTTGTAAAGATACTATAGAATCATACATGCCACGAGCATCCTCATCGGCATCTGCCATAACCGACACAAATTCAAACTGGTTTAATAATTCAAGAATAAACGGAAGTTTATCTTTTTCTACATCTACAATTATACGTTTCATCATTTGCTTTTTAAGTTCATATAAAAATACTAAAAAATAAATGATGATGGATTTGCTTTATAAGTTTTAACGATTTCTTACCAGCTTCAATAATGTTCTTAAAGGATCGTAGCTATCTTATAAATTTAAACTGCACTCTCTATTGTACTATTATAAAGTCTTATGATATTTTTATAAGCTATACCTCACGAAGTTCGTATTTTTGTTAGGCTTAAAAAAATAACTATGAGTAAAGGTGTATTGCTTGTCAACCTAGGTTCTCCAGATAGCACAGATCCTAAGGATGTTAAAAAATATTTAGGAGAATTCTTAATGGATCCCAGAGTAATTGATGTTCCTACCTGGGCACGTACTTTATTAGTTAAAGGAATTATTCTCAATACAAGACCTAAAAAGTCTGCCGCAGCCTATAAAAAAATCTGGTGGGAAGAAGGGTCCCCTCTGATAGTACTTTCTCAACGCTTGCAAAATAAAATATCACAACATAGTGATCTTCCTATTGGTTTAGCAATGCGCTACGGAAAAATGAGTATTAAAGAAGGTTTACAGGAATTGAATGATAAAGGCGTGACAGAGGTACTTATCGTTCCCTTGTATCCACAATTTGCCATGGCTACTACAGAAACAATTCTAGTGTTAGCAGAAGAATTACGTGTTGCATTTTTTCCGCACATGAAGTTTTCAGACCTACCGCCTTTTTACAATAATGAAGCCTATATAAAGGTACTATCCAAAAGCATTTCTGAGCATTTAGAAACGTTAGATTATGAACATCTACTATTCTCATATCACGGCGTTCCAGAACGACATATTCGAAAAAGTGATGTAACAAAGTCCCATTGTAAAATTGATGGAAGTTGTTGTAAAACACCTTCTTCAGCCCATCAATTTTGCTATCGCCATCAATGCTATGAGACCACCAGACTAGTCGCCAAAGAATTACAATTAGCACCCGACACCTTTTCTACATCATTTCAATCAAGATTAGGTTTTGATCCATGGTTACAACCCTACACCGACCGTACAATAGAACGCATGGGTAAACAAGGTGTTAAAAAGATGGCTATTGTAACTCCCGCTTTTGTTTCCGATTGTTTAGAAACCTTGGAAGAAATCGCCATGGAGGGAGAAGAAATTTTTCATGAGGTGGGAGGTAAAGAATTTACTACAATACCTTGTCTTAACGATCGGGATGACTGGGCACAAACATTATCCTCATGGATTAACGAATGGGCTACCGCTACAATTGAAACTGTATAATGGCAAAAGTTTCCTCTGAAGCACTTGGGCAAGAACCTATAGGATCACTCTTAATAAAACAAGCTTTACCAGCCTCTATTGGGATTTTAGTAATGTCGCTTAACATTCTTATTGATTCTATATTTGTAGGAAATTGGATAGGTTCTATAGCTATTGCAGCTATTAATGTGGTACTACCGGTCTCTTTTTTTATTGCCGCGTTGGGTATGGCTATAGGTATTGGAGGTTCCAGTATTATATCACGAGCACTTGGAGCCAATGAAAAGGAAAAAGCCTTGCAAACCTTTGGAAATCAAATAACCCTAACCCTTATATGTACTATTACGCTAGTTTTTATAGGGCTTTATTTTGTGAACGATATTATACCTCAGTTTGGTGGTAAAGGTGATATTTTTGACCCTGCCAAAATCTACTATACAATTGTATTATATGGAGTCCCTATTTTGGGTTTTGCTATGATGGGTAATACGGTTATTAGAGCAGAAGGAAAACCTAAATTTGCGATGATTGCCATGATTATACCAACGGTAGGAAACCTGCTTATGGATTATGTATTCATTAATATTATGGATATGGGCATGTATGGCGCTGCTTGGGCAACTACAATATCCTATACTCTGTGCTTTAGTTTTATTGCATGGTTTTTCTTTTCAAAGCACTCAGAACTCAAAATACAACTACGACATCTAGGGTTAGATAAATCAATTGTTACAGAAATTGCCTCGTTAGGCGGAGTCACATTAGCGCGTCAAGCCGTCGTAAGTATCACCTATTTATTGATGAACAATATTCTTTTCAATATAGGTCAAGAAGCCTTAGTTGCAGTTTATGCTATTATAGGAAGGATGTTAATGTTTGCGTTGTTTCCTGTTTTTGGAGTAACGCAAGGTTTTTTACCAATTGCTGGTTATAATTATGGAGCAAAGCATTTTCAGAGAGTACGAGAAAGCATCAATACGGCAATTCTTTATGCAGCAATAGTAGCTACTTTAGTGTTTATTGGTTTGATGCTATTTCCTGCAGAGATTACATCTCTTTTTATAAGTACAAATGAACATATGTCTGCAAAAGAACTTGCGCTCAATAATTTTGTGTTATCTCATACAGCAGAGCCTATGCGATGGGTGTTTGCAGCGACACCAATAATTGCTCTTCAACTTATAGGAGCTGCTTATTTTCAAGCCATTGGAAAAGCTGTCCCTGCATTATTACTAACTCTTTCTCGACAAGGTTTCTTCTTTATTCCGTTACTCTTAATACTACCAAAGTTCTATGGTGAATTAGGTGTTTGGATTTCCTTTCCTATTGCAGATGTTTTGGCTACGATAGTGACTGGTTACTTTTTAAATCGAGAGGTTAGAAAAAAATTATCCGTTCAGCACGAATCCTAACTATCTCGATTTACATTCCAAAAAAAGATCAATTTTTTATGAAAACAACATTAAATTCTTACTTTTAGCTAAGAATTTACAATTAATAGATATCACTCAGGTTTCTATAATACTTACTCTTATGTTTTCACACGCTTTCAAATCGACGATTCTCCTATTTTTTACGTTACTATTTACGCAAACTTTTCAATCTCAAGAAATTGATACCAAGTATTATGATGGCCTTGAATATAGACTTATTGGACCGTTTAGAGGTGGCAGAAGTGCCGCTGTAACTGGCGTTCCTAACAAACCTAATTTATTTTATTTTGGCGCTACTGGTGGTGGCGTATGGAAAACTACAGATGGTGGTCGCTCTTGGTCAAATATTTCTGACGGTTATTTCGGTGGTTCTATTGGAGCTATTACAGTCGCACAAAGCGATCCAAATGTAATTTATGTAGGTGGGGGTGAGAAAACTTTACGAGGTAATGTCTCATCGGGATACGGCGTATGGAAAAGTGTAGATGCGGGTAAAACTTGGAGTCAATCAGGTTTACCAAAAAGCCGACACATTCCTCGTATCCGAGTTCACCCAACAAATCCAGATATTGTATATGCTGCTGTGTTAGGAAACATTTACAAACCAACTCAAGAACGAGGAGTTTACAAAAGTATCGATGGTGGGAAAAACTGGAATAAGATTCTTTTTGCAAATGAAGATGCTGGTGCAGTAGATTTAATTCTAGATCCAAACAATCCAAGAATACTATATGCTTCTACATGGAATGCAAGACGCACACCATATAGCTTAAGTTCTGGAGGTAAAGGCTCAACTTTATGGAAAAGCACCGATAGCGGAAAGACGTGGAAAGATCTGTCAACAAATGAAGGTTTTGCCAAAGATACTCTAGGAATAATTGGAGTAACTGTATCTCCTTCCGATAGTGAGCGGGTGTGGGCTCTTGTAGAAAATAAAGAAAAGGGAGGTGTTTATCGAAGTGATGACAGCGGAGAAACTTGGAACCTTATTAATAGTGACCGTAGTTTAAGACAACGCGCATGGTATTACACAAGAATTTATGCTGATCCAAAAGATAAGGACATCGTATATGTAGTAAATGTATCCTATCATAAAAGTAAAGATGGAGGTAAGAATTTTAGTAACTACAGAGCTCCGCACGGAGATCACCACGATTTATGGATCGCTCCAGAAAACCCTCAACGTATAATTATGGCCGATGATGGTGGCGCACAGGTTACTTATGATGGAGGTGAAACTTGGAGCACATATCACAATCAACCTACCGCACAATTTTATAGAGTTACTACAGACAATCATTTTCCATATCGTATTTATGCTGCCCAACAAGATAATTCTACCATTCGTATTAATCATCGTAGCAATGGAAGCTCAATCAGTGAAAATGATTGGGAAGAAACCGCTGGGGGTGAATCTGCACATATTGCTGTAGACCCTACCAATAATGACATTGTATACGGTGGTAGTTATGATGGTTTTCTTACTCGTGTCAACCATAAAACTGGGTCTACTCGGTCTGTAAGTGTATGGCCAGATAACCCCATGGGACACGGTGCCGAGGATATGAAATATCGATTTCAATGGAACTTTCCCGTACTGTTCTCAAAACATAATCCTAAAAAACTTTATACTTTCTCCAATCATGTACACGTCACACAAAACGAAGGTCAAAGCTGGGAAGTAATAAGTCCTGATTTAACAAGAAATGATCCAACCAAATTAACCTCATCGGGGGGTCCAATTACCCAAGACAATACATCGGTTGAGTATTACTGTACGATTTTTGCTGCTGCAGAAAGCCCTGTAAAAGAAGGGATATTATGGGTTGGTAGTGATGATGGTTTACTCCATATAAGTAGAGATGGAGGAAAAAACTGGGCAAACGTAACCCCCAAAGGATTACCAGAATGGACCATGATCAATAGCATAGAGCCAAGTTCGTTTGCTGAAGGCACTTGCTATATAGCAGGAACTAGATATAAATCAGGGGATTTTACACCATACTTGTTTAAAACAACAGATTATGGTCAAACTTGGATCAAAATTACCGAAGGTATAGCGCCAGAGCATTTTACACGTGTACTACGTGAAGATCCAAAACGTAAGGGATTATTATACGCAGGCACCGAGACGGGCATGTACATATCGTTTAATGATGGTGGTACATGGAAACCTTTCCAATTAAATCTCCCTATAGTACCTATCACAGATCTCACGATTAAAAATGATAACTTAATTGTCGCGACTCAAGGTCGAAGTTTGTGGATTTTGGATGATCTAACCCTATTACATCAACTATCCGCTGAAGTTACCAAAAAATCCATTCACCTTTATCAACCCAAACCTACAATTCGCATGAAGGGTCGTTCAAGAAGCAATTCAAAAATCGAAGGAACGAACCATCCAGCAGGTGTATTAACCAATTTCTTTTTGGATCGTTATGATGCTAAAAAAGATTCTATTTCTTTAACTTATTTAAATCAGAATAATGATACACTAGCCTCATTTTCAAATCATGCAAAAAACAAAAAAAATAAGCTTATTGTTAAAGCAGGTTTAAATAGTTTTCAATGGAATACTCGAGGTAAAGGAGCAAAAAAACTTGATGGTATGATCTTGTGGTGGGCTAGTCTCGAGGGACCCAAAGCGATACCAGGAACGTACGAGGTTAGATTGAATAAAAATGGAAAAGTTGAAGAAACCTCAGAATTTATGATCACCGCTGATCCCAGAAGTGAAGCAAATATAACCGAGATGAAAGCTCAATATGATTTTATAACAAGTATAAATAAAACTATTGATCGCGCTCATACTTCGATTGAAAAAATAAGAGAAATTAATAAAAAGCTACTAGCGTTTGAAAAACAATATAAAAATAATACTAAAACTAAGGTACTTGTCCAAAAGGCCGTTGACCTTCAGAAAAGGTTCGCAATAATTGAAAAATCATTGTACCAAACTAAAAATAAGAGCGGACAAGATCCTCTCAATTTTCCAATTAAACTAACCAACAAATTAGGACATCTCAATTCATTAGTCGGAATGGGAGATTTTGGTCCAACAGCTCAAGATATCGCTGTCAAAGATGAATTAACACAAAAAATTGAAGCACAATTGGTAACGTTTGATACGTTAATAGAAAAAGAAATTGAAGCCTTTAATAAAGAATTCAATACTTTACAACTTAACTACCTTTCGTTACCAGAATAATCTAGCTATAAGCACTATGTTAGAATACTATAATTATGTAAAATCCTTACATCTCATATTTGTAATCACTTGGTTTGCAGGATTGTTTTATATTCCTAGACTTTTTATTTATCAAATAGAAGCGTACGATAAACCTCTCCCCGATCGTGATATTTTAACACAACAATTTAAGATAATGACCAAACGTCTCTGGTATATTATTACGTGGCCTTCGGCAATCCTAGCTACTGGATTTGCTATTTGGCTACTTGTGCTTATGCCAGGGTGGATACAAGCACCTTGGATGCACGTAAAACTCGGCTTCGTAATCTTGCTCATTCTATATCATTTAAAATGTCATCATATCGTTAAACAATTACAGCTGGATATTGTAAAATGGAGTTCTACCCACATGCGATTATGGAACGAGGGTTCCACTTTAATCCTCTTTTCGGTAGTTTTCTTAGTTATTGTCAAAGATGCATTTAATTGGATCTACGGCGTAATTGGTATATTTTTATTAGCTCTTATTTTAATGCTTGGCATTAAAATTTACAAAAAAATACGGGAAAGAAATTCTGAACTTTGAGTATACAAGCATGAAGCTATTACCTTTAATTATTCGGGAAGCCAAACCAGTAGATGCAAAATCGTTACTACAGTTAAAAACAAATTACCTACGTACGAGCCATACGATTCCTTTATACTTAGAGGAGTACCCTAATGATCTTCAAGCCGAAACTGAGTTAATCTTGCGATATAAAAAACAACAAAATAGTGCGTTATTTTTGGCCTTTAAAGGAGACACATTGGTTGGTAATATCGATATAACGGGAAATCAGCGTCAAAAACTAATGCATACCGCAGCACTAGGAATGGGCGTACATACACGATGGCAAAATACAGGAATAGGAACTGCATTGTTACAACATACGATTACTTGGGCCAAACAAAATAACACCTTACAAGTCTTATGGCTCGAGGTATATGGCTCTAATTTGTCTGGCATTACTTTATATACCAAAATGGGCTTTACCAATTGTGGTATTATTCCCGCTTTTTTTAATGAGCCCACTGGTTATGTAGAAAAACACACAATGTACTTAAAGCTTTAGTAAATATGATTGTTCTATAAATTGTGGGTTAAACCATGGGTTATTGGCAGTACTTAATGAGTTTTCCTTATCTTCGTGCAACTTTTAGCAAAATCTTATGATCAAATCAATGACAGGCTTTGGTAAAGCAGTCCTGCAATTACCTACAAAAAAAATTACCATCGAAGTAAAGTCTTTAAATAGCAAAAACTTGGATCTTAATGCAAGAATCCCTTCGCAATACAGAGAAAAAGAACTAGCAATGCGTACGACTATTGCAAAAACACTGCAGCGGGGTAAAGTTGATTTTGGATTATATGTAGAAGTCACTGCAGAAGAAACTTCGACGCAAGTTAATGTTGCAGTTGTCAAAAATTATATGGATCAACTGCGTGCTATACATAGTGGAGATGATATGGAACTCATGAAAATGGCCGTTAAAATGCCAGATGCTTTAAGGATAGAACGTGAAGAAGTGGATGAACGAGAATATGAAGCTATAACTAAAGCTTTGTCTACTGCACTTTTTGAAATTGAAAAATATCGTGAGGATGAAGGGAAAGTACTCGAACAAGATTTCTCTAAACGTATACAGATTATTACCGAGTTGTTAGAAAAAGTAATTGCTATCGATCCAGAACGAATAGAAGCCGTTAGAGAAAGGTTACATAAAGGAATAGCCGATTTAAAAGAAGCTGTAGATCAAAATCGCTTTGAACAGGAACTAGTGTATTACATTGAAAAATTTGATATCACCGAAGAAAAAGTTCGATTAAGTAACCATTTAGAATATTTTACAGCCGCTTTAAAATCTGATGACTCCAATGGTAAAAAATTAGGATTTATCACTCAAGAAATTGGAAGAGAAATCAATACAATTGGCAGTAAATCTAACTACGCTGCAATGCAACAATTAGTTGTCCAAATGAAAGATGAATTAGAAAAAATAAAGGAGCAATTATTAAACGTCTTATAAAGCTTTGGCATTCCAAAAAAAATAGAACTCTCTGACAATCAAATTTAAAAAACACAATTCAATGGAAGGAAAGTTAATCGTTCTTTCGGCACCCTCTGGTAGTGGTAAAACTACTTTAGTCAAATATTTACTAGCTCAGCAAGAATTACAGTTAGGTTTTTCAATATCTGCAGCTTCACGAGAACCAAGAGGAGCAGAGATTCATGGCAAAGACTATTATTTTTTATCCTTGCGCGAATTTAAAGATAAAATTAAAGCCGAAGAGTTTTTAGAATGGGAAGAAGTATATCGAGACAGTTTTTATGGAACTCTTAAATCGGAAGTACAACGATTGTGGAACAACGGAAAACATGTCATTTTTGATATTGATGTAGTGGGAGGTCTGGATATAAAAAGAATTTATCCCGATAGAACTTTGGCAATTTTTGTAAAACCTCCAAGTATTGAAGAATTAAAAATTCGCCTCAAAAAGCGAAAAACAGAATCCGAAGATAAAATTAATATGCGCGTCGCAAAAGCATCTACAGAACTCGCCACGGCCCCTCAATTTGATGCCATTATAACGAACGACGATTTGGAAAAAGCAAAAGCTGAAGCATATCAATTAGTGAAAAAATTTCTACTAGATCCTTCGTCATAACTCAACTACCACCAGTACATGAAAAAAAAGATTGGGTTATATTTTGGTACCTTCAATCCTATCCATATAGGACATTTAGCTATTGCAAATCATATGGCAGAATATTCTGATCTTGATGAAATCTGGTTGGTAGTCACGCCACACAATCCTTTTAAAAAGAAAAGCTCTTTGTTAGCCAACCACCATCGTTTAGAAATGGTTTATCAAGCTACTGAAGGTTATGATAAGCTAAAACCTAGTGACATCGAATTCAATTTGCCGCAACCTAATTATACTGTAAATACTCTAGCTCATCTACAAGAAAAATATCCAACATATAATTTTAGCTTAATTATGGGTGAGGATAATTTAAAGAATTTTCATAAGTGGAAAAACTATGAAACCATCTTAGAGCATCACACGATCTATGTATATCCTAGAATTGCTGAAGGTATTGTTGAGAATCAATTTAAAGAGCATCCCAAAATCATTAGAATTGCAGCGCCAATAATGCAAATTTCATCCACCTTTATTAGAAAAGCTGTAGCTGAAGGTAAAAATGTTGTGCCACTACTACCACCTTCAGTTTGGAAATATGTGGATCATATGAATTTTTATAAATAATCTATGTACTCCATCATCAAACGATGGATATAGAGTACATAGATTATCCAGTTTACTTCCCTGGAAAATTGGCTTTTCTTTTCTCCAAAAATGCGGTCGTTCCTTCGTTAAAATCTTCGGTTCCAAAGCAGCCACCAAAAGCTTCAATCTCAATATCGAATCCATTAACACCATCTTCGTAACTAGCGTTTACAGCTTTTATAGCGGCACGTATTGCTACCGAAGAGTTTTTCATAATTTTAGTGGCGATTTTTTCTGCTAACGGTAGTAAATCAGCTGGTGTGGTTACATGGTTTACCAAACCGTATTGTAACGCTTGACTCGCATCAATCATTCCTGCAGTCATAATCATTTCCATCGCTCTTCCTTTTCCTACCAATTGCGGCAATCTTTGCGTACCGCCGTAACCAGGAATAACGCCCAAAGAAACCTCTGGTAAACCCATTTTGGCAGTATCACTCGCTAGTCTAAAATGTGCTGCCATGGCTAATTCTAATCCACCACCTAGTGCAAAACCATTAATAGCGGCAATTACTGGAGTTCCTAAATTAGCAACAAAATCAAAAAGTAAGGTTTGTCCTTTTTGTGCGAGTTTACCCCCATCTGCTACAGAAAAATCTGCAAACTCTTTTATATCTGCTCCAGCGACAAATGCTTTCTCCCCGGTTCCAGTTATGATAATAACCTTTACCTGAGCATCTTGATCAAAAGCTTTGAACGCTTCATGAAGTTCTTGAATTGTTTCTCTATTTAGTGCATTTAATTTGGAAGGACGATTAATCGTAATTCTTGCTAGATTATCTGTTTTTTCTGTTGTGATGTTTGTGTACATAATACCATTTATTTGCAGAAAACAAGCGTTTTACTGCTCTTATACTTCGATTAAAATATATAGTTTTATAGCAAAAAGACGTTATCCTTGTTCTCGAGGAAATTTTACAACAAAGACAGTTCCTTTATGCTCTTGTGATGTAAAGGTAATACTTCCTTTATAGGTTTCCACAATATTTTTGACCATTCCGAGACCAAGTCCCATACCACTAGTCTTGGTTGTAAACTTTGGCTCAAAAATCTTAGTTATATTTTCTTTAGTTATACCGATCCCATTGTCTGATACAGTGATGACAACTGCATCAGCCTCAGAATATACATTGACGATGATTTTGGGAGTACGATCTGATGGAATCGCTTGAATCGCATTTTTTACTAAATTGGTAACTACTCTAATAAGTTGAGTGCGATCAAATTTGGCCACTATCTCTTCTTCATCAGAGGGAAATATAATATAATCTTCGTTAAAGATATCCAGTGCTAATCTCACAATCTTGACCACGTCTAACATCTCACTTTTTTGAGCTGGCATCTGAGCAAAATTCGAAAATGCAGAAGCTATCGAACTCATAGTATCTATTTGTTGAATTAAGGTATCACTGTACTCTTTAACTTTATGACGAATATCAGGATCATCGGGATCAAACTTTCGATCAAAACTTTGCACGGTTAAACGCATCGGCGTTAATGGATTTTTAATTTCATGCGCTACTTGTTTTGCCATTTCTCTCCAAGCTGCCTCACGTTCATTCTTGGCAAGTTTGACAGCGCTCTCTTCTAACTCATCAATCATACTATTGTAGGCATCAACCAAGGAGTAAATCTCAGAACTGGCATTATCAATAGCAATACGTTTATTACGCTTATCTAATCTTGTTTGGTCTATTGTGTCTGATATTGTCTTTAAAGATCTCGTTATATAGTTTGATAAAAAATAGGCAATAGCAATAGCAATAAAAAGCATTAAAATATAAACTTCTCCCAGCCGTTTTAGAAACTCGTACAATTCTTTGGATAACAAATCATCATCTTCGAGATAAGGTAGGTTTAATATCGCTAGGGGTTTTGCTCTGCTATCAGATATGTATGTATACGAAGATCTAAACTTCTCGCCTCGTTTTTCTGATTTAATCAAAAATCTTTTGTCATATAATGATGATAAGGTGTCAATAATTAGATTACTTAATTGTTTGGTAAGGGTATCTTCAATAAAAGTTGCTTCAGAGCGAATAAGTAATTCACCCGATAAATCATAAATATTAATAGGCATACCATGCTCTTCAGAAATTTGATATATCCGATCTCTTTCTCTAAAAATAGACGTTATGTTCTCTTCATTAACTGGAAAAGTAGTACTTCGTAAAGCATTATCAATAGCTACTTTGATGCGCTCTTCTTTTCGCTCCAGTCTATCTTTATGATAGTCTTCTGCCTCTTCTTTATACTGATAAATAGTTACTGCTGCAATCAAAATTGAAGCAATCAATACCAGTAAGGTCATAGAGACAAAAATACGCGTACGTAAAGAGAGTTTGAGAAGCTTCATATGTAAAGTTAATGCCTAAATATAGCAATTATCGCACCAAATTAACGAGTGTTATAAAACTTGATGCTGTAGATTTGTTTAACTTTACATAAGTTTTTTATATATGAGTTTACAAAACCTTCTTACGATCGATCAACTTTCGATAGCCTTTAGTTCTGATACTACTAAGGGTTATGCTGTAGACAATGTATCATTTACCATCAAGCGAAATGAAATCTTGGGAGTAGTTGGAGAATCTGGAAGCGGTAAATCTATAACATCCTTAGCAATAATGGGATTATTACCAAAAAGTGCTTTGATACAAGGTGAAATTTGTTTTGATGGCACCAAACTTTCTCAGCTTAATAAGAAGCAGTTACGAGACATTAGAGGTAAAGATATTGCAATGATTTTTCAAGAACCTATGAGTTCGTTAAATCCATCAATGCGTTGTGGTAAACAGGTTGCAGAAATTTTACAGCGACACACCTCTCTTAAAGCCGCTCAAATAAAAGAAGAAGTACTTTCGTTATTTAAAAAGGTTCAGTTACCCGATCCACAAAGAGTGTACACCGCGTACCCTCATGAATTGAGTGGCGGACAAAAGCAGCGTGTTGTAATTGCAATAGCAATAGCCTGTAAACCAAAGTTACTTATAGCAGATGAACCAACAACAGCACTCGATGTGACTGTGCAAAAAGAGATTCTTGAATTACTCAAAACTTTACAACAAGAATATCAAATGAGCATTCTCTTTATTTCACACGATTTGGCATTAGTCTCAGAAATTGCAGACAATGTTTTAGTGCTCTATCGAGGTAAAATGGTCGAATTAGGAACAGTCAATCAAATTTTCATTAAGCCCGAAGAAGAATACACTCGTGCCCTTATATATGCACGCCCTGCTCTCGATGTTCGGCTTAAAAGGTTACCTACTATCAAAGATTATTTAAAATCCTCTACCTACATCGCTGAAACATATTCGCAGAGTGAACGAGCAGAACGACACAAGAAATTATATAGCCATACACCTTTGCTTAAAGTGGTTGCATTAGAAAAGTGGTTTACATCTAGAGATAGTTGGTTTCACAAAAAAATAACCAAAGCGGTAAATGATGTTAGTTTTTCATTGTTTGAAGGAGAAACTCTTGGTCTGGTTGGTGAATCTGGTTGTGGTAAGTCTACCTTAGGAAATACCATTTTACAACTTACAAAGGCTAATAAAGGGGAGGTTTTTTACAAGGGTATTGATATTACAAAAATTTCTACCAATGAGATGAGAATTTTGCGCAAAGAAATTCAAGTAATTTTTCAGGATCCATTTGCCTCGTTAAATCCAAGACTCACTATTGGAGCTGCAATAATGGAACCAATGAAAGCTCATAATCTTTACAAAAATACAGCGCAGCGCAAGATAAAAGTGCTAGAATTACTTGAACGAGTAGGTCTAGACGCTAATCATTATGATCGTTATCCTCACGAGTTTAGTGGAGGTCAACGACAACGAGTAGGAATTGCAAGAACAATAGCGCTAGCTCCAAAGCTAATAATCTGTGATGAATCGGTGAGTGCATTAGATATTTCCGTTCAAGCACAAGTACTTAACTTACTTAACGAATTAAAAGACAAATTTGGATTCTCTTATATATTTATTTCTCATGATTTAGCAGTGGTCAAATATATGTCAGATCAACTACTAGTAATGAATAAAGGCAAAATTGAAGAAATTGGTGATGCAGATGCAATTTATATAAACCCAAAAAACGCGTATACTAAAAAATTAATTGAAGCTATTCCCAAAGGACTTTAAGTGTACAATGATAAAGTAAGTATATTTTTAATAAAAAAAAACCTGTTATTCTCTAAAAGATAACAGGTTTATATTATTACATCTCGGGGTTGATGCAATCGATTACAATAAAAGTCACATTAACAAAAAAACTTTCTTTGCCAAATACACAAAGTTTGATATCAATTCAATCGTAGGTTTAACGGATTGCTGAATACGGTTAAATTTATTTTTCATGATAGGGTTAATATAATTTGGTTAAAACTCCTTTTTTATCGTTTAAAAACTTCATTTCCTATTTTGGGATTACTAAGATGCGAAAAAAACCAAAATACGACGTTCAAAGACGTTTATATTCGATGAAAAACACAAAATTTTAACATTTTTCGACTTTTAACACTCCTTTTAGTTGAAGTAATACTTTAAGTAGCATAGGTGATTAACATAATAGCCAGAATACTCCTACAAATATTCTGGCTATCTTCTTAAAGTCATTTGATATAGTTAACTATCCATTTCTGGTATATCACCATCAATAATTAGGGTACCCTCTGTAGCGTTCTTAATATCTTCTAGAGAAACGCCAGGCGCTCTTTCTAGCAATTTAAAACCTTCTTCTGTAATTTCTAGTAGGGCTAAGTTGGTAACTATTTTTTTTACACACCCTACTCCTGTAAGGGGTAAGTTACAATTTTTTAATAATTTTGATTCTCCTTCCCGATTAGTATGCATCATTGCAACAATAATATTTTCGGCACTTGCTACCAAATCCATAGCACCACCCATACCTTTAACCATTTTACCGGGAATTTTCCAATTGGCTATGTCACCTTTTTCTGAGACCTCCATTGCGCCTAAAATAGTTAGATCTACATGCTGACCCCTGATCATAGAAAAACTTGTTGCAGAATCAAAAAAGGATGCTCCAGGTAGTGTTGTAATAGTCTGTTTGCCCGCATTAATAACATCAGCATCTTCTTCGCCATTTATAGGAAAAGGGCCCATACCTAACACACCATTTTCACTTTGAAACTCAACATCAATAGTATCGGGAACATAATTTGCTACCAAAGTAGGTATACCAATCCCGAGATTTACATAGTAACCATCTTGAAGTTCCTTGGCAATTCGTTTTGCAATTCCGTTTTTATCTAACATCTCAATACTTTTTAAAATAATCTATTTTAAGCTTTACCACCTATTATTCGTTACTATCGGGCTGTGGTGTCATTCTCAAATACGAACGAATCTCTGTATGACCCTTTGGAAATAACGCTGGTATATCATCGTTACTCACAGCAGGTGATATAACACAATCTTCTCCCTTATTCCAATTTGCTGGAGTTGCAACCTTATATTTTGCTGTTAACTGTAATGAGTCTATCACTCGCAATAGCTCGTCAAAATTACGTCCTGTCGAAGCTGGATATGTTATTGTTAACTTTATTTTTTTATCTGGGCCAATTACAAATACCGAACGTACAGTTAAGGTATCATCGGCATTGGGATGTATCATGTCGTATAATCCAGATACTTTTCTATCCTCATCTGCAATGATAGGAAAATTAACTTTTGTATCCTGAGTATCGTTAATATCAACGATCCAACCTTGATGAGAATCTAGTCCATCTACGCTCAATGCTACTACCTTGACATTTCGGTTATTAAACGCTTCGGTATATTTTGCTACCGTACCTAGTTCTGTAGTGCAAACGGGCGTATAATCTGCTGGGTGAGAAAACAAAATTCCCCAACTATCCCCTAACCATTCATGAAAATTAATTTTTCCTTCAGTGGTTTGTGCTGTAAAATCAGGAGCTTGATCTCCTAGTCGTAATACTGCCATAATTTGTGTGATTTAGTTTATAGTGAAATCAAAGTAGTTATTGATACTACTTTTGTCTAACTGTTCTTTGTTCTATTCTTTTTTCATAATGTTCACCTTGAAAAATACGTTGAACAAAAATTCCAGGAATATGTATGGAATTAGGATCTAAGGTCCCCGCTGGCACCAACTCTTCAACTTCGGCTACAGTAATTTTTGCAGCTCCACACATACAAGGATTAAAATTACGTGCAGTACCTTTAAAGATTAAATTTCCAGCTTCATCCCCTTTCCAAGCTTTCACAAAAGCAAAATCTGCTTTAAATGCTTCTTCAAGAATGTACATTTTCCCGTTAAATTCGCGAGTTTCTTTACCCAAAGCCACCTCTGTGCCATATCCTGCAGGTGTAAAAAATGCTGGGAAACCACCTTGGGCAGCCCTACAACGTTCTGCCAATGTTCCTTGAGGGATTAGTTCTACATCTAGTTCTTTACTTAGCATTTGTCTTTCGAACTCCTCGTTTTCACCAACGTAGGATGAAATCATTTTCTTTATCTGCTTTTTTTGAAGCAATAATCCTAAGCCAAAATCATCTACTCCAGCATTGTTAGAAATGCAGGTTAAATTTTTTATGTTTAATCTAACTAATTCTGCTATTGCATTTTCGGGAATACCACAGAGTCCAAAACCTCCTAGCATTAAAGTCATATCATTTGTAACCCCTACCAAAGCTTTAGAAACGTTAGCTACCGTTTTTTGAATCATATCATTTAATTTTTGCACATTAAAAGTACTAAAATTAAAACGGAATTACACAACTTTGCAAATGGATTACGACTTGTTTATGTTCCAATTAAAATCCAAACTCGTCTTCTAATTCTTCATGTTGTTTTTGACTAGATCTATATGCATTGCAATCTACAGCAATTGAAAGATTTTCTGGTTGCTCAAAAGCTTCAGTTGAAACATTTAAAGTCTTGTCTGCATAGCATTTTTTCATAAATAATCCCCATATAGGCAAAGCCATAGTGGCACCTTGACCAAACGTTACTGTTTCAAAGTGCGTTGCTCGATCATCACCGCCTACCCAAACACCTGTACATAAATTAGGTACTATCCCCATAAACCAACCATCACTTTGATTTTGGGTAGTTCCTGTTTTACCAGCTATTGGATTTACAAAACCATAAGGATACCCTGTAATTACATTATTATAATCATAACTAGTCCTACCTAACGTACGCAAACGTGCCCCAGAACCAAATTGGGTTACTCCCTCCATCAAATTTATAGTCACATAAGCGGCCTCTTTACTTATTACATCTTTGGTCTCTGGCACAAATTGATATAGAACGGTTCCGTTTTTATCTTCAATACTAGTGATCATGACTGGCTTTGTATAGATCCCCTTATTTGCAAAAGTGCTATATGCTCCAACCATCTCTGACAATTTTAAATCAACAGAACCTAAAGCGATTGAAGCTACAGGTAATATGTTAGATTCTATTCCCATTTTTTCGGCAAGACGTACAATGGGAGCAGGTCCAATACGATCCATAAGTCGTGCAGAAATTGTATTAACTGATTTTGCCAATGCAGCCTTTAGGCTCAAATAACCAGAATACTCACCTCCACTATTTTTGGGTGTCCAATCAAATTCTACTACACCGTGAGAACCTACGGGAATGGTAATTTGAGAAACTGGTAATGTATCACAGGGTGATAGTTTTAATTGGTCGATAGCCGTTGCATACACAAAAGGTTTAAATGTTGATCCCACTTGCCTAGCGCCTTGATAAACATGATCATATTGAAAATGTTTGTAATTAATACCACCAACCCATGCTCTTACTTGACCTGTTTGTGGCTCCATTGACATGAGTCCGCTTCTAAGAAACTGCTTATAATACAAAATTGAATCTTTGGGTGTCATAATCGTATCGATTTCACCTTTCCAAGAGAACACCTTCATTTGCGTCTTTTTATCAAAAGATGCAAGTATTTCTTCTTCACTTTTTCCTTGAGCTTTCATTTTTATGCGCCTGGCAGAAGTTCGGATTGCTCTTTGTATGATAGAATTTACTTCTTCTTTGGTTATGTCGTGGAAAGGTGCTGTTTTGTTACTTCTTTCTTGTAAGTTGAACTCTTTCTGAAGATTTGCCATATGTTCTTGTGTCGCTTCTTCAGCATATTTTTGCATACGCGAATCAATAGTTACGTTGATTCGTAAACCATCTCTGTAAATATCAAAGAACTCTTGCTCCCCATCCTCTGTCATACCCTTGGGGTTCGCTTTAACCCAGTCTGACATCCAACTTCGCACAAACTCTCTAAAATATGTTGCTGTACCATCAGAATGTCCTTCTGGTGAGTAATCAAGCTTAAGCGGTAAGGCTTGCAAACTATCTTTTTCGACCTCTGTAATAAAATCATACTTTTCCATTTGACTCAATACTACATTTCTGCGATCTCTCACCATCTCTGGTCTTCTCAAGGGATTGAATAAAGAAGAATTTTTAAGCATTCCTACTAATACAGCAGCTTCTTGAATCTCAAGATCAATTGGGTTTTTACCAAAGTAAATTCTGGAAGCTGAACTTATACCAATAGCTTGATTTAAGAAATCATATTTATTCAAGTACATAGTTATAATTTCATCTTTGGTATATTGTCTTTCTAAGCGTGTAGCAATGACCCATTCTTGTATTTTTTGAGTATAACGTTCAAACTTATTACGGGACCCCCCAGTAAAAAGTTGCTTAGCCAATTGTTGTGAAATTGTACTGGCCCCACCTCTTGTCCCTAAAAAGAAAAAAGCTCTTAGTGTACCTCTTGCATCAATACCAGAATGTTTGTAATACCTAGCGTCTTCAGTTGCTACAAGAGCATCTACCAAAAATTTTGGTAAATCTTCATATTGAACTGGCGTCCGGTTTTCTTTAAAAAAAGTACCTATTTGAACTCCGTCTGATGAAATAATTTGAGTAGCTAAATCATTTTGAGGGTTTTCCAGTTCAGCAAATTTTGGCATTTCTCCAAAAACTCCAAAACTGGCTAATAAGAACATTAAGGCAATTAATAAAATTCCGCTAGCAAACGCTATCCAAAACCATTTGATATATTTTAAATTTGTATTTGAAGCTGGCGTTTTGGTTGTTTTCTTTGATTTAGGTGTTGCTTTTGCCATATATTAAGGATTTTTTGCATGCTCTATTCTTAAACCTACGTCGGTCACGCCATCTAGTGCATATACACCTTGGACCTCACCATTTTTTCGCATTGCATGTTCTAGGGTAATTATGTACTCCCCTTTTTCTATGAATTTTACGTTTTCTTTATACCACAATTTATTTTCTTTGAGATCTGTAATCCCTGTTCCCATCCAAGAACCGTCTGGATATGCAAGTTCATACTCCAAAGTATCCGATATAACCTTTCCATTTGGGAATCTAATTTGTCCAATTAAAAATAAGTTACTAAAAGGGTATTCATTTGTATTACGAACATTAATAAACAAATTGTAGGCTTTGAGCGAATCTAGCTGCGGAATAGAAAACTCTATATGTTCATGTTGCTCCCAAGTACCTTGAACAGTTTTATACTGATCAAAGACTTGGTCTGAACTGCATGAAAATAGGAACACGAAAAATATCAAAAATATCAATTTAAGATTTTTCATTCTTTTTTGGTTGAGAATTACTGTTTTGATCGTTTCTTGGTCTTTTTTTTCTAGGAGGCTTCCGCTTTGATCGTTGTTTCGGTTTTGCTGTAGTAGCAGACTTGGTTTTAGCTTCTGGCGCAACTGATTTTGGCTTTCGTTTTGTATTTTTTCTTTTCTTTTTTGGTCGTTTAGGTTGGTCAAACCTAGTCAAACTATCCTGCCCTACAACGTTCTCAAAGTCATTTTTAGTATCGTCTAACAATTCTAATGCATAATCTTCTAGACTTTGAACTTTCTGCTCCTTTTTATTTAAGGCTATTATTTCATTAGCGTCCTCTGTAGTAATCTTATGCCAATTCATCCATTCACCTTCATAGGCATACCACAGATGTCCTTTAAAAATATCGATTTTTTGACATACCGCTGTTCCTTTCTCTGTTTTGAGCTTTACTTCAGTTTTAGGAAAACTTTTAAGAGCATCAACATATGAATCAAGCTCATAATTAAGACAGCACTTTAGTTTACCGCATTGTCCAGCTAACTTTTGAGGATTTAACGATAATTGTTGGTACCGTGCAGCACTTGTGTTTACTGATCTAAAATCAGTAAGCCATGTTGAACAACACAATTCTCGTCCGCACGATCCAATACCACCGAGTCTGGCTGCTTCTTGCCTAAAACCTACTTGGCGCATTTCTATACGCGTACTAAACTCGTGGGCAAACTCTTTTATTAACTGTCTAAAATCCACACGATCCTCTGCTGTATAATAAAATGTTGCTTTTGATCCATCGCCTTGAAATTCTATGTCAGAAATCTTCATTTGTAGCTTAAGTCGGATCGCTATTTCCCGAGCTCTTACCTTCATGCTATCTTCGCGATCTCTCGCGCTTTGCCAGATATCAATATCCTTTTGAGAAGCTTTTCTGTAAATCTTTTTAACTTCTTCACTATCTACGGCGACTTTTTTCTTTTTCATTTGTACTCGCACCAACTCACCTGTAAGAGTTACTACACCCACATCATGACCTGGAGAGGCTTCAGTAGCAACTATATCTCCAATACTTAATGTTAAATTCTCTTGATTATTGAAAAAGGCTTTTCTACCGTTCTTAAAACGTACTTCGACTATTTGAAACGGCGCCACACCATTGGGAAGTGTCATGTTGGCTAACCAATCAAAAACTGTTAATTTATTGCAACCATCGGTACCACAAGTACCGTTATTCTTACATCCCTTTGGTTGTCCGTCTTTACCGGAGGAACAACTACTACACCCCATATTGCTCTACTTATATTGAAATTTGTCCATGATCCTCATCACAACAAATATGGTTCTTATATATATAGAAATTCTTACAAACTTCTATGATCTCAATTGATAAAGATACTATGAAATATCTAATCAACCACAGGATCCTAAAAAATTTAGAGTTACTGCTTATATTTGAGCACTTCTGATCTTCCTTTTTTAAAGATTTTATTGCTATTTCCCTTGCCTTTTCGCAAAGCTTTCTGTGCCTCATAAGGCAACTCGTTGATCTCTTTACATGCTGTAGAGCAACAAGTATTCATCTCCTTAGAGCATTTTTCACATTGTATAAACAAGAGATGACATGCCTCATTAGCACAATTTACATGGGTATCGCATGCTGCACCACATTGATGGCAATTGGCAATAACATCATCTGTAATTTTTTCGGCGCGTCGATGATCAAACACAAAGTTTTTGCCTTGAAATTTGTTTTCGAGCCCCTTTTCATTTACTTGACGGGTGTATTCTATAATCCCACCCTCTAATTGAAAAACATTTTTAAATCCTTTATGTTTATAATATGCACTTGCCTTTTCACATCGAATACCGCCAGTACAATACATAACTAACTTCTTATCCTCTTTATGATCTTTCAAATCCTCTTCGATAATATCCAAAGAATCTCTGAAGGTGTCTACATCGGGCGTAATAGCTCCTTTAAAATGACCAATTTCACTCTCGTAATGATTACGCATATCTACGAGTACAGTATCAGGATCTTCAATAAGTTCATTAAACTTTAAAGCATCAACATGGATTCCTTTATTGGTAACATCAAAGCTGCTATCTTCTAAGCCATCAGCTACAATTTTATCTCGGATTTTTATTTTTAATTTTAGGAAAGATTTAGCTTCATGTTCGATAGCGATATTAAGTCGAATATTCTCAAAAAAACTAATAGCGTCCAGATGCTTTTTAAACGCTTCAAAATTAGGAGCTGGTACCGATAATTGGGCATTTACACCTTCTGTCGCTACATAGATTCTACCCAGAACATCTAATTCGTTCCAAGTTATAAATAAATGATTTCTAAAAATTTCGGTGTTTTTAATATGCGCATATGTATAGAAAGATAGCGTAAGCCGTTCTGTCCCGGCTTGATCGATTAGGGCTGCTCTTTCCTTTGCGCTCAATTTGTTGTACAGTTGCATGCTATACTTTCATTTTAAGTTAAAGAAAAATTTACGCAAAAATACAAAAAGATACGTGTCTTCATATTTTTATTTTCTAAAAAGAGAGTACATGAAACTTATCATTATTTACAGTTGAGCAAATGAAAACCGCCGCAAAAACATGTTTTTGCGGCGGTTTTTTGGGCTAATTCGTTATTTAATAATTTATTTCTAAAATATTAGAATAACGAAGCTAGCCTCCTTCGACTATACAATTACTAATCTTAGTAGTTGTACAGCCATCTAGCGTATGTATTACTACACTTTTAAGAAATTTCATCGATCATCCTCCTTCTTCATAAATTGTTCAAGTTGCTTTTCACTTAGATGCGGTTTCCAAAAAAACGTTGCGTTGCACTATTTAAAAAATTATGCTCTCTGTTGATAAATTGCTTTCTTATCTATCAAATTAAAGTTATCATACAAAAAAGATATAGTACCTTAGCATTATCATTAAAAAAAGAGAGACAGCACAATGAGTACGGAAAAAGATGCTAAATTAAAAGCCTTAAAACTTACGTTAGACAAATTAGATAAATCGTATGGTAAAGGAACCGTAATGAAAATGGGTGATAGTGCCGTTCAAGAGGTTGATACCATATCTACTGGATCCTTGGGTCTTGACCTCGCTTTGGGCGTTGGTGGCTACCCAAGAGGGAGAGTTATAGAAATCTATGGGCCAGAGTCTTCTGGTAAAACTACACTTACTTTACATGCGATTGCGCAGGCTCAAAAAACTGGAGGTATCGCTGCCTTTATTGATGCAGAGCATGCTTTTGATCGTTTTTATGCCGAAAAACTTGGCGTAGATATAGACAATTTAATAATATCTCAACCTGATCACGGAGAACAAGCTTTAGAAATCACAGATAATCTTATACGCTCTGGCGCTATTGATATTATTGTAATTGACTCTGTTGCTGCTTTAACTCCAAAAAGTGAAATTGAAGGAGAAATGGGTGACTCAAAAATGGGACTCCATGCACGATTAATGTCTCAGGCATTGAGGAAACTAACAAGTTCAATAAGCAAAACGAACTGTACTGTTATTTTTATCAATCAATTGCGTGAAAAAATCGGCGTTATGTTTGGTAACCCAGAAACCACTACGGGTGGTAATGCGCTCAAATTTTATGCATCTGTGCGTTTGGACATTCGTAGATCCACACAAATTAAGGATAGTAACAGTGCGGTAATGGGTAATAAAACCAGAGTTAAAGTTGTTAAAAATAAAGTAGCACCTCCTTTTAGAACTGCCGAATTTGACATTATGTATGGAGAAGGTATTTCAAAAAATGGAGAAATTATTGATATTGGTGTCGACTACGAAATTATCAAAAAAAGTGGATCTTGGTTTAGTTACCAAGATACAAAATTAGGACAAGGTAGAGATGCTGTGAAAAACCTTCTTAATGATAATCCAGATCTAATGGAAGAACTCGAAACAAAAATTAAAGAAGCTATTAAAATAGCTAATGAATAGTATAAACAATAAGGCAGTACATTCTATAACTTAAAAGTTTCTTTCAAGGAAACATTTGGTATAATTACAGTAAAAAAAGATCCCTCGTTTTTGGGATCTTTTTTTATTTTAAGAAAACTTTAGCGTGTCCAAACGCAACCTAAAGAAAACAAAAACATCTAAATAACACAAACAAGATACCCCAATTTCGAGTTATGAAAACAGTATCCAAAATTGCGCTGATCATACTTTATTTATGTTTTACCAGTTGTCTTAATGATGATGATTCTATCAATTTTTTTTACGAAGGGTTGCCTATAGCAAGCGCCGAGCTTCCAGAAGAACTTGTTAAAGATTCTACATATACTATTAAAGTTTCGTACTTTAGACCTACTTCATGTCATAGATTTGAGGGCTTTGATTATCAAGGAATCAAAAATGAAAGAACTATTTCTGCCATAGCTGTCGTTAGTGATGAAACTACGTGTGAAACCTATGATGAAGCTAAGGAAGAAGACACCTCTTTCAATTTTTTGGTAGGAAATGAATCAAGTTATATCTTCAATTTTTGGCAAGGTAGAGCAGCAGATGGATCTTCTAAATTTTTGACAATTGAAGTTCCCACAAGAGAAGCAAAAGTAAAAATTAATTAAAATCGATAGATATAGTTGGGGTTGGAGCAACTCATAGAGAAATGCAAAAAAAGAGATGAAAAGGCTCAAGAACAGCTCTATCGCCTTTTTTCAAGTAAACTATTTTCAGTTTGTTTGAAATATTCTGATAATTATGCCAATGCCGAAGACACCTTGCAAGATGCTTTTATTACCATATTTAAAAAAATTGAGCAATTTAAAAATAAAGGTTCTTTTGAAGGTTGGCTTAAACGAATTGTAGTAAATACTGCTCTTCAGAAATATCGAAATCAAAAAGTATTCGAAATAATTAATGAAGAACAATTAGAGGACCCCTATGTAGATATCGATGAGGAATCAGTTTCTTTAGATTACTTACTTACAATAATACAACAACTTCCACATCGGTATCGTTTAGTATTTAATTTATATGTGTTAGATGGGTACTCACATAAAGAAATTGCAGAATTATTAAATATCTCTCAAGGCACATCCAAATCAAACTTGGCACGTGCACGATATATATTGAAAGAAAAAATAGAACTTCAAAATGAAATACAAGTTCAACCTATTGAAGGAAGCAGATGAAAGATAAAAAACATATAGATCGTTTATTTCAGGAAAAATTCAAAAATTTTGAAGCAAGCCCTGGTGAACATGTTTGGAAACACATCAGTGCTTCTCAAGAGAATAAACGCAAAAAAACGATTGTGATTCCTTTTTGGTATCGATTAGCTGGTATAGCAAGTGTGATAGTGGTGGTAAGCACATTGACTACTTATTGGTTAAACACTGATAAACCTGATATAAATACTTTTGTTACAACCCCTCAAAGCGAAAATACCTCTTCTCCAGCAGTCGTTATGGATAACGAAAATAAAAATACTCGAGAGATCAACACACCTATTTTTAATACAAGTGATCAAAAGACTGAAAAAAAATATAACCATAATTCAGACATCGTTAATGCTGGTAACCTTAGAAAAAATACTGAGGATATTCAAAATTCTATAAAAACAGATAACTCCAAATTACCTGTTAACTCACCTAAAAAAGCAATTGCTAAGCTTCACAATAAAGATTTTAATATTGGTAACGAATCTAATCAAACTTCTATTGCATTTAAAAAAACATCAACCGATCCCTTTTCTAATTCACCAGATGAGAGCGATAAAAAGGTTACATCCAAAGACGGTACTGTTGAATCAACCCCATTAGCACAACAAATCAAACCATCACCTAATGAAAAGTTAAAAGAAGAAAGACATAAAAAATCATTATTTGATGCTATCAAAACTGAAGAAGAAGCACTTATTACTGAAAAAAGAGTACCAAATAAAAAGTGGAATATCACCCCTAATGTGGCTCCTGTTTACTATAGTTCTATTGGAAATGGATCTTCTATAGATCCACAATTTAAGGACAATAATAAAGACGGACAAATTAACATGAGCTATGGTATTCAAATTGCATATGCCTTAAATAAAAAAGTAAAAGTACGTTCTGGTATTAATAAAGTTGATTTAAGTTATAATACCGAAGGTGTTGGTTTTGGTCCTTCTATAGTTAGTAGGGAATTGCAAAGTGTAACCTATAATACTATTGCCGAAGAAATAGAAATCACAGATTATAAATCACCTAATCGAGTGGCTTCAGATGTTAATGGCAACTTTATAAATAAAAGACAGACCATTGGGTTTTTAAATCAACGTTTAAATTATATCGAAGTTCCTTTAGAGATTGAATATGCATTGATTTCTAATAAACTTGCTGTTCAAATGATTGGAGGATTAAGTACTCTATTTTTGAGTGATAACGAAATATCGGTTCAATCATCTGGTCTTGAAAGCTCTATCGGTGAGGCTAATAACCTGAATGATATAAGTTTTAGCGGAAATATCGGTCTTGGAATTGATTATTCTATATCAGAAAGTTTTCAGATCAATATGGAACCTATTTTTAAATATCAACTTAACGCCTTTAGTAAAAATGATGGTAATTTCAAACCTTACTATTTTGGTATCTATACTGGTGTGAATTTCAAATTTTAAGAGGTAGTGCTCTTAAGTAGACTTTCCAAAATAATTTCTCTACTTTGTGATTTAAGATTCTTTTTGTCTTCTTGAGTTAGTCCTTTTGTTCTAATCATAGGATGGATAATAGCGCGCATTTTACCAGGGCTGCCACTTAAAAAAGTATAGGAAAATCTTTTTTTGTTATCCAAAAAAGTTAGTGGAACAATTGGTATTTGGTAATCAATAGCTAGTCGAAACGCTCCATCTTTGAACTCATCTAACACGATAGACTCATCATCGGGGACGCCACCCTCTGGAAAAATACAAATGCTAATACCCGAATCCAAACGCTTTTTTGCCTCCTTAAAAACTTCATTTTTGCTTTTTTGACTATTTCGATCCACAAGAATACAAGTGCGCTTATAAAAAAAACCGAATAGCGGAATTTTTGTAAGTTCCTTTTTACCTACAAAAACGAAAGGATTCTTTACACAGTAAAGGATCAGCATTATATCAGCCATCGAGGTATGATTTGCAATAAACATATAACTGTGATGGTGATTCATATTTTCATTATTCTTAACCTTGGGAATAAAACCACTTCCATATAAAATTATTGTTGCCCAAAATCTAGCCAATACAAAAAATTGAGGGTACCATTTTTCTCTAGAAGTAAAAACAAGTAATGCAGGAAACAGTATCAAAATAGGTAGTGCCATGAGCACATAAAACCAGATACGCCAGATAACAATTAAAATTTTTTTTGGTAAACCCATAATGTCAAAAATACATAATTGGTTTGAGCTATCTGAACAAAAAAATTACCTTTGTTAAAATTAAAAAAATACTATGTCCAGAATATTAACAGGAGTCCAGAGTACAGGCACGCCTCACTTAGGTAACCTTTTGGGAGCTATAATCCCCGCTATAGAAATGGCAAATAAACCTGAAAATGAATCGTATTTATTTATCGCTGATATGCATTCTTTAACCCAAATTAAGAACGCAAACATACTTCGGGAAAACACCTACTCTACAGCAGCTACTTGGTTAGCATTTGGACTTGACATAGATAAAACCGTTTTTTACCGTCAAAGTGATATACCACAAGTGACAGAATTATCTTGGTATCTAAGTTGCTTTTTTCCGTATCAACGTCTTACACTTGCGCATTCGTTTAAGGATAAAGCTGATCGACTTGAAGATGTCAACGCTGGGTTATTTACATATCCCATGTTAATGGCTGCCGATATACTTTTGTATGATGCAGAGATTGTACCCGTTGGTAAGGATCAATTGCAGCATATAGAAATGACTCGCGATGTTGCATCAAGAGTTCATAACCAAATAGGTGAACTATTCGTAATGCCTGAGGCACAAGTTCAAGAAAATACAATGTATATTCCTGGAACTGATGGTGCAAAAATGAGTAAATCAAAAGGTAATATTATAAATCTTTTTTTACCTGATAAGAAGCTGCGCAAACAAGTGATGAGTATTGCTACCGATAGCATCCCATTAGAAGAACCTAAGAATCCAGATACATGTAATGTTTTTGCGCTATATCAATTAATTGCCAATACAGCGGAAATTGAGACCATGCGTAAAAATTACACCGAAGGAAACTATGGTTACGGTCATGCTAAACAGGCGCTTTATGAAGCACTTATCGCCAATTATAGCGAACAAAGAGACCGGTATAACTATTATATGGAACATCTGGATGAGATAGACCAAATCCTTGAAAAAGGTGCTCAAAAAGCTGCGGCTACTGCAAATGAAGTTTTGCAAAGAGTGCGTAGGCAAGTTGGGTATTAATTTTACGACAAACAATTTTGAAAAACGGCGGAGTTTCTATAATAAGGAACCCAGCCGTTTTTAAGTAGTAGAAAATTACGTTTTTATTTTTTTAAAACACCCTGTTGCTTCATAACTGGTAGTTCTTGAACTGCTCCTTCGTTTATCGTATGTTTTTGGAAGATATACTTTTTGTCATAGAGCTTACCATCAGCAAAAAATGTAACAGCAAACTCATTATTCATAGTCAGCAATTCTTCTTGAATCATCTCGATCTTTGCGCTAGATTTTGCTTCAACCGAGCCAATACCATGGCGAAGTAATGAGGTTTTACGGTCACTATCGTATCCCTTGGTTACTATTAAAACCATCTCAATAGGAACAGTACCGTCATTTATAATATATGCTATCCAATTTTGAGCCAAAAGCTCCTCGTCCCATTCTTTAATAATGGCGATATAAATATCTTTAACCTTTGGTATGTCTATATCTTTTCTCACTTAAAGTGTCGCTTTAAATTGCTCTAGAAATCTAGTATCATTCTCACTTAGCATACGTATATCAGATATACCATACAGCAAAAGTGCGATACGATCAATACCCATACCAAATGCAAATCCACTATACTGTTCGGGATCAATGTTACAATTTTTTAAAACATTTGGATCAACCATACCGCAACCCATGATCTCTAACCAACCAGTACCTTTGGTCATTTTATAATCCGTTTCGGTCTCTAATCCCCAATATACATCAACCTCTGCACTTGGTTCTGTAAATGGAAAATAGGAAGGCCGTAATCGAATTTTGGACTTGCCAAACATCTCTGTTGTAAAATATTGTAAAGTTTGTTTTAAATCTGCAAAAGAAACATCCTTATCGATATATAAACCTTCTACTTGATGAAAAAAGCAATGAGATCTAGCAGAAATAGCTTCGTTACGATACACTCTGCCAGGAGATATAGTGCGTATAGGCGGTTCATTTTCTTCCATATATCGTACTTGCACAGATGATGTATGAGTACGTAAAAGGATATCGGGATCTGTCTGAATAAAGAATGTATCCTGCATATCCCTTGCAGGATGGTATTCTGGCAAGTTCAATGCCGAAAAATTGTGCCAATCATCCTCAATTTCGGGACCTTCACTTACATTGAAACCAATACGAGAAAAAATCTCAATAATTCTATTTTTGACCAGTGAGATTGGATGTCTAGCTCCTAGAGCAATAGGTGCATGAGGTCTTGTTAAATCTCCATACACTCCCGTATCTTCTTTAACCTCAATAGTGTCTCTTAAAGCATTCACTTTGGCTTCAGTAGCTAGTTTTAAAGCATTGATTGCCTGACCAAAATCTTTTTTCTGGTCCTTAGCGACATTTTTAAATTCGGCAAAAAAATCATTTATAATACCTTTTTTACCTGCAAATTTTATTCTGAATGCTTCAATTTCTTCTTTTGACTCTGCAGAGAAAGATGCTACCTCGGTGATATATTCTTTTATTTTATCAATCATGAAATTTTCTTAATAGGACCGCAAATTTATGGAATTTCTGGGTATTTGCATGCTATATATCAACCCTTCTTTTTAGTAACTTGCATATCTACTAGGAGTTATTCAATGTAGTTACTTGCAATAAAATAATTTACTATCGCCTCTTTCATTAAAACCGATTGCTCGCCAGATTTAAGATGTGGCAAAGCTTCTTTTACAATATAATGAGGCCAACCTTGATCATCAAAAAAATCAAATTCGTAGTATCCATAAGGTTCCAGAAGTCTGCATATTGCAATATGCATAAGATCCAACTTCTCGTCTTTTTTATATTTCTTATGAATCTGACCTAGTTCTTGAACGCCAATTAAATAAATAATTGCATCCAAATCTAAACTATCACCATCTGCAAATTGCCCAGAAAGCTTGGTAACCAGAAGCTCCCATCGTTCTTTTAATTTAATATCTCTTGACATATCGTTTTTGCGCAAAAATACAACAGAAAATTACATTTCTAGATCGATTTGTATAGAGATTGCTTTACCTGATCTCGATGAACCATCCTAACCAGTGCTAAGGTTTTTGCCGAAGTACATTTAATTAAAATATAATAGAATCCTATCCCTATTTTAAAAAACCTTTCTTTATCTTGTATACGCTGAATTGGAGTCAAACTAGAAGTGTCATCTAAGGTTTCGAGTGACCGTAAAACGCTTTTCAATTTTACTTCTAGAGAAGTATCATTGATTTTTTGGTAATCTGAAGCAAAGGTTTTTAAAATTACTATTTTCATAAGGTTAAGAGTTAAATAGTTCTTCTTTGGTAACAGTTTCATCGCTCTTGATATCTTTGAGTAAAAACATAAAAGCCAGATCATTTTTTTGTTCTACAGATAACTGTTTTAACTGGTTGTCTCTTTTAAAATCTATGTAAAAAGCCACTGCCTCCTCTATAACTTTTTTTACACTTGAGTCCTCAATAGCAGCAATTAATTTGAGTTTTGGTATTAAATCATCCTCTACGTCAATAATTTTTCTCATATATAAAGTATATAGTATATATCAAATATATACTATTTAAAATAATTTTAAAAATGTATATTCGTTCCTTTAAAGGTTTACAATGGGATATATTGACATTATTCTTGGAATTTTATTAACCTGGGGGTTAATTCGAGGCTTTAGTAAAGGATTAATTGTTTCTTTAACTTCATTAATAGCATTGATAGCTGGTATATATATAGCTATACATTTCTCTCATTTTGTAGGAAGCTACCTCGAACACTACGTTTCATGGGATACTGGTGTTACACAGTTATTATCATTTGCCATTACATTTTTATTGGTTGTTCTTAGCGTTGCTCTATTGGGTAAAGTACTTACCAAAATTGCAAATGCAATAGCCTTGGGTATCATTAACAAATTATTGGGTGGTGCTTTTGGAATTTTAAAAATGGCATTTATAGCTAGTGTGATTATTATGCTAATTGATGCAGGTAATAATACGTTTAATTTTATTGATCAAGACACGTTAGATAACTCTATATTATATAAACCTGTACAAGCGATTGCTCCAGCAATCTTACCAGAAATTATGAAAAAGGCTTCTGTCACAAAAGAAACTCCAAAAGAAAATTTACATAGTGCCTAATTAATATATATATCCGCTACTTTATCTTTTATATAGGCAACACAATCATCAAAATTTTTAAATAAATGTTCTTCCGGAATTAAATCTGGAATAATGTCTATTCGTTTCATAAGGTATCCAGGTTGATTTTGTAGACCTGTGATAAAGGTTCTAATAGTACGCTGTTCTAGACTTAGTATAATTTCTTCGAGCGTATATACACCGGATTGGTCTATATAAGGCACCTTATCCATTCTAAGTATTACATGAGTAGCTGTTTCTGGGATTTGTTTGGCTAATTGTTGTAACTCACTAGTTGCTCCAAAAAAAACAGGGCCATTAAGATGTTTTACAAAAACCTCTTCTTTTAGATTTTCCGGAAAATTATTTTCATCTACCCATCGTTTTAATGATGAATCATTTTCTAAAACTTTAAGTGAATTAACAGTAGATTCTTTGGCCGTGACATCACCCATTTTTTTCATAAAAAGAAGAGAAGCAAGCACCAATCCAATACCTACGGCATACACTAAGTCCCAAAATACAGAGAGAAGCATTACCAAAATCATAATTATCACCTCTACTTTTGGCATGCTAGGTATTGCTTTAAGTCCCTTATAGTCCATGACACCAATACCTACTGTCACCAATATCCCCGCTAATACAGCTGCCGGTATTTGTGAGGCGATAGGTCCCAAGCCTAAAAGCACTAGTAATAGTAAAAGTCCCGCTATCATCCCTGACAATTTAGTTTTTCCACCGGCATTTATATTTACAACTGTACGAATGGTAGCTCCAGCCCCTGGAATACCACCAAAAATGGCTGCTATACTATTCCCAATACCCTGTCCAATTAGTTCTTTATTTGGATTATGCCGTGTTTTTGTCATATTATCAGCTACTACAGAGGTGAGTAAACTATCAATAGCTCCTAAAAATGCCAAGGACAATGCCGAAAAAATATATGGACTTATCGCGCCGAATCTAAACTCTGTAAATATGGAAAAATTAGGTATGGGAAATCCGCTAGGGATTTGCTCAATCGGACGATAATTGAGATTTAAAGCATATGCCGCTCCAGAGACGATTAATAAAGCAACCAAGGTACTTGGTATGACCGTGGTTATGCGCTTAAAACCATAAATAATTATAATGGTACAAAGGCATAATATTAATTCTAGCATTTTGATATTAGCGATTGCTCTAGGTAAACTAATAATAGCTCCCCAAACACCACCGCTATCTTTGCCAGCCATAAGTACAGCTTCAGATTCGATTTTTTCGCTAGTTATATACTGTGCTCTTCTTATTGTTTCCTCAAAATCTTGAAGTACCAAAATACCTTCTCCAGCTTCTTCTCTCAGGATTTTTTCTAAAATAATTTCTTCGGCAGCGGGTTTAAAAGTAGAAACATATTCCCTATCCTCTTGAGGATAATATCCCAAAGCTGGTAGTAATTGAGTAACTAATATCATAATACCTATGGCGGTCATGAAGCCCGAAATTACAGGGTATGGCATATATTTGATATATTTTCCTATCCCTAAAGCACCCAACCCTATTTGCATAAGACCTGCTAATACAAACACTGTCAATATTGCAGGTAACGCTTTGGCAACATCTCCATCATAAGCTGCTATTAAACCTGCGATAACAACCATACTAACCGCAGTCATTGGAGCTGTTGGTCCAGAAATCTGAGTATTGGTACCTCCAAACAATGCGGCAAAAAAACTAATGAAAATAGCTCCATACAATCCAGCACTAGGACCTAATCCAGAGGAAACACCAAAAGCTAGTGCTAATGGTAATGCTACGATTCCTGCTGTTAACCCACCAAAAGTATCGCCTTTTAAATTGCTAAAAAAAATTTTCATCATTCGGTTTTTTTATTTAAAGACAATGATACTAAAACTATTAGTATACGTATCAAAAAAAAGACTAAGTCTCTCTGACTTAGCCTTTTTTTAGCAAACATTTAATAGTATCTGGTAGTTATATAAAAGTTACCTTACCATTCTTGATATCATACATACCACCTACGATTAAAATTTCATTATTATCTTCCATCTCTTTTAAAATATCGCTTTGTCTACGAATATTGTCTATCGTCATTTTGACATTCTGTATGGCTACGGCATCTACAAATTCTGTATTTGCTGAGTTACGTTTGGCATCATCCTGAGGTTCTTTAACGGCATCTACAGCAGGTGTGATTTTATCTATTAACTTGGTTAAATTACCCATCTTTACATGATCACAGGCACCTTTGATAGCCCCACAGCTTGTATGTCCAAGTACTACTATAAGTTTAGTTCCTGCAAGTTTACTACCAAACTCCATACTACCCAAGATATCTTCGTTTACAAAATTACCTGCAATACGTACACTAAAAATATCTCCCAATCCCTGATCAAATACTAATTCTGCAGAAACGCGGGAATCTATACAACTCAAGATAGTTGCAAAAGGAAATTGACCTTCTTTTGTATCATTAACCTGCTCCAATAAGTTTCTATTAGCTTTTAAGTTTTGTTGAAACCGTACATTTCCTTCCTTTAAGAAGTCTAATGCCTTTTGCGGTGTCATTGTTGCTTGCGTTTCTTTTGTATGTGCTTTCATATACTATATGTTTCTTTAATTAAATTATTTTGTCCTCAATTTGAAAAACTCAATATAACTTTGAGGGTTCTCTGCTATTCCTCGTTCTGAAATAAGCTGGATATCAATATTTTTATTTTTTGCTTTCTCAGAAAAATCATCCAATATTTCTATGATATCGTTATCCAAATACCTTGTTTTTCTTACATCCAAGGTAAGATGAGTATTCGCTGGTAGTCGATCCAATTCTTTAAGAATTGCTCCTTTATTAAAAAAGGTAACTTCTTCGGCTAATGTCATTTTAATTCTATGCTGTCCGTCACTATTATTTTCAATATGTAAAAAGTGTGAATTTTGATAACTTTTAATTAAAATCACAACAATCCCCACTAATAAACCAAGTCCAATACCCCATAGCAAATCAATGAACACAATACCCAATACGGTTACTACAAATGGTATAAATTGTTTCCATCCTAATAGATACATAGATTTAAACAATTGAGGCTTTGCTAACTTATAGCCAACTATTAGTAGAATAGAAGCTAATACAGAAAGAGGAATCATATTGAGCAACCTTGGAATAAGGATAACAGAGATTAATAATAAAAAACCATGAATTATTGCAGACATTTTCGTTTTACCACCCGATTGAATATTTGCAGAACTACGAACAATAACCTGAGTAACTGGTAGACCCCCTATCATACCCGAAATAATATTTCCGGTTCCTTGCGCCAACAATTCCCTATTAGTCGGTGTAACCCTCTTATCTGGATCAATCTTATCAGTCGCCTCAACACACAATAAGGTTTCTAAACTAGCTACAAGTGCGATTGTAAAAGCAGTTATCCAAATATCTGGCATCGTAATCACACTAAAATTGGGAAAACTAAACTGATCCAAGAATGAATTAAAATTATCCGGAATTGGAACACTTACCAAATGACTTTTGGCAATTGAAAGAGTCTCAGATGAGCCTGTCAATACATAGAAAAGTATACCTACCACTACTGCAACTAAAGGTCCTTGGATAATTTGAAAAATTTTGCCTTTCTTACTTAAGACTTTATCCCAAAGTAATAAAATAATCAATCCTATTATGGCTATTATAGTAGCTCCAAGGCTGATATGATTAATTGCATTCAATATTTCTGAAAACGTATTTTCTCCATCAACTTGAAAAAATGCAAAATCACCCTCTGGATCTGCATCGTAGCCAAAAAAGTGAGGAATTTGTTTTAATATAATGATGATCCCTATACCTGTTAGCATTCCTTTAATAACCGACGACGGAAAATAATAACCGATAATCCCAGCTTTTAAAAGACCAAAAACTAACTGTATAACACCTCCTAAAACCACGGCAACAAGAAAATTCTCATAACCTCCTAAAGCACCAATAGCTGTTAAAACAATGGCTGCCAAACCGGCTGCAGGACCACTAACTCCTATTTGTGAACCACTTAAAGCTCCTACTACGATACCGCCAACAATACCTGCAATAAGCCCCGAAAAAAGTGGTGCGCCACTTGCTAATGCGATCCCTAGACACAATGGTAATGCTACAAAAAAAACAACAATACTTGCTGGGAGATCATTTTTAATATTTTTAAAAATACTCATAACTTTATAATTACATTTATACCCTTAAGGTATATTTTTTAGTTTTAACAAGCAGAGAAAGCTTCTCATTATCTTGTTAAAGTGATTAAATAAAAAATTGCGGAAAGAAGTATGAGTTTTCTGGTGGAGGTGTTGTATATTCTGGATAAATAGGGAAGTTACTAAGATATATTTCTGGAAACCGTTTACTATAAAGTTTCCACATTTCTAAAGATTTTTCTTCAGAGTTATGAAAAATCATTTCCTTTTCTTTGATATCATCCTTTTCTTCAGAATTTTCTTTCTCCTCAGTATCCGATTTTTCCTCGGTATCCTCTAGCGCTAAAAGAATCGAAGAAGATTCGTCTTGATAAAAATTAAGTAATCGCAAGGAGTGATTACTAAGACTTATTAAAAACCCTACTATAATGATGAATCGTGTGGTATGAAGTTTAGTAATCAATTGAAAAATATTAGAAAACAAAAATAAGAGTAATGTCTTCAAGTTTTGTTAAATGAATTGTAAAACTGTTTAAACAAAGGTATTTAAATTAAATGCATTGAATTACAATTCTCTTAAATTTTTTGAGAAAATCCATCCTGTTTTACCGTCTGAAAGTTTAATATTTTTCCAGCTATTAATAGTTCCGATTATTTTAACCTTGGTACCTTCATGCAATTCAAAGAGTTCTTCACTCCCCAAGTTCGGCTCGCTTAGAACGGCACTTTCTTTGGCAAAAATAATTCCGTATGTTGTATTTAACTGGATTTGTTGCTTTTGGTATGCTAGCAATACCACAATTAAACCTATGATTAACGATAACCACGAACCTACAAATAACCATCTTTTTTTTCTCGTATCCAAGGCACGTTGGTAACCTAAAAAAAGAATAACAAAGGTTACAACAAGACCGATCGATAGCCAAGCCCAAGTTTTAATTGAAAATAGAGAAACTACGTTCTCAAAAACTTTTGATAAGAAACCTTGCGGAATTTCGTCTATAACATCAACTGTTGCATTTTTGGCAAAAGTTAAATTATTTTTTACATCCTGATTATTAGCGTCTAGTTGTAAGGCTTTTTCATAGTAATATATACTTGGTCCTATAGTATTCTGCTTGTAATAGGCATTCGCTAAGTTAAAGTAAAGTTCTTGTGACTCATACCCGTCGTTTATAATACTAAGATAATTTTGAATTGCCTCTTCATAATTTTTTGCCGTGTATAACGCATTAGCTCTATCAAACTTTTCGGTTTGTTGAGAAAACACATGGATACTTATAAAAACAAAAATTAAAACTACTATACTTCTCATTGTTTTTTGTTTAAAGTTGTTTATCCATTTCTGCAATTACTCTTGAAGCTTTATCATAATCTTGCTGCATTGCTGTTGATGAGGATGGCGTATATCTAGCAAATTCACAACTTTCCAGTAAAGCTACAAACTCTATGACCAACGCATCATCAACTTTACGATCTTTGAGTAAGCGTTGTATACGATCCTTGCTCATATCACTTGTTTGAATTTGAAGTTTAGCTTTTAAATAATTATGTAATGCCAACTCCATCGCTATGTAGAAGGATTGAGGACTTCCAAGATTTTTTTTGGCTTCTGATAGATATTTTCGTGCTAATTTATCAGCTCTTCGAACTCTACTGCCTACCACATCGTTCTTTCTAGCTTCTTGCTTTTTTCCAAAGAATAAAAATAAAGGAATTGCTAATAAAGGTGAAATTAATGCAGTCCAATAAATTGTTGAACCAAAAAAACCTTCTGAGTTACTTTCTTTTAACCTCGTTTTTAATTTTATGAATTTAAATTGTTTGCTGGTTTGTGTCACCACTTGTTTTTGCGTTTCATTATCAGAAGAAGCTACTACACGTTGTCCATCGGGCCCCTTTTCTACTTGTAGAACAATTTCTTTTGAGGTAATTGACTTGTATGTATTTGTACTTACATCAAAATAAGAAAAGCGTAGAGCAGGAATGGGATATTTACCTTTAAATTGAGGAACCAGTGTATAAGTGTCTGAAACCATACCTTCCATACCTCCTAAATTTGTTCTAACACGCTCGCTATGTTCTGGCTCATATTTTTCTAAACCGCTTGGCACATTTAGATTAGGAAGATCAAAAAGTTTAAGATTTCCCTCACCGCTTACTTCGACCTTCACTTCTAGTGACTCTGAAGCATCTAACTCTGTTCTGTTAGGCGTTACTTTAAAATCAAAACGACCAACCGCTCCTGTAAAACCTTCTGGTTTCCCATTTTCGGGTAGAGGCTTTACATTAATCGTTCGGTTACCAGCAGCTACCGTTTTATTAATAGTTGAATACAACCTACCTCCAAAAATGTCTCTTCGATTAGTGGGGACATCAACAGCTATAGACAGCGTAAGAGGTTCTATATTTAATTTTCCTGTTTTTTGGGGATAAAGAACTGTTTTACGCAACACCACATATCTATAAGGCTCTCCTTCATAAGTTCCATTTTCGACCTTAAGTTGTTTCATATCGATAGCCTGGCTCCAAAAATCACTATATTTTGGACTATCTAGTTCGTTCCAATTACTTACACTAATTCTTGGACTTACGTACAGTTTATAGACCACCGTTATGGCTTCATTGAGATAAGGGTTTGTTTTGGAAACCTCGGCAACCAAGTGTAAGTTCTCACTAGCAATATAATCAGAATTATTACCGTCTTTGGGTTTATCGATAGCAGCAGTCACCTCAACCCGAACTGGTAACGTCTTGTAAATTTCACCATCGATTTGAATTTGAGCTTGTTGTATTATAAATTTCCCTCTTTGAGTTGGCGCCAAAAAATAACTAAATGTTTTTGCATACGAACGTTTCCCATTAATCCATGAATTGCTAATCGATTGATTGGGACCGCCAACTACAGTGAAACCTTTGAAATCTGGAGGTGTAAAGTTATCTCCGTCCTGATTCATCTCAAAATCTACTCGTAAGCGTTCATTAACACCTAATTTGCTTTTACTAACTTTAGCTTCAAACCTCACCTGTGCAGTAGACAGTGTGATAGCACTAAAAGTAAGTAGCATCAATAAAATTAATTTCAACTTCATTATCGTTATATTTTCTGTAAAGTCAAAGAATGACAAGGAAGGTGCTACCAATCTTTATCCGTTTGCTTCACGTTTCCTTTAACTTTTTTAGCATTTATTTTATCCTGTACTTTCTTTTCCTGATTATTCATTGCCTCTAGCAAACTCTTTACTTGCTGTGGTGATAATTGTCCTTGCATTGGTTTTGGCGCTCCCTCTTGTTGTTCTTCCTTTTTGTCGCCTGTATTTGCATCTTGATCTTTAGGATCCTTTTTCTCATCCTCATCGCCTTTCTCTCCTTTTTTATCTTCCTCATCACCTTTCTTTTCCTGATCCTTCTCATCACCTTGATCTCCTTGATCCTTTTTATTTTTATCCTTTTGATCTTGGTCTCCTTGATCTCCTTGATCCTTTTTGTTTTCTTGATCCTGGTCTTTTTGATCTTGATTTTGATCATCTTTATCCTGATCTTGATCTTGATTCTGTTGCTGCTCTTCTTCTAACATCTTTTTTGCCAATGCCAAATTATAACGCGTCTCATCATCTTTTGCGTTATTTCGTAACGCATTTTTATATGCCTCGACAGCCTCTTGATACTTCTTTTGCTCCATGTAAGTGTTCCCCAAATTATGAAAAGCTTTGTGCTTTTCTAATTTACTTGTCGAGGTTTTGGCTGTTTCGCTATAACGCATTATAGCTTCATCGTATTTTTCGGAATTGTAATATGCATTTCCCAAATTATATTTTGCATCTACACCATTAGGGTTTTTGGCAATCGCTTTGCGATATTCACCCTCAGCCTTTGGGAAATTGCCATCTCTAATCAAACTTTGATTCCCGATTGCCAAATGCTCTTGTGCTTCAGATACAAGTTGTTTTAAATCTGCTTCTTGCGAAAAGCACATGATACTACTATAAAGGCATAAAAAAATAACTAAACTCTTTTTCATAGCTTTTTTAATTTTCATTGAACAGATTTAGTTTTTTAACCCAAGAAGTTTTGCGTTCTAATAAGAACACATCTAGTATTAAGAGTAGTAATCCAAACCCTAAAAACCATTGAAACTGATCTTGAAAATCAGCAAATTGTTTAGCCTCGAACTCTTTCTTATCCATATTCTGTAATATTTCTGTTACTTGGGTAACTACATCTTTCGTACTTCTACCATCAATGTATGTGCCATTTGCTTCTTTTGCAATTTCCTGTAAAGTTGTCGCGTTGAGTTTTGTTATTACTGTTTCTCCTGCACGATCCTTTTTATAGGATTGTACAATTCCATTTCGTTTAATGGGTATTGGTCCACCTTTTATGGATCCTACGCCGATAGTATAGATCAAGATACCTTCTTTTGAAGCCTCTTCTGCTATTTCTGAAGCACTCCCTTCATGATCTTCGCCATCACTGATTAAAAAGAGCACACGATTCGTTTGCTCATCATCGTTATAATAGGTTTTTGCTAAGGTTATTGCTTCATTAATCGCAGTTCCTTGTGACGAAAGCATGTCAGTGCTCATTGCTTGTAAGAACATTTTGGCAGAAGCATAATCTGTTGTAATTGGCAATTGCGGAAAAGCACTACCTGCGTACGCTATGATCCCCACTCTATCACTTGCCAAGCTATTTATTATCTGGGTAACTAATTGTTTAGATTTTTCTAAACGATTAGGTGCTATATCCTCGGCAAGCATACTTTTAGAAACATCGACAGCAAAAACTACATCTACACCTTCTCGCTTTACCGTTTCTAATTTTGTGCCAATCTTGGGGTTTACCAATCCTATCACAATACTAGCCAATGCTATACTTATGATCAATACTTTAAGCAAAGGCTTAAAGACTGAAGTGTTCGGGCTAAGAAATTTCATGAGTCTAGGATCTGCAAAACGTTTTTGTACAGATTTTTTCCATATCAAAACTCCTATAAACAACAAGAGTATTAATGGAATCACCAATAACAGCCAGAAATATACTTTTTCTTCTAATAAATACATGACATTATTACTTCTATAACAGGTTAATTAATTGAGCAAACCTTTTAATTTTATCTTTTACTTCATCTGGAATACCACTTACTTCTACCCAAGTATGTACATCACCTACGTACTCCATCCCTAAATATGCTGCACTACGTACAAATGGCATCGCAAAACTCTCATCACGATCGTTATGGTTACTACAGCTAACAACTGCCATATTTTTACCTCTCAGCATACGTCCATATTCTTTTTCTTTTATTAAGAAATCTGAGATTCGATCCAAAAAAACTTTTGTTATACCACTCATTGTATACCAATAGATTGGAGTCGCAAAAACGATAGTTTGATAGTTTTGAACTATATTTTTAAATAATTCACTGAAATCATCTTCCTCATTTTTAAAATCATAATCGTAATGGTTGATTTTTTTCTTACTCAAATCAATCACATCAAATCCTATACGGTCCTTTAAAAAAGCAATCACCTTAGCCGTGTCTCCATGACTTCTCGAACTTCCTAATATGATAATCCCCTTGTTCAAACCTTAATAGTAGCCTTTTTTAATTAAATAACCTTTACAGCAACATTCTTGAGATCATTATGGAGATCTAATGTATCCACATAGTTCACCTCAAAAGGAGATACACGTATTAAATAAAACTTCTGAAAACTGTATGTTTTAACAACAATTCCACAAATAAGAAGCCGAGCCCAATTAGCACCAAGAATCTAAATTTTTCTTGATAGTTGTAAAATTTAAATTCCTCAACATCCGTTTTTTCTAATTTATTGATTTCTTCATATATCGCCTCTAATTTTTTATTATCGGTTGCCCGGAAATACTTTCCGCCAGTCACTTTAGCAATTTCTTTGAGTAAGGGTTCATCGATCTCTACTTTAACACGTTCATAACGAAAAGCACCATTAGGCAAAATGGCCACAGGCGCTAGTGCCATACCGTTAGTACCTAATCCAATGGTATATGTTTTAATGCTGTATTCAACCGCCAGCTCTGAAGCTATTTTAGGATCAATAAAACCTGCATTGTTTGAGCCATCTGTTAATAGTATAATGACTTTACTTTTTGCTTTACTATCTTTTAAACGATTAACTGCTGTTGCCAATCCCATACCGATAGCGGTTCCATTTTCTAAAACGGTATTGTACTCAATTTGGTTCATCGCACTTAAAACGATAGATTTATCACTGGTAAGCGGAGTTTTGGTAAAACTCTCACCAGCATAAACCACGAGTCCTATTCTATCATTTGGACGTTCTTTTACAAATTGTGCTGCAACATCTTTCAATGCCTCGAGGCGATTTGGTTGTAAGTCCTTGGCTAACATACTTGCCGAAACATCAATTGCCATTACTATATCAATCCCTTTTGTAGTTTTTGTTCTGCTCGAAACATCTACTGTACGAGGACGTGCTAGCGCTGTAATGAGAAAACTCAAGCATAGCAAACGAAATAAAAAAAGAATTGGTTTGAGCCGTACCAAAAAGCTTTTTTTATATTTAAAACCTTGTACACTTGAAATTTTGAGCGTTGCTTGTTGTTTGTTAAACTTCCAAACATACCAACCTATCAAAAATGGAAACAAAGCAAACAACCAAAAGAAATACGGATCTTCAAAAGTATAGTTATCAAACATCTTATTCGGCGTTTTTAAGTTCTACAGAGGTTATAATACGCTGCGCTATATCGTCTGCATATATATCGTCTTCGTCAAAGACTACTGTGATTTGTTGAAACCCTCCATTTTCGGCAAAATTGAGCATCAAATATTCCTTTTTATATTTTTTTTGATTGGTTGGATTTATAACTTCAAGATTACCAAACACTTTAATCCCTTCTGCTCCCCCCAACGTTTTATAGGATTCTGTCTTAACGGTAATATTCTTTGCTCCTTGTGACTCAAAGTTACCCACAATACCTTCTACCGCTTTTTCAAGATCAATTTTAGTATCACTATTTGGCACTACAGTGCTAATAGCTATGTACATATTTCCGTTCAAATCACCGTACACAAAAGTTTCATTTCCTTTTAAAATTTGCTTTTGCTCATTGGTTAATTGATAATTATTACGCAATAATACTTCTGGTGTTGCAATGGCAACTGGAGGCGTACCATAGGCGCTAGAAATCCATTCTTGTTTTGCTAATGTTCTCGTAGGATGTCCAAAAATTGTATCAATGGTTTCTTGATAGCCATTACGCCAAACAAACACTCCAAAAATAATTCCAACGACTGCTACGGCAGCAATACTTGCTACTATTATCTTTTTTCGTTGTTCTTTCTGTGCTTTTGTTCTTCTGTACTCCTCATCCGCTAGCAGTTCTTCTTCTGTCGGTTCGGGAATGGCTTCTTTCGTTTTATTAATTACCTGCTCTATTGTTGTACGATCGGCCCGGGCCGTTAACTTATCAGGTCTAGACTTTGCAAATTTGGCTAAATCGGCTGTCATGAGCACTCGTTTTAACTCTTGCAAAGTGTCCGATTCTAGTAACAATGTACCTGATTTTATTTCTTGATCTAAGCGTGTTATTAATTCATCGGTCGTACTCTCCATTGCGTGATCATAGATCTCTTCGTCGATATATTTACGTGCGGTATCACTAAGTATAGAGTAGTACTCTTTATGTGATTCTTTTTCTAATAAATCTGAATTATCAATCTTACGAAGTGCTTCAATTGCTCGTTCATAAGGAGGTAGTTCTTTTTCTTTTTCGGCTCTTTTCTTTTTCCTATATACTATCAAAAATATTAGTAGCGCGATGCATAAAATAGTAACAATTGTATGCCAAAAGTAGTCTTGCCATCTAATTGATGGGGGATCCACTTCGACCAAAGGTTTAATTGCAAACATTTTTTGCTTTGTTGTATCAACAACCACATCGCGCACTTCGACTTGAATAGAGTCTGTTATAAACTCTCGTTCACCAATTAAAACACGTTGACTAGGAATTACAAATACTCCCGTATCAAACTTTGTTAAACCATATTGTTTAATGATATTATACTGGTTATTTTTTATTGTAGTATCTGCAGCAAAAGATTCTATAACCTCAAGTGGTGCGAAACTTTTACCTTCTGGAAACACGACCGTTTGTGTTGAATCGGCCTGTACTGCCAAAGTATATTTAATTTCTTCTCCTATTTTTATCGAAGCGCTATCGATAGTTGATTTTACTTGTCCGATCGCACTACTGATTGTCAAAAGAAAAAAGGATACTATGGTCAATATCCTTCGTGGTTCGGTTTGAGAAAAACGATTATAGTTCATAAAATCATATGGTATGCGGTTCTCTGTCATTCGTTTTATACGTTTACCTATCCCCTGGTTTTAAAATAGCCTAGTAATTTTTTTACATAGCTTTCATCCACTCTTGTACTAATTACTCCCGCTCCACTTCTAGCAAAGCTTTCTGTAAAATAATGTACTCTTTGATTGTATTGCTTGGCATATTGGCTTCTTGTTCGTTTTGAACTTGTATTAACCAGTATTAGCTCATTGGTTTCTTCATCTTCCATTTGAACCATTCCCAAATTTGGCAACTGTTCTTCTTTGGCATCATAAATACGAATCCCAGTAACATCATGTTTATTACCTGCGATTTTTAATGTATGTTGATAGTCATCTGCCATAAAATCAGAAAGCACAAACACAATAGCTTTCTTTTTCATCACACTCGAAAGAAATTTTAGTGCTTCAGTTATGTTTGTCTTATTACTTTTGGGTTCAAATTCGATAAGTTCTCTAATTATACGCAATACGTGAAATCTTCCTTTCTTAGGCGGTATAAAAAGCTCTACCTCATCGGTAAATAGTATCAATCCAATTTTATCATTATTCTGAGTAGCAGAAAAAGCTAATGTAGCTGCTATCTCTACACAAATTTCCTTTTTAAAATTTTGTGAGGTTCCAAAGTTTTGCGAACCAGATATATCCACCATAAGCATCATGGTTAACTCTCGTTCTTCCTCAAAAACTTTTATATAAGGCTCATTATACCGCGCTGTAACATTCCAATCAATAGTACGTACATCATCTCCAAATTGATATTGTCTTACTTCGCTAAACGTCATGCCTCTTCCTTTAAAAGTAGAATGATACTCACCACCAAAAATATGGTCGCTTAAGCGGCGTGTTTTAATTTCAATTTTTCTAACCTTCTTTATTAAAGCTTTGGTATCCATAGCTATTCGGATTTCTTATACCCTATTGATAGTAAACACTATTTTAAATATTTCTTATTCTTTTACGATATTGACGCAACGTACTAAGGTACTTCAATCTCATTTACTATTTTATTAATGATATCTTCAGATGTTACGTTTTCTGCTTCAGCCTCATACGTAATTCCTATTCTATGACGCAATACATCATGTACTACAGCCCTTACATCTTCTGGAATTACATATCCTCTTCTTTTTATAAATGCATAGCATTTTGCAGCGGTAGCCATGTTGATACTACCACGAGGAGAGGCTCCAAAATTAATTAATGGTTTAAGTTCTTCTAAATTATATTTTTCGGGAAAACGGGTAGCAAAAATTATATCGAGAATATACTTTTCGATTTTTTCATCCATATATACTTCACGAACAGCTTTTTGTGCACTAATAATTTGTTCGACCGAGACTACAGGATTTACTTTTTCATAACTTCCAGAAAGATTGGCTCTAACAATTGCTTGTTCCTCTTCTAGTTTTGGATATTTTATCACTGTTTTAAGCATAAAACGGTCAACCTGTGCTTCTGGCAAAGGATAGGTTCCTTCTTGCTCTACTGGGTTTTGCGTAGCCATTACCAAAAAGGGTTTATCTAAAATAAAGGTCTGATCCCCTATCGTCACTTGTTTTTCTTGCATTGCTTCTAACAGCGCACTTTGAACTTTTGCTGGCGCTCTATTAATCTCATCTGCTAGCACAAAATTGGCGAAAATCGGTCCTTTTTTAATTGAAAAATCGTTTTCTTTCATATTAAAAATCATGGTACCCACAACATCGGCTGGCAACAGATCTGGAGTGAATTGGATTCTACTAAAACTACCATGTACCGCTTTTGACAAAGTATTTATAGCGAGAGTTTTTGCTAATCCAGGCACACCTTCTAAAAGAATATGACCTTGACCTAACAATCCTATTAGTAATCGCTCAACCATATGCTTCTGACCAACTATTACTTTATTCATTTCCATGGTGAGTAAATCTACAAACGCTGATTCCCTCTGAATTTTTTCATTTATCGAGGCAATATCGATAGCACTATTATCTTCCATTAATTTTATTTTTTAAAAGTGTGAATTTAACATTCAAGATTCAAGATTGCAAATTGTTTAAATAATTTCCTGTTACTAGTTAATTATAGGTTAAATAACGAGTCTTGGTTTTTTTATAAGCTCTTAAAATAGAGTATCTTTAAACCTAAATGAACGTAAACACCTATAGTAATAGCTTATAAAAAGACGATGAGATAATTCATATGTTGCAAACATAGATCCAATTCATCTGATAAATAGGTTTCTGTAGATAAATTTAAATTAATTTTAAACTATTAAATTGTGAAGACAGCATTAATTACGGGTGCAACCAGCGGAATTGGTAAAGCAACTGCTCATGAGTTAGCAAAAAAAAATATAAACCTTATACTCTGTGGTCGGCGTACAGATCGCTTAAAACAAATAGAAAATGAGCTTAACAAACACGTAAAAGTATGTACTTTAAGTTTTGATATTCGTAATAAAGATGAGGTGTCTAAAGCTATTAAAAATCTCCCGCCAGAATTTTCAACTATTGATATATTGATTAATAATGCGGGTAATGCGCATGGACTTGACTCAATTCAATCTGGTAGCATCGATGATTGGGATGCAATGATTGATAGTAATATTAAAGGTTTGTTATATATATCAAAGGCAATACTTCCTACAATGATAACGCAAGGTTCGGGTCATATTATTAATATCGGATCTATAGCGGGTAAAGAGGTCTATCCTAATGGTAATGTATATGCTGCAACCAAACATGCTGTTGATGCATTAAACAAAGCAATGCTTTTAGACTTAAATGGTAAAGGAATTCGAGTTGGGGCGATCCATCCTGGGTTAGTTGAGACAGAATTTAGTGATGTTAGGTTTAAAGGAGACTCGGACAAAGCTGCTTCTGTTTACAAAGGTTTTACCCCGTTGACCCCAGAAGATATTGCAGATATCATAGCTTTTGTTGTCACCCGACCTTATCATGTTAATATTTCAGATCTTATTGTGCTACCTACAGCACAGGCAAACAGCACTACGGTATATAAAGAGTAATCCGTATAAAGTTTAATGTAAACACACCCATTCCCCAAACAATTGCAGCGTGATAAATAAACGACTTTTGGTAAAACATTTATTGGCTCATAATGACGAAAATAGTTTTTATGATAAAAAACGCTTGCTTGGCCTTGGAGAACGTGAGGGAAAGGCCAAATTTTTAAAACATATTTGTGCCCTAGCAAATTCTAATCCAAAAAACACCTCTTATATGGTTATTGGGGTAGAGGATGAAGATAACACTATTACCGGAGTAGATTTTTTTGACGACAGCAAAATCCAAAACTTAGTTAACGCATATTTGGAGAATCCCCCTCTTGTAGCTTACGAGAATATTCCCTTTCCGCATTTACCAGAAGATAAAGTTGTGGGACTTGTTTCAATTAGATCGCAACAAGGAAAACTTTGTGCTTTGAAAAGAAACATCTGGAAATATTATGGAGGAACTGTTTTTTTTAGAGAAGGCAGCATTAGCATGCCCAAAGTTTTTGATATTGAAATTAAAGATATAAATTCTAAAATCGTAACTGCTATTGAAAGTAACGCGCAAAACAATATTGAGCTTACATTGGATGGTGTTTTTGATTTTTTAAAGTTTAGACGCGACTATAATCCTCAATATAAAGTTTTCAAAGAGTACTTTGTAGTGTGTTGGGCTGGAAAGGCTCATCAAACGAAGAAAACAACTTACTATTCGCGAGTAGATATCGCTTTAATTAATGAACAAGTTAAGCTGTTCTATTCTGAATTGGATGAGGTAAGTATTAGTATTACTGAAGACGAATTTAAAATTATCGAGTATGTTAAGTTAGGCTTGCACAAAAGTTTCAAATACTATCCATTAGAAGAGGTTAGAATCGTTTTTAGAGATAATGCACAGTATGATATAGAACGTGAGCTTTTATTTGAACCCCCTCAATTTGACAAAAAAGTGTTATATCACCTATACAACAGTACGACCGCTTTAATTGATAAATTAAAGTCTAATACCCTTTTGTCCCAAAATGATCAATCTGATCTACTAAACTTGCCTGCAACTTATTTAATATGCTACTTTAACGGCTTCAAAGAAGCTAAAGATAAACTTGAAGAAGCTAAACCTCATTTAAAAAATTATAGTAAACAGGTGTACAGTTTATATAAAGAGAGTATACGTATTTTACGCAAAGTGAGTTATAACTAAATGATATGAAAAGAACATTTGCTATAGGTGATATTCATGGAGGTTACCGAGCTATTTATCAATTAATTAAGAAGCTTAATCTTACATCAACTGATCATTTGGTTTTCCTTGGAGATTTTGTAGATGGTTGGAGCGAAAGTTTTGATGTGATAACTTATTTAATAGCACTTCAAAAGAAATATAATTGCACTTTTATTCGAGGTAATCACGACCAACTTTTTTACAATTGGTTACAAACTAATGAGACCACACAAGCATGGCTAGCTAATGGTGGTCAGACAACACTTAAATCATACGCTTCGGTAAAACCTTCATTATTGGCGGTCCATATAGAATTTTTTAAAAACCTTAAAAATTATTACGTAGATTCATTGAACCGTTTATTTATTCATGCTGGTTTTACAAATCAACACGGTCCTGATCAAGAATATTTTGAAAAAATGCATTATTGGGATCGTACACTCTGGGAATTGGCGATTGCTCTGGATCCAAATCTTTCTACAAAAAGCGTTCGTTATCCTAAACGATTGCAATTATTTAATGAAATATATATTGGTCATACACCCGTAACCAAAATTAACAAAACTACACCTGTGTGCGCTGCAAATGTATGGAACGTTGATACTGGGGCTGCTTTTAAAGGCCCTATTACCGCAATTAATGTAGATACAAAAGAATGGTGGCAATCTGATCCAGTATATACGTTATACCCAAGCGAAGAAGGAAGAAATTAATGTTTTTTGAAAAGAGTGATGTGCTATTCGAAAGAGATTACCTCGAACCTAGTCATCGTCATATCGGGACATAGTCTCTCTTTTAATTTTATACTAAGCAAATCAGAGCTTTTATTTGATATTTTTAATTCATATTGTTTTAATAATATATTGGACAATCCTAACATAAGTACTTGACCTTTGGCTGGAGTATTTACTAATGAAGAACCAATATTTTGTAACTGCTCTATTTTAACTGTAATACTTTTATCGTATGTCTTCCCGCATAGAGAGGTTTTATCAGAACTTAATTTTACATTACTAGCACGTATCAAAATAGTATTTGGATCTATGATGAGAGCTTCACCCCTATATTTTGGTTTTTGAGGCATTGATTTGGTATCTACAGGTTGTTTGATTTCCTTAGAAACTTCTTGCGATTTACAGGCCCACAAACACATCAAAAAACAACAATAAATTACAGTTCTCATAGAATCAAAATAAAAGAGGATTACTGTGATAGTAACCCTCTTTGTATGGTTTTATTTTTTAATTATTTTAAAATTGCTATTGATTGATTGACCTTTAATCTTTACATAATAAAATCCTGCAGGACGTGCTCCTGCATTCCATTCTATAGGTTTAGTAGCATCAATATTATCATTAACGAATACACTTCTTCCTGAAATATCAAAGATCTCTAAAGAAATTTTCCGTTTTATCTTTAATGGTTTAAAATTAAAAATAAAACGATCAGAGGATGGATTAGGGTATACCAACGGTGTCATTTCACTATTAATAACAGCGAGGGTCTCTGACGCATTTTCATTATTTTCTGGTAGTAACGCGGTGGATGTTACAGAACCAAAAATTTGAAATACTTGGTCCAAAGGTTCTCTTTCTAATGCAATAGAAACAGGTGTCCAATCTGTCGCACCTGTACCAAATAAGTTTAAATCATCCTTAAATTGCGGTTCTAAACCAACTCCTCCAGCTTGAGAAGACCAAAACCATTGCGTCTCTTCGGGAGTAAATGATAAGTTTGTATACACAGATAGCCAATAGGATCCCGTAGTAAGGCTTAATGCTTCGGGTAACTCTAGTGTTAAATTAGTATCTGTAGCTTCAGATGTCGGTGTAAGCTCACCACTATTATAAATTTCTTCTCCAGGAGTACCCGCGTTATTCTCATAGATAACTACTGTAGCACTTGTTAATAATGGAGCATTATTGGCACTACCGTAGGCTAGAATTTTTTCGATATTCCAAACATAGCCATCTGGTACATTAAAATCATCGACAGACTGAGCTAGTCCTCCAAAATCTGTAAAAAATTGTGATGGCAGCGAAGAAATCGCAGGTTCAATCTGCTCATATACAGCAGTCTCGGTAATGTTAATTGTAAAACCTTCGGATACTTGCTCGTTTCCAGAAGAAGCTATCAACCCGATCGCAGCTTTACCCAAGCTATCAGAAGCATATGTTATCGTTAAAAGATCACCTTTAAGTAGCACCGTAACCAGTTCTGGATTTGAATTAGTTACTTCAACCGTTATGGCATCTCCCGATGACTGTTCGAATAGACCGGCAATATTAATAGTAGTAGGTTCGCTGTTTTCACTAATAACCAAATCCTCTAATAAATATGCAACACTTAGTTCTGATTCTGGTAAGGGATTAGCGACCAAAGGAAAACGTGCACTAAATAAACCACTACCATGTGCTGCAACTGCCACAAATCCGTCTTTTCTCACCTTTACTTGATCTGCAACGGCATTTCCTATAACAAAAGACTCTTTGATCCAGCGAGTACGCTCACCATTGATTCTGTTCGTATAATACAAACCAGTACTTGTGGCTGCAAATAAACGTTGAAGACTAGCTCCAAATCCAGTACTACTACCAAAAAACGCTGTGCTTCGTACCGAAGGTCCGTTTCCAGAACCATCTGTATTTTCTTCTAAATTACCACTAATATTTATCCACGTATCTCCTGCATCTTCTGTTAAAAAAATACTTTGAATTCTATAGTTAGAAAAAGTAACAACTACACGGTCTGAGTTAGAAGGATCTACATCGATATCATTAACATAGCCGAGAGGTAATCCTTTCCCAGCAGAAATATTTACAGGTTCTTGATCATCAATATTGGCATTGTCCAAACGGTAAATATCACCTGAGTTTGTACCATAATACAAACGATTCGCGATAGGGTATTTTGAAATTGCTAACGACGTAATTGTAGTCCCTACTGGAGTATCTGTTTTTGGCAAATCTACCCAATTAACTGTAGCAGGCGCATTAGAAAATAAAGGTAGAGCATCTAGATCGTTATTTCTCCAGATTCTATTACCATCGGGTAAATACATAACATTATCATTATTAGGATCCAAAATAAAAGGAGTAATAAAGGCTAAGTTATTTGCACCAGCTGGCAATACTCTACTAAAAGAAATAAAAGTACCAGCCTCATCAAAATTGAACCTATATATATTTCCTCGTTGTGAAGAAACATAACGTGTTAATCCTGCATCTGCAATTGCATTAAAAGATCCATCTCCACTAAAATCTTCTATCCAAGGTTCTATACCCGATGTAGAAGATGTAAACCACGTACCATTATCTTGAAACCCTGCCAATAAATCGTCAGAGTTGGCTTCTGGATCAAATGAAACAGCGTATGGTTGTGTCGTAATGTATCCATTATTAAGAGAAGTCCAATCTACGGGTTCTACCCCTGGATTTTCTGCAGTAATATCTTCTGTAATAAAAACTCCTCCATCATTACCCGATAATGCTCTATTAGGATTTGATGGATAAAATACTAGGTTATGCTGATCAGGATGTTGATCTGTATAAGTACTTATATTATTAAGAGGAGAATATCCACCGATCCACGATGGTAATTCTGCTGGAGTTGTAAAACCTGTTTCCGAACGATATAAATTAGTTCCTCCAACAAAAACATAGTTGCAATTACTTGGATGTACTTTGATAACCATATTATAGCCTCCTTGCAGGTTCAAATTACCAACAGATCCACCTATAGTTAGAGGCAAATTCTGTGTTAAATCCGTCCATGCTTCTTCCGTTCCTTGGTTAAGTGCGTCATATTTATAAAGAAATGCAGGTGTTCCTCCAGCTATATTTTGTGCAAAAAAGTAAACGAAATTTTCGTGCATCGGATCGATTCCCATAACTGTTCTACCTAAAGAACCAACGAGTTCAGGTGGCGTAATTGCAGCCCATGTATCTCCATCTGTGGATGTAAAAAAGCCAGCATTTGGAATTCCATTTGAGGCAATAGTTACATAAATTTTGCCTCCAGATGTTATCGCTACCTCGGTAGTGCTATCAAATCCTCCTGGAAGTACCTCTTCAAAAGAATTTCCTTCATCCTTTGATCTAAACACCCCGTTAAATGTAGCAACATATAGATCTCCGTTTGTTGGGTTTACAGCAATAGAGTTAATAAGATCAAAAGGAGCTATTGCACGAATATCTCCATCATCTGTAGCGCTTAATAATTTCCAAGTTCGACCACCATTAATAGATTTGTAAACTCCAGTACCCGTATAGAATGCTCCACCAGAACTAGCCGAGTTCCCGGAACGCTCTCCAGATCCATAATACCAAATGCGTTGCTTACCAGGTCTTGGATCTTGAACAATACAAGTAATACTAGGCGATTGTCTACTTGTAGTAACTTTTTTCCAAGTCTGACCAGAATTTTCTGACCTCCATAAACCCCCAGAAACTCCTCCTGCTAGGATAACATTTTCGTTGGTTGCATCGATCGCCAATGCACGTGTTCTACCTCCAACATTATAAGGCCCTCTATTTTTCCAATAAGAAAATTGAACACCTTTTGAAGATTTTGTAGCTGCTGATTTTTTTAAGTCATCCCCAGTACGAATATTTTTTGAAAAATCGAGCTCTAATGTTCTAATCTCTGAAGGGATTTGACCCGTATTTGGATCTTTAAGTCTATTAAACTCATATTCGATTCGATCCAATGCCCTATCGCCAACTGCTCTAGGAGCACCTTCGATTGCACCAGTATTACTGTCATATAATTTTGACTGTTTGTAAAGCTGGTGACCGCGAGGTGTTGACTGTGGATCTGCTTTTGTTTTTAACGTTTGTGCTACTGCTGTATACCCTACTAACAACAATAAAAAAACACAAACATTGCTCTTTGAAGAGAGTAATGATACATGCATAGTTTAAGTTAATTTGTGTGAATAATGCAAAACTAATTGATTTATTTAGTTTAAACTACAAAAATCTATCAACTATGTTATTATTTTATAAAACTCACCTTATTGCATTGATCTATGATCCTAGAGTATGTAAATATCAATTTAAAATATAAGTATTTGATTATTAATAGTATACACTTAAGACGACTATAAATTAGTGATAAAATACACACGTGTATAATCTATATATGAGTTAGATTAAAACTGTTAATTGCGGTAAAACCATAGCTTTCAAAATGTTAATCATCTTACTTTTATCACTAACTAAATTTTTTATGTAAAATAATTGGCTTGGGATTTGCTACACCTATCTACTATTTTGATTAATCGCATTACATTCACTCTAAAACTTATACAAATGAATTCATTTGAAAAACTGAAATTAATCTTTATGTTGTTGGTTTTATCATTAGCAACAGTAAGAAGCCAAGAGACAAACGAGCTTGATCTAAATAATGATAGTGTTACAAGTTTGATGGAGAAAGCGGTTGATAAGGATCAATCATTAAGAAATTCTCTTAGAGACGTAATGAAGCAACCTGACTTTCAAAAAACACCCGAATTCATAAAACTGATTACAGAGATAAAGCAAAATGACATTGAAAATCAAAAACTTGTCTCCACAGTAATTAAAAATTATGGTTGGCCAGAAGTTGAAAAAACTAGCATTAAAACTGTTGAAGCCATGTTTTATTTTATACAACATTCTAACGTAACTTTTATGGAGGAACATTTGGATGACATTAAACTATCTGCTGAAAAAGGTGACCTTAGCAAAGATAAATTGGCTATGCTTGAAGACCGAATATTGTTACTCAATAATAAACCTCAACGGTATGGTACTCAGCCTAAACCTATAACTGGCAAACAAATAACCAAAGAAATTTGGCCTATCGAAGACTTTAAAAATATTGATCAACGAAGAAAATCCATGGGGTTAGAGCCTTTTGAAAAATTTCTTAAATCAAATGGTTATTCTTATCAAGAGAACCAATAATTTTTTGACCATACAGCAGCATACGGATAACAAATAAAGAAACCTTCAGAGTTTAAAAACTCTGAAGGTTTCTTGCTTAGTATTATTTTTATAGTATCACCTTACAAATCAAACTTGATCCCTTGAGCTAAGGGCAACTCGGTAGTATAGTTTATAGTATTTGTTTGTCTACGCATGTAGACTTTCCATGCATCCGAACCAGATTCACGACCTCCACCAGTTTCCTTCTCTCCACCAAATGCACCTCCAATTTCTGCTCCAGACGTACCTATATTTACATTGGCAATGCCACAATCTGATCCAGCATGAGATAAAAAGCGTTCGGCTTCTCTAAGATTATTAGTCATAATAGCAGACGACAATCCTTGGGCAACTCCGTTCTGTAATTCGATTGCATTTTCTACTTCACCAGAGTATTTTATTAAGTATAAAACGGGAGCGAACGTTTCATGCTGTACGATTTCAAAAGAATTTTCGGCTTCGGCTATGGCTGGTTTCACATAACAACCACTTTCATAACCTTCACCAGAAAGAACTCCGCCCTCTACAATGATATTCCCACCTTGTTTTACAACGTTACTTAGTGCGGCTTGGTATCCTTTGACAGCTTCTTGATCTATAAGAGGTCCCACATGATTTGATTCATCTAAGGGATTACCTATTCGCAGTTGTTTATAAGCATCTACTACGGCATTCTTTACTTTATCATACATCGATTCATGTATAATTAGACGTCGTGTAGAGGTACATCGTTGACCTGCGGTACCTACGGCTCCAAAAACTGCACCGATCACGGTCATTTTTATATCTGCATCTGGGGTTACAATAATAGCATTGTTACCTCCTAATTCTAATAATGATTTACCTAATCGCTGTCCTACGGTTGCGGCCACGATCTTACCCATACGCGTTGATCCAGTTGCAGAAATCAACGGTACGCGTTTATCTGTAGTCATAAATTCACCAACTTGATAGTCTCCATTAATTAAACAGGAAATACCTTCTGGTAAATTGTTTTTCTTTAACACTTTGGCTATAATATTTTGACATGCAACACCACATAATGGTGTCTTTTCACTAGGTTTCCATACACATACATCACCACAAATCCATGCTAAAGCTGTATTCCAGGCCCATACAGCTACTGGAAAGTTAAATGCTGAAATAATACCTACGATTCCTAATGGATGATATTGTTCGTACATACGGTGTCCAGGACGTTCAGAATGCATAGTAAGTCCATGTAACTGTCGAGATAATCCTACAGCAAAATCACAAATATCTATCATCTCTTGTACTTCACCTAAACCTTCTTGGTATGATTTCCCCATTTCGTACGAAACCAATTTACCTAAGGGCTCTTTAAGACGTCGTAACTCTTCTCCAAACTGACGAACCACCTCTCCTCGCAATGGTGCGGGCTTTGTTCTCCATTCTTTAAAAGCAATTGTAGCCGTATCGATAACCCGTTGGTAGTCCTCTTGAGAAGTCGCACTTACCTTTGCAATCAACTTACCATCTACAGGGGAGATGGATGAAAATTCTGTGTCTGATGAGAACCAGTCTGCTCCCGTTGAAGTTCCTTTATTTGTAGTGGAAACACCAAGTTGTTTTAACGCATCTTGAATTCCAAAATCTGTTGCTATCATTGTCATAGTATTCTGTTTTGATATAAAATGTAAAGATAAGTTCTTAAATACTAAATAGGAAACTTGACTGGTTTTGAGCTAACTTTTAAGTTACCCTTGCTAGAATTCACAATTATTTTGTCAAATTGATCTTTTAAAGTTTCCTAATTTAATCAATTGACAATCTATTCATGTGAAACAAACCGCTCATCGACTTCCATAATAGTTCCACAATTATTACAAGTACGTAGCTCTTTATTTTGATAAAAGTCTTTAAAGTGCTTCAAAAAATCGGTCTCTATATTCTCTAATTTGAAATAAACTTCGTAAAGTTTATGGTTACAAGTATCGCAAAACCAAAGCAAGCCGTCTTCGGCATTTAAATCCAAACGCTTCCGTTCGATTACTAGCCCAATAGAATTTTCATGACGTACTGGTGAATGTGGCACTCTAGCAGGATGTAAGTACATATCTCCAGGACCTAACTCCATTGTCTTTTTCACTCCTCCATCCTGCACGTGAACTTGAATACTCCCTTCTAGTTGATAAAAAAGTTCTTCGGTCTCATTATAATGATAATCCTTACGAGCATTAGGTCCAGCTACGATCATTACAATATAATCACCTGCATCTTTATAAAGATTTTTGTTACCAACAGGGGGCTTTAATGATTCTCTGTTCTCATCAATCCATTGTTTTAGATTGAAAGGGTTTTGGATAGCCATAAATAGAATTTTGATTGTATAAAATTACGTATTCTACACAAGTTCTCAATATTAAGAAGTTTAAAATTTTGAGGTTTACGTTAATCTTTTCACAATAGAAAGTAAAAATATTTCTACAACAATATAGCTATATATAAAAGAAATCGCTCTAACAAAACAAGTCTGCAGAGCGATTTCTAACTAAATAACCAACCAAAATTTTTATAACATAGAGTTCTTTTTAAGAAACTCGGATTTTTTCATTCTTTTCTTATCATTTTGCAATGTACCTTCTCCATCAGCATTTTTAAACTGAACGTATCCTCTACCTACAAAACGATAATCGGTACCTGATGCTGGGTGATATAATTGAATTTTACTTTCATTTATAACGGTTAACTCAAAGAATTCATTGCCCAAGTAATCGTAATCAAGTGTTAAAGTTTTGAGATAAAAGTTATTTGCTACGTTATTCACTTCATAAAAACCTTCATAATCATAGTAAATAGCATTACGTGGAGTTCCTGATACATCTTTAGAACTTCTGAAATTGTCTCCTGATCCAAAGGGTAAGAACTGTAAAAAATTTTCTTCATCAAATTCGTTCAATGCACCATATTGACTGGTAAAAACTTTTTCCCAAGTACTATATTCGTGTAAGAAATAGTGGATATTATCATACAACACTTTTTCGTAATCAAATGTGCTTCGTTGATACCCCTCTAGATAATATGATGTATTGGTAACACTATCGTAAAGCTCAATTTCATTTCCAGATAATTGAATCACCTCCAGTTCATACGTACCATCAAGATCATGATCAATTTGCACTACAGAACGGTACGCGCCATACAATCCTACGTCTAACCCAAAGCCATCCCCATGCTCCCCGATACCAACTAGATTGTTGTTGGCATAAAACGTTCCATTCTTGAAAGATACTGTAAACGCTTTTTGAAGAAAAGGCACTTCTCCTTTACCTCGTGTTTTCTCTATATTAACATACCAAATTTCGTAAGACTGTAAAAATTGATCTAGATTGAAAACAGGTTGAGGCTCTTCGATATAATTTTCTTCAACTACAACCTCGGCAACACATGCGTTAAATAAAAAGAGGCCAGATATTCCAGCAAAAAGTAATAGTAATGGTCTCATAAGCTTTAATTTTAAATTATGTGTTCTCAGAACCAAAATACATGCCAAACTTTTAACACTTTAATAATCAATAGTTTAATTTAATTACTAATTTGTTTATTTTTGATGCATCAATCAATTTCATTTAAAAGTTTATTCACTAGGTTTGAAACCTATAAAAGTAAAAAGAAAAACCCCTTGAAAAATAAACCAAAATTTGCAGTAATAGGTGGTGGTAGTTGGGCGACTGCTATTGTCAAAATGCTAACCGAAAATGTTGAAGTTGTAGGATGGTATATGCGCAGCGTTTATGCAATTGAACATCTAAAACGACAACAACATAACCCAAGTTATTTAAGTTCTGTTGAATTTAAAAACGAACAACTTAAACTAACCGACAATATTAATGAAGCCGTAGAAGAGGCCGATTACATCATATTTGCAATACCCTCGGCATTTTTACATACCGAATTAAAAAAATTGAATGTATCGCTAAAAGACAAAATTATTTTCTCGGCTATTAAAGGTATTGTCCCAGAAACTGGACTTATTGTTGGAGAATATTTTAATGAGATTTATGATATTCCATTAGAAAATATTGGCGTAATTACTGGACCTTGTCATGCAGAAGAAGTTGCCCTAGAACGTCTATCTTATCTAACCATCGCTTGTAATGATGATGAAAAAGCTAAAATAGTAGCTGATCATTTGAGTAGCGAATACATAAGTTGCAAGATAAGTGATGATATTATAGGTACAGAATATGCAGCCATGCTCAAAAATATTTATGCTATTGCGGCAGGAATAGCTCATGGACTAGGTTATGGAGATAATTTTCAAAGTGTTTTAATGAGTAACGCTATTCGGGAAATGAAACGATTCATTAAAAAAGTTCATAAGATGAAGCGTAATATCAATAACTCTGCATATCTGGGGGATTTATTGGTTACAGGATACTCCGTCTTTTCGAGAAATAGAATGTTTGGTAATATGATTGGTAAAGGATATACCGTTAAAAGTGCTCAAATGGAAATGAGTATGGTGGCCGAAGGCTATTATGCTACCAAAAGTGCTTATGAAATAAATTCTGAAAAAGGAGCTAAAACTCCAATAATCGATGCTGTTTACGCTATCTTATACAATCATAAAGAGCCTAAAAAGATTTTTAAAAAATTAGCTGAACGTTTAGATTAAATAAAGCCTATAATTAGTATGATATCAAGTCAACCCCTTCCTTCTTTAATAGATATCACTTGGTTGTCACAACACATGGATGATCCTAACCTTATAATTTTGGATGCCAGTATCCCTAGCATATCTACTTCAGAAAAGGAGCGGTTACATTTGAAGACTATCCCGAACGCTTTGTTTTTTGATTTAAAAAAAGTGTTTTCTAATCAATCAGCTGTCTTACCAAACACTATTCCCTCGCCTGAAGATTTTGAGTCTGCTTGTAGGGTCTTGGGTATTGCTAATAATAGTAAAATAGTATTGTATGATGATAAAGGTATCTATTCAAGTCCACGAGCTTGGTTTTTATTTAAACTAATGGGATTTACTAATGTATCCATTTTGGATGGTGGCTTGCCTGCTTGGATTGAGAGTGGACTATTAACAAAAAATAGTTATCGATCGTTCCCTAAGAAGCAAGGTGATTTTAAAACTAATTTTAAACCAGAATTAGTAGTTACTGCTGATCAAGTATTAAAAGCAATCAAAGACTCAAATTATATAATCATTGATGCCCGTTCTTATGATCGATTTACGGGAGTAACGCCAGAGCCAAGAAATGATATAAAAGGAGGGCACATCCCGTCTTCTGTTAACATCCCATATACAAAACTTATTAAAGATGGAAAGCTCATTTACCAAGCTGAATTAGCGAAGCTAGTCCATACTTTTAAGAGTGATCAAAAGCATACAATTTTTACCTGTGGCTCTGGTATTACAGCCTGTATCCTAATGTTTGCATTTGAATGCGCAGGACACACAAATTCATCGTTATATGATGGTTCATGGACTGAGTGGGGGCAACTACCCGACATTCCCATCGTAAAAAAAGCGGTATAACTATTGCTACAAATCTTTTCAAAACAACGTTTAAATGAAATCACTAAGCCTCCTTATTTTTTTTCTTACCAATATCTTTCTTGGATATTCGCAATCCCCTGTATATACACTACAGGATTTTTATGGAAACTCCATTGCACTTGACCAAAAAGTTGATTCGGTATATACATCCTTATCAGAGAAACAACGTATCGCACAAATGATTATCACATCTGCTGGAGAACTAGGAAAACCCCAATCGGTAGTAAATGACTTAGCGCAAAAAGGAGCGATTGGCGGAGTTGTTTTTTTGAAAGGTACCAAGGCCAATCATACAGAACATATACAAGCTTTAAACAAGCTTACAACAGCGCATGGTATACCATCTCTTTTATATAGTATGGATGCTGAGCCTAGTTTGTTAAGTAGTCGAATAAAAGGGGCAAAAAATGTGGGTAAAACGATAGATATTAAAACCGAAGCGCAATCAGACGAAGTTGTAGCAGTCATCAACAGCGAATTAAAAGCAATAGGTGTCCATCATAATTATGCACCTGTTTTGGATGTAAGTACCGCTAACGAAGCGATCAAATCCAGAAGTTATGGTAGTGATAAAAACCAAGTTGTTAAACTAGCTAACAGGTTTATAGAAAAATCACAAGAAGGAGGGATAATTGCAACTGCTAAGCATTTTCCAGGGCATGGATTAGTATCGGGTGACACACATAAACAGAGCGTATATATCGATGGTCCCTTGCAGGAAGTTAGTAATTATGAAAAAATTATAGCAAATGGTGTACTCTCTATAATGATTGCTCATATTACTATTAAAAATAATGAAAAGTATAATACAAATGGTTTGCCCGCTAGTTGTTCAAGAAAAATTGTAACGGGTTTATTAAGAGAAGAAATGGGATTTGAGGGAATTATTATTTCTGATGCTCTCAATATTATGAAGGCTGTGACTATCTTAGATAATGCCCCTTTACTAGCGTCAAAAGCAGGATGCGATTTAATACTTATGCCACAAGATGAGGAAAAGACTATAGCCGCAATTCAAAATGAAATAGAAAAAGATCCAGATTATAAGGATCAAATTGAAACTTCAATAAAAAAAGTTATACGATTAAAAATAGTGGCTGGAGTGCTTTAATCATGTTTTAGGGCAAATGGTAAGATCCATGGAGAGCATGCTTTTTTATACAGCTTCAAATAGTTTTCCAGGTAAGGGTTTAACCACACCTTTAAGTTCCATCGAGAGTAAATGAGAAGCTAATTTGTACGTTGGTATACCACACTCGAGCGCAATTGTATCTAAGAGAGTTTTGCCATTATGATTTAAAAAATTGTAAATGTGTTTTTCTTCACCTTCCAAAGTAATGAACATTTTTTTTTGAGTCACTCTCGGACTCTTTTCCTTAAGGTCCCAATTTAACATATATATTAAATCCGCGGGAGAGGTAAGCATATGAGCGCGTTGTGTTTTTATTAAAGTATTGCAGCCCTTACTCAACATATCCGTAGTTCTCCCAGGTACCGCAAACACATCGCGATTATACGAGTTTGCTATTTCTGCTGTCACTAAAGAACCTCCCTTATCTGCACTCTCTATTACAAGGGTAGCCTCACTGATACCAGCAATAATTCTATTTCTACTCAAAAAGTTATTTCGATCAAAAACATCAGTACTCCAAAAATCTGTATAAAAACCGCCATTTGCTTCGACCTGATCAATGTATTTGGTATGTGTTTTTGGATACATTTGATTTAAACCATGAGCTAGGCAGCCTATTGTCTGTAAACCATGTTTTATAGCAGCTCGCTGTGCTGTAATATCGACACCATACGCAAAACCAGAGACGATTACAGGATCCAAAGGAGCTAATGTTTCTACCAATTCTTCACAAAATGAAATCCCATAATTCGTAACTTTACGAGTACCAACAATACTCAGAAGTTTTTTTGATTTTAAGTCAATTGCGCCTCTTCCAAATAAAATTACAGGACCATCTATACAATGTTTTAATTTATCAGGATAATCATCATCAAGATATGTTATTAACTGAATATTATTTTTTTCTACAAAACTAAGCTCATTCTCTGCAGCGCGATAACATTTTACGTCATGTATGTCTTTTACTTTGGTGGTTCCGATTCCATCAATTTTCAAAAGATTTGCTTTCTTTTCTTTGAGAACTTCGTCGGCAGAACCAATGGTTCTTATCATTTTTTTTATAGAACTATCGCCAAGATTTGGTACCTTTTTCAGGGTAAGTAGTGCTAATTTTTCTGTATCGTTCATGTAAGTTGGTCTAAGTCAGTACAAGTAACAAAAAATATAAATCTGTTGATAAAATTTCACCTTCTACTTTTTAACAACTCACAATTTTATTTACCTTTGAAAAGATCGATTTTTTTTGAAATTCAAGTCGATGTATAAGTAAGGTTGTACTAAAAATCAACTACAAAATTTTATGTATTGTTGATATTATAATTTATAAAGGGTAAATGAACATCTCAAAGTATATTAGTGAGTTATTATATAGATATGAATGTGTGATTATTCCAGGATTCGGAGCTTTTTTAACACGTCGAGAGTCCGCTAAAATTAATAGTACTACGAACACTTTTGTACCTCCTAAAAAAACAATATCATTCAATAGTCAATTACAAAACAACGATGGTCTTTTTGCAAACTATATAGCTTCGGCCGAAAAAATTTCATATACAGAGGCTTTGAGTGTAATTCAACACTTTGTGGCGTCGTTAAATTCAGAACTTAATCAAGGAAAGCGAGTGTCACTCTTATCTATTGGACATTTATTTCGTTCTGTCGAAAACACTTTGCAATTTGAGCCAACTGCTGAGCAGAATTACCTTACCGAAGCTTTTGGTCTTCCCTCTTTTGTTTCTTCCCAAATTGATAGAGACATTTCTGTTTCTCGTGAGGTTTATAAGCATGAAACAGAAACAATAGAAGCTAAAACTCCTATTGCATTTACGCCAGAGAAAAGAGCTCAACGTACCTACTTAAATTATGCAGCAACTGCTGCTGCTGTTATAGGAATATTTGGTATAACTGGATACTTAGGCCTATCGTATCATAATAGCTCTGTAGAAGCATATAATTACACACAACGTCAAGAAGCTGCCAAGGATATCGATAGTATGATACAGGAGGCAACTTTTGAAATTTCGAACCCATTACCTGCTATCAATCTAAATATTACAAAAGCGCACGAGGATATAAAAGAAGCCTCGGCTATATTTGGTAAATACCATATTATTGCAGGTGCGTTTAGAATTGAAGCAAATGCTCAGAAAAAAATGAAGCGTTTAAAAGCCAAAGGTTTCAAATCTAGACTTATCGGAAAAAATAAATACGGTTTACATCAAGTAGTATACAGTAGTTATTCTAATCGACTAGAAGCATTGCAAGCATTACAAGCGATAAAAAATAAACAAGATCGTAGAGCTTGGTTGCTTGTACAGGAACTATAGGTCGCATTTTTCTTAAAGTATTCATAATTTAATCTGGATCGATAATTAATGGTTTTCGCATAAAATCGTTTTGTTTTTTGCGACCAACGTTACTCTTATAATTCAAGATAGTGCTACTTATTAATATTTGCCTCAATTTGATAGATTTATGACAATGGTATTTCTGGGTGTTCCTTTCAAATCTTAAACTAGAATGGGAGAAATTAAAACTATGCTGAGTATCTTTGCTTAAATTAAATGCTAATTATGGAAGCTAGACACCCTTCAGAATCACTTACAATATTAACCGATCTCGTACTGCCAGGAGAAACGAATGGCCTAAACAATCTTTTTGGAGGAGAACTACTAGCTCGTATGGATAGAGCTGCTGGTATTGCTGCTGGGAGACATTCTAGAAGATTGGTTGTGACCGCTTCTGTAAATCATGTCGCATTTAATAAGAGCATTCCTTTGGGTAGTGTGGTTACTGTAGAAGCTAAAGTTTCTCGTGCATTTAAAAGCTCTATGGAAGTTATTATTGACGTTTGGGTAGAAGATCGTCAAAGTGGTGATAAAACCAAAGCCAACGAAGCTATATACACCTTTGTAGCAGTTAACGAAAGTGGAACTCCAGTTCCTGTACCCCCTGTATTACCACAAACAGAAATAGAGAAAGAACGTTTTGATGCAGCATTGCGTAGAAAACAACTAAGTTTGGTTTTAGCAGGTAAGATGAAACCTCACGATGCTACCGAGCTTAAAGCCTTATTTGTATAGACTTAAACATTTTACTACATTTTTTTAACGGGAATGTATATAAGTTCTTTTGATAAAGGGTTCTCTGGGCCTAGATATTCTTTACCCATATATTCAAAATGTTTTCTCTGATTAATACTATATCCCGATTTTGGTAACCAATCGTTATGAATATAATTTAAGGTCTTGTAGAAAGTGCTCGTTGGTCCATGATGTGTAAATATCGCATAGACTCCTTTTTCTATTTTAACCTTATTCATATCCTTCAATCCACTAAGATTTTTGACATACGGTATGGTAGCCCAGGTTGTATAAACTCCTATTCCAGAAAACCCAGTATCATACTCATGAACAGCATAAAATTCTGAAGGTTTTTCACCAAAATGTCGTACCAAATCTGTAATAAAACTTTTCCAGTGTTTTTGAAGCTCTGGACTACCCGTAGTAATTTGCAAAGAACGACCTAGCAAATACCTTTCTTCTAGCTCTCGTATTTTCGGCACTATATTCATCACATTCTATATATCCAATGTTGCGGGTTAAGTCGTTTGGCGTTTTGATAAATTAAAAACTTCATAATAGCTCTCCCAGTAGAAGGATTTACTCGAACCTCTCCTATTTCTTGTTTTGTACGTACTTGATCTCCTTCTTTTACAGTAATATTTTCAATATTATAATACGTAGTAATAAAGTTACCATGCCTAATTTGTACTAATCTACTCGCACCACGCAGCTTTTGGATAGCTATAACTTCACCCTCAAAAATTGCTCTTGCGCGTTCGCCTGCACGGGTTTCAATTTCGACACCGCTACTATTAATTTTAATATTAGGAAGGGTTGGGTGTGGTTGCGGGCCAAATTTCTTGGTAACTCTACCAGTCCCAACTGGCCAAGGTAATTTACCTCGGTTTGCAGTAAAATTATCTGCAACCAATTTAGCCTCTGCGGTTAGAGCAAAGGTAGTAGCCGAACCTTTATTCGTAACTTTTTTACCTGCTTTCTTATTGGCCTTGGCTATTGCAGCTCTAATTAACTTTTCGATTGCCTTATCAATCGCACTTGCCTGTTGTTCTTTTTTCTTAATTTGCTTTGAATAGACTCCCGATTTCTTTCGAATGGTGGTCATTAATTCTTGTTGTTGCTTTTTTTCGGCAAGTAACTTTTCTTGTTCCTTACGGTTCTCAGCTACCAAAAGTTCTTTAGATTTTTTCTGATTAGCTAGATCTTTATTAAGTTCTTTGAGTGCTTCGGTTTGCATTACAATATTATCTGCTTGCTCTTTGCGATGCTTATTGTATTGTTTCATATACTGAAGCCGTTTATATGCTTGCGTAAAATTGGAAGAAGACAAAAGAAACATAATTCTACTTTGACGAGAGTTACTTTTATAAGATTTTGAAATCATTTTTGCATAATCCTCTTTAAGAAGCTGCAACTCTTTCCTAAAAGCGTCTAATTTTTTAAAATTTACATTAATCTCTCTTGTCAATAAATTGGCTTGTTGATTTGTGATACGCACAAGATTTTGACGTGTCCTTATTTGCGCATTAATAGCTTCTACTTGATCTAACAAAGAACGTTCTTTCATTTTGGTGTCCGACCGCAGCTTTTTCATCTGCTCTATTTCCTGGCGTAGTTGTTGTCGTTGTTCTTCTAATTGTTGCTGCCTAGAAGATTGTGTATAACCAACAGTACACCATAGAAACAGCATTAGTAAAATTATGTTTTTGCTACTTTTCATTCTACTGTAACTTCTTCATACCCCGTAGGAATTGAAAATGGAAAACTCACATTTGCGTTATAATCTACCGAGCGATAATCTAACTTGATTAGTGTTTGCTCTTGATCTTGAGAAGCTTTGATTACAATTTCTTTAGGAAAATCTTGACCACCAACCGTTTGATATGTGTTGTATAACACACTTAAAGATCTTTTTTCTAGCGGTTGGGCTAATAATTGGAGTTTCATTTTAAAGTTTTCTGGTGCTATCAAGAATAATCTATTAAACAGCGCTAACTCTTTTTTGGGTTTTAATTGATATCCTTGATCTACGACTGTAACTTCATAAGTATCTTTTGACAAGTCGAACAAGGATTGCCCTAACAAAAGTTGTTGTACTTTATCATAATCGAGTTCTGTACCTAACCATTTACTTAACATCTTAAAATTTCCGTCAAAATAAGTGCCATTTATTTTTTCATAGTACTGAACTCGGTTGGGTGTTATCAAAGCCTTGGCTAATGTAATCCCAAGAATTTTTGCAGATAACCATATTTTCTTATCCCTCTCCATTCGCAAAGTAACGTTAGGACTCACCGATTGTTTATCATCTTTGTAATTAATTTTTACCCTAGCATTCAACGTATTAAAATTAAACGTGCTGTTATAATGATTGTCAATTACTTTTTTCGATTTTAATCGTTTGACAGTCCCACCATCCATACCTGCTGTACTTTTGCAAGAACTTGTTATAATCAATACTATACATAAAAAAGAAAGAAATCGGATCATTGTTTTGTCTAAGATTTATTTTGGAGTCTAACTGCTTTCTCCTGAAATTCATTCGCTTTAGTATTATCACCCAGCTGTTTGTATGCGTTACTGATGATCGTATAAAAATTTGCCTCGACCGTAATGTCATCCAAAATATAATCTAGTCCTACCTCCAAGGTTTCAATAGCCTCATCGTAAGACTTTAAAGCGATCAAAGCCCGTGCATGCAGAAGATATATATCGGGTTGTGTTGGAAAAAATTCTAAGGCTAATTCACTACCTACTCTGGCCTTTTCGAATCTACCTAATTCGATCTGTAGTTCTAGCATACGTTTGATTAGAATTATATCGGTTATACTGTCGCCGAGTCCTCTTTCGTAATAATTGAGTGCTAGTTCTTTATTGCCTCTTTTGTAGTAAAAATTCCCTATTTCATTAAATATAACTGCCGCATTTTCATTTTCAGAAAAAGTATTAATGATTTCTACGAGTTGCTTTTCATATTCGGTATTAGTTTCAACAAAAGTCATAAAATCACTTATGACTTTATATTTTGAATCTTTATCAATCTTACTGCTTTGCAGCGTTTTTTTCATTGATATCACCGCCAAATCGGTTTTGTTTGCATCCAGATAGAATTTATACAGTGCCAAATGTGCCACTTCTGATTTTGGCACTTCTGTCAACAACAACTTTGCTACTTCAAATGCTTTTGCATCTTGCTTGGTTTGACTATATAAAAAGATTAAATTGATATAAACCTGTTCGTTTTTGGGTTCGGTTTTACGTTTCTCTTCTAAGCGAGCAATTTGGACAGCAGGATTATCCAGTTTTAAGGTAATACGTTTTCTTAACGTTTTACGATACTGATCGTCACCATACTCATCAACAACCTCATCCAAAATGCGTAATGCTTCGTCATATTGATGTTCGAGATAATATAGATTTACCAATTGCTCCTTATAAATACTGTCAAAATCCACGAGCTTTTTTACAGTATCAATTGATGCTTTGTAATCATGCAAAGCAAAATACACTTCGAATAAATATTCTAAAACATACCGATCATTTGGGGTGTTTTTTAATGTTATTTGAAAGTTATCCTTCGCTAATTCATATTGCTTTAGGGCAAGATAATTTTTTGCAAGTTCAAAATACAATATATCAACAGTACCATCTATTGCAATACACTTTTGAAGGGCATCTATTGCTTTTTCATAATTTTCGATACCTTTTTGCGTCAGTGCTTCAAAAAAAAGTTCTTGAAATTCGTCTGAAACATTGCCAAGATCATCAATATTTACTTCTTGCTGAGGTTCAATTTCTTGCGCTTTGACGTACAGCATAGAAGTTACTAAGAAAAGTACAAGTAACCTATATGTAAAAGCATTGCTCATTTATATTTAACGTATTTTGAATGTTTTTTATTCTCTCTACTCTAAGACAGAATAGTCTCCTATACTAATTTTGGTAAATTTGCCATCAAAACGAACTTTGTTACCAATCATAGCTTCATCTAAGGTAGCATTTTTAATATGAGTTTCTGTTTGAATCAAGCTATTTTTAATTATTGAATCTTGTATTACACAACTATCACCAATACTTACGTTTGGACCAATAGTGGCATTTTTGAGAATCACATTTTTGCCAATATAACAAGGCTCAATAATTTTTGAATTCTCTTCACTAAGGGTTTTGCTAACCAAATCCTCACCATCATTTTTTAAAAAACCTAACATACGCGTGTTGGTCTCTACGGTTACTTCTTTATTACCGCAATCCATCCATTCGTCTACTTGACCCGTAACAAATTTCTTGCCACTACTCATCATCCTTTTGATTCCATCATTTATTTGATATTCACCACCATTTATGATATTATTATCAAGTACGTATTGCAGTTCATTTTTGAGTACTGCAACATCTTTGAAATAATAAATACCGATAACGGCCAAATCAGAAACAAACGCTTTGGGTTTCTCAACAAGTTCGACAATTTCTTGGCTATCATTTAATTTAACAACACCGTATGCCTCTGGTTGATCTACCTGTTTTACCCATATTACAGAATCTGCTGATTTATCTAGATTAAAATCAGCACGAATTAATGTATCTGCATACGCTATCACAGCAGGTCCCGAAAGCGATTCTTTGGCACACATAATTGCATGTCCTGTACCCAAGGGCTGATCTTGTCTGTAAATTGACGCTTTTGCTCCCAGACCTTCAGCCAGCGCTGTTAAGCTTTCCTCTACATCCTTCCCAAAAAAAGCGGGGTCTCCCAAGACAAATGCTATCTCCTCAATAGGTTCTCCTAAAACTTTAGCAATATCAGACACCAAGCGATGTACGATCGGTTTTCCGGCAACGGGAATTAGCGGTTTTGGAACTGTTAAGGTATGTGGACGTAATCTAGAGCCTCGTCCTGCCATGGGTACGATGATTTTCATATGTTACTTATATTTTAAAATTAATTTAATTTATTGTTTTCCAGTACTACCAAAGCCACCCGCACCACGCTCACTACTGGATAGTGTACTCACCTCCTGCCATTCTGCACGTTCATGTTTTGCTATTACTAACTGAGCTACGCGTGCGCCTGGGGTTATAGTGTAGGCTTCGTTAGATAAGTTCACCAAGATAACACCAATCTCACCACGATAATCTGCATCAACAGTTCCTGGTGCATTAAGCACTGTTATACCGTGTTTTGCAGCTAATCCACTACGCGGGCGAACTTGAGCCTCAAACCCATGAGGAAGTTCTATAAACAATCCTGTTTTTATAATAGTACGTTCTAAGGGTTGTAATGTAATTTCTTGTGGTATACTGGCGCTCAGATCCATACCCGCAGATGATGGGGTTTCATAATGGGGTATCTTGTTTTCTGAGGTATTAATTATTTTGATTTTCATCTACGATTGCTTTATTATCTGTTTTAATTCTTTAAACTCAAAAACATACAAAACTACTAAAAACAGTAGTAACAATGGGATAGTTATAAAGTAATTGCTATCGAATATATAAAATGAGAGTATACATAGTATTATAGAAAGTACTAGATAAAAGCTAATTCTGGGTATATCATAAGGAATCGGATAATACTTTTTTCCAAAAAAATAAGATAAAAACATCATTGAACCATAGGCTACAAGGGTAGCAATTGCAGAAGCCAGATAGCTCAAAGTGGGTATAAAGATAAAATTAATCACAATGGTGATAAGCGCCCCTAGTATGGAAATGTAGGCTCCAAACTTTGTCTTGTCAGTTATTTTATACCAAACCGAAAGATTATGATAAATTCCCAAACAAAAGTTAGCAAATAAGATTAAAGGAACGATTTTTAAAGCTTCCCAATAGGAAGGGTCTCTAACGATTAGTATTTTGAGTAATGGTAAAAACACAATTACACTTAACATTATTAGAGAACCTAATATCACAAAATACTTTGTTATCAATGCAAAAGTTTTTGGAGCCTCTTGGTGTGTCGCATGTTTAAAGAAAAAAGGTTCAATACCCAAACGAAATGCTGTGGCAAACAATGTCATAAATAACGCAAGTTTATAGCAAGCCGAATAGACTCCTATTGCAGTTTCGGCAACGTTATCAGGAAGCAAGTATTTAAGTAAAATCCGGTCAAAGGTTTCATTAATCGAGAATGCAATGCCAGCGATCAAAATTGGTAGACCGTAGCGCAACATCCTTTTCCAAAGTTCTGTATCAAAATTATAGTTGATTTTGAAATAAAAAGGAAGTAACATTGCCAAGGTTAAGGCACTCGCGATAAGATTTGAAATAAAGATATAGTTTATCTCAAAGTTTTCTATTACAAAAACTTCCAGCATAGAAAAGTGATTTGCCAAATCTGATATATACAGAAGTAAGATTATATTAAGACCAAGGTTTACAAAAACGTTTACGATTTTGAGTATTGCGTAGCGCAACGACTGTTCTGTGGCACGCAGCCATGCAAAAGGAATGATAACCAAAGCATCCAAAAGAAGAATCCATAGTACAAGTTCGAAATACTCAAGTTTGATTTGCAGCCAAAGAGCAATCGTAGCTTTAAAAACAAAACCTACCGCTATGATTACAAAAGAACTAATAGCTATAGAAAGCGTAGATGTACTAGTTACACGTTTCTTATTAGATGCTGTATTGAAAAATCTGAAAAACGCGGTTTCCATACCGTATGCTAATAGCACATTGAACATAACAATATAAGAAAACACAAAAGAGATTTTACCATACTCATCGGCAGGTAAAATATCTGTATACAAGGGAACTAGTATGAATGATAGCATTCGTGGTAACACGGTAGCCAATCCATAGACAAAGGTTTGCTTAAATAAACGTTGAAAAGTACTCAATAGCTATAGGTTATTGCTGTAAAAATACAGTTTTTATCCAGTGCTATGGTTTTAAATCCTTTTTTTACATTTTTTTAGGAAGGTTGGTGATTTTATAGAAATGCATAGCTCCATCTTTTTCATAGGCTAAAATTGCTTCATTTTTTTGTAATTCAAAAGGAATTTTCTTTTCGATTACAGGTAATTTATTGCCAAATTCTTTTCGAGGATCTGCACTCATGACCAAATCTTCTTTTTTAGGAAACATATATCGGCCAATATAAGCTTTGGTACTTAAATCATATTGTAAGTCAATCTTTTTTCCTTTAAAATAAAGATGTGAGATAGTAATTGCTTCGATTTCGTTGGACGGAAAAATAATAGCATATCCCTGACTAACTATTTCCTTATTTTGAAAGAGCTCTTGATAATATGCATCGCTAAGCGATATTGGGGATGTTTGATCCATGGTATTAATTGAAGCGCATTCCGTGGTTAGGAACAGCAATAATATAACACTTAAGGTACTTAAAAAAGCTTGCATAATACTGGTATTAAATGATTTGTTTAAGTTAAGAACAAAAGTAATACCAAAGGAAAAAACCAACTGAGTTTGGCAGTTAAAATTTTAAATTCACTTTTAACATCAGGTAGCGGGGCAACACACGATATGCCGTAGTTGATATATAGGTGTCGGTTACTGTGAAGCTTCTATACGTATTTGTATTAAACAAATTCTTACCAATAAGCATAAAACTCATGTTACTATTACCAGGTTGATATTTTAATTCTAAATCGGCAAAATAGTAGGCGTTCTTGTCATTTTGAATATTATTAAAATAGTAGCGTTCTGTTTGTAATTGCAAGTTGAGTTTTGGGTTCAACACAAAATAAAGATCTAGGAATGAAGTGTTTTGTGCTCTTGTATTTTTATTATTACTATAAATTTTCTGAAGGTTCCAGGTAGTACCAAAATGATAATTGAAAATACCGCGAAATCCTGATCGCAGCTCAAATCCATACCGATAATTTTGATTCTCTATGCTTCGATTGAGACCGTTGACTCTATTTTTAAATTCGGATTTTGAGTACGATAATTTAATTTTGATGTTATTTCGAATAAACTTCATGTAGCGTTCTAATCTGGCGTTGGCACTATAAAATTCACGATTCGGAATACGTAATTTTGTACTTTGTATCACATTTTGTGTGATTTGAGCATCTGTACTTAAGAAATTGTGGTGCTTGGTATAAGCTAATGATACATTTGCTATAAATCGATCTCCAAAATTACCAAGAGTATAGCCCGTAAATATCTGGGTTGCTTGTTGCTGATTAAAGTTGCCCAGACCTCGCTCAAAATTTTGATATCCAGTCTGTACATACTGGGGATACACTTCTCCAATAGTAGCATTACTTGATGAATTTTGAATAAAACCAAATAACTTATTTGTTTTGTTTATTTCCCAGTCTATTTTTAATTTTGAGTTAAGAAACGCTGGAGTCTCTTGCTGCGTTTTATCAACTGTTTCTAATTCGTTATATAGTTGGTGTCCTTCGAGATCAAGAGTGACTCCAAAATCTTCGATTTTTTTTCTATATTCTGCATGCACATACAGATCCTGAGTAGTGTAACTTGTTCTATTTTTATATGCATCTGGTTCAAAAAACGTTCCTGTAGTCTCCTGTAGTATAAAATCACTTTGTAGATCATCCTCTCGTACATTGTAGCCTATACTATAATGTAAAACATCCTTATTCTTTTTACGATCTATGACAAGTGCTTTAAAACCTGAATACCAGAAATTGCTTTTATTATATTGTAGTACTCCTTCCACATTTTCTGCAGAAGGAAATAATTCATCAAATAAAAACCGATCACTTGTATATGATTGAGGCTTCTTTTCATTGAGATATCTTGCAGTTAGTAGCAATACCTTATTCACTTTGAAACGATAGCTATATTTTAAGTTGTGATCATGAAAATCAGCGGTAGTGGATAAGTTTTCACTATTTGGAACTGTATTGAAAATGACATTGGTATTTGAGTTTTCATCTGAAATAGTATATTTCCCTTCATACTCTAATACTTTTGAATTAGAAATATCATAGATGAGTTCTGCTCGACCAAAGCCAATGGTAGACGCCTTACGCTGTTGATAGGTTTCTAAATTTGTAAAAGATATGCTATTACCTACAAAGGTATCTTCACTATTCCTATTAAACTGTGCATCATCGCCATTGAAAAGCCCGAGGAGTTTTATGTTTACTTTTGAATTGATTTTAAAAATTGTATTAAGCGATACTAATTCGGCATCATTAAAATTAGTGCGTTCTTTTTTTAATCCGGGAACTTCTGTGTCCAAAGAAATTAATGAATTTACTCGTTGATCTTCTCCCACAGTTCCCACTTCCTCCGTATAAGATTGTGGATTTATTAATCCCTGTATATCTTCAGAAGCATCCACGCCAATATTATTAAGACTTCCGATAAGAAAGTATTTATTTTTTTTACCAAAACTGGAAAGCGTTGCATCCACATCATACCGATTCTCTGACACTACTCCGTATGCCGGAGAGAGATTCCCGAACCAATCGCGTTTAAATCCTTCATCAAGTTTGAGATTGATGGCCACTTTTTCACTTTCTTCAATCCCTTGAAGTAGTCTATTTCCAGAATAGCGCCGCAAAACTTCTACTTTATCAACTGCATTAACATCTAAGTTTTTGGTTAACAATCGGTAGCCTTTTTTAAAGAAATCATCCCCTTCGACCATTACCTTTTCTACTTCCTTACCATCTACTTTGATCACTCCTGTATCACTCACATCCACTCCGGGTAGTTTTTTCAGTAAATCCTGCACCACGCTTTCTTCTCCTTGTTTAAAGGAGGCTGCATTAAATACGATTGTGTCCTTTTTTTCAGTAATCGCACGTTCGGCAGAGATCACAACCTCGTCTAATGCATACGAGGTGGTAAAAAGCTGTGCGTTGTGTTCTTGTAGTGAATTTTTATCTAATAGGATAGGCACTTCTTGGGTAGCATAGCCAAGGGCAGAAAAACTAATCAATAACGAATCGATTGCATCGGTTTGTATGGTATATGCACCTTTGGTATTTGTATACGCAAAAGCAATGATCGCTTGATTAGAAACACGTTTAAGATAGACATTTGCTGAAGGAATTGGCTGCGCAATAGAATCAGTTACCACACCAGATACAATAGATTGAGCCGATAAAAAATTGCCTAATAGTAAGAACATTAGGCAATGACAATAATTTGATAGTTTTATTCTTTTCAAGATTAATTGTAAGATACTAGAGTTCTATTTATAAATTTCTATGCTACGATCTTCGGGTTTAGGGCAAAATTCACAATCTGTAAGTAGTTTTGCTCCTTTTGGTAATCTTGCTAGAATACTAGACATAATATCTTCATGTTTACTCTTAAGAGCGTTAATATAAACTTGCATACCTTGTATTTTAGTGATATCAGGTTTGATTAGCTTTTTATAAACATCGTCAATGTTAGGATTCAAGTTTATTGTAGTGGCTCTAAACTCGTACTTACCGCTTTCATTATACGCTTCTATAATTAAACCTGGTAAACCTCTCAATTTCCACGGGCCATGAGAGACTGGAATCTCTGTTGTAAACCAAGCTGTGTAATTCCTACCTCTAAATTGAGTAGTTGCTTTTTGACAGTTATATTCTCCTATTTTTTTAGTATCTGAATGTAATTTCCAAGGGATTATTTCTATACTATCTTTTATTACATATAGTTTCTGCACATGAGACTCTCTAAAAATCAATTCGTTTGTGTTGGTATTGGTGTAGTAATATGGTGGCGGAGAACTACTTTTAATTATATTCTTCTCTACCTTTATTTCACTGCCGTCAGACCCAATCGCTGACTGGTCCGCTTCATTTCCTATTTCTGCAACCTCGCCGACCTTTGTATAGAGTGTAATTGCCTTATTGAAATACAATGTATAAGGTGATGCGAAAGAAACTCCGTTGGAATTATTGATAATATTGTCATACTCAACAATGCCTTTACTATTCTTTTGAGCAAAATTTTTCCATATAACAAATATAAATAGTAAGAAAATATACTTTTTCATAGGTCACTTTTTTTTATTCATAAATCTCCAGATTAAAATTTTTTCTATCCGGGCAGGTGTCGCAACCCCTTCGTACTTTTCCTCCTCTAGGTAAGGTAGCTAAGACCATAGCAGACAAGTCCTTGTCCTTGTTTTTTAACGCCATTTTATAAATTTCCATGTCCTGCATATCTGTAGTGTTTGGAATTTTTAAAGTATCATTAATAATTTTATCATTAGGATCTAACCTAATCGTATGCGCTATAAATTCATATTTGCCACTGGCTTCATTAGCTTCCAAAATCAAACCTGGTAAACCTCTCAATTTCCATGGACCATGAGTGATTGGGATTTCCGTGGTAAACCAAACCGTCCATTGCCTGCCTCTATAATCTGTTGTTGCTTTTTGACAAGTATAGGAGCTAACTTTTTTTTGATCTTTATGCAACTTCCATGGGAGTACCTCCATACTATCTTTTACAATGTAATTTTTCATTACAACGTTTTCTCTAAAAATCAATATATTTTTTAGTGTATTTGTGTAATAATAATTAAGAGGTAAATTAGTTTTCAAAATTGTACTACTTACTTGTTGTCCAGTGCTATTATTCTTTTTATTAAATTCGTTGTCCATCCGCTTTGCTGTTCCTAATCTTTCAAAAAAAGATCTGTTAGCATCAAAATAAAGCTTATACGGAGAGGCAAACCTACTTCCGTCAGGATTATTAATTACTTGACTATATGTTACAATTCCTTTACTATTCTTTTGAGCGAAATTTTGCGCAATAACAAATATAAATAGTAAGATAATATACTTTTTCATAGGCCATTTTCAATTATTCATAAACTTCTAAACTTAAATTTTTAGGATCTGGACATATCTCGCAGTGCTCGATACTTCTTGTTCCCCTAGGCGAAGATGCTTGTATCATGGCACTGATATCGTCGTACTTACTTTTAAGCGCTCCCACATAGGATTCATTAGTACTTAAATTATCAATTATTGGTTCTTTTAACTTTTCTTGTATTAAGAGGTCATCGGGATTCAAATTAACCGTTTCGGCGTAAAAAGAAAACTTGTCACGATTTTCAGTCGCTTCTAAAATCAATCCAGGTAGACCTCTCAGTTTCCATGGACCGCGAGTAACCGGGATTTCTGTAGTAAACCAAACCGTCCATTGTCTGCCTTTATAATCCGCTATTGCTTTTTGACAGTTATATTTTCCAATCTTTTTAGTCTCTTTCTGTAAAACCCAATCAATAGTGGTAAAAGATTCTTTGACAATAAAAAGTTTATTCGCGACAGTTTCTCTGAAAATTAATATTCTATTTTCAGTGTTGATATAGTAATAAGGCTCAGGATTATTACTTTTAATTATAGTAGTTTTAGCTTGTTGGCCTGCATCAAACTCCGATTCGTTTTCATCACTTATTTTTAGCTGTCTAATCTCTCCACTCTTTGTGTATAAAGATTTATGTGGGTCAAAATAAAGCGTGTAAGGATTAGTAAAGGTAGTTCCGTCTGGATTGGCAACAATGAAGTTATATGTTACTTCTCCACTTAATTCCTTTTGGGCTTTCACGGTAGAAAATAACCCTGAAGAGAATGCACATATAAAAACTATTAATTTTAGATTAGTCATGATATTAATTTTTTTTTTTAAAATAATCCACCTCTTTTTGTAAATTATTTGTCTACAATATCTAGCACGGTACTTCTTCTATTCTTACAAGAACTCCGTGTTCATCAAAATATCTATTTATTCTGGTACAAACGTCATCTTCTTCTACGGTTTCTATGTTAGCTTCTTTTGCTACGGTTAATTCTTCACTTGTGTTCATTGCATAAGAAGTATATGCAATTACTATTAATCCTAAGGTCAAAAATGTTTTTTTAATATTATAAGGTTTTAAAAATTAATTGTAACAAATATATTTAATATAAACAGAAACAGTTTTTATTTTGAAGCCTACACTAATACTGACAACAATCGGTGAGGTGAGTTAGGTTGATTATGACAATATTAACACTTCTGAGTTGATTTCAGCAACGGCAAAACCTCACACTCACTACGGTGAAATAGATTATAAAACTAAAAAAGCCCGCATAAAGCGGGCTTTTAATGTATTTGAATAATGAATACTTATCCGTTCAGTGCTTCTGCACCACCAACGATCTCTAAGATCTCATTAGTAATAGAAGCTTGTCTTGCTTTATTATAGGATAATTTAAGCGCATCTCTAAGCTCTGTAGCGTTATCTGTAGCTTTATGCATTGCTGTCATACGTGCACCATGCTCTGAGGCAAAAGAATCTCGTATTCCCTTATACAATTGCATCTTTAGCATCTTCGGAATTAATTGCTCTACAATTTCCTCTTTTGACGGTTCAAAAATATAATCAACACTGGCAGTAGCCTCTTCACTAGCGATAGGAACAATTGGTAAAAATTGTTCGGTTGTTACGATTTGAGAAGCTGCATTTTTAAACTTATTGTATACTACAAGCACCTTATCATAGTCTCCTTTGGTAAAGCGATCCATAATATCGGTTGCTATATCAGCTACGTTGGCAAAGGTTAAATCATCATATAAAGAACTTTTATTAGCAACAATTGTATGAGATTTGGCTACTATATCGTGTACCTTTTTACCGATCGTTATAAAATCAACTTGCTTACCAGCATATTGATTTGTATAAATATCACGTACAGCTTTAATAATATTTGTATTAAACGCTCCAGCCAGTCCTCTGTTTGAAGCAATCGCTACCACCAATACTTTATTTACTTCGCGTTGCTCTGCATATGAACTACCATTATCATTATCCAATGCTGCACTTAAGTTTTGTAGCAATTCGGTTAATTTGTCTGCATAAGGACGCATCGCAGTAATAGCCGACTGTGCCTTATTCAACTTTGCAGCAGATACCATTTTCATGGCGCTGGTAATTTGCATCGTTGAAGATACAGAAGTAATTCTATTACGTAACTCTTTTAAATTTGCCATTTCTTAAAACAATCAATTCTGAATTCTGAATTTTGAATTCAATATTCTAAATTAGTTCTTATATTTTGCCGAAATCTCTTTTGAAGCCGTTACTAAAACATCAATTACTTCGTCAGTTAGTTTTCCAGCTTTTAAAAGATCTAAGCTATCTCTATGCTTTGCATTAAGATATGCCAAATAATCTTTTTCAAATTCTTTTACCTTATTTACAGGAACATCTCGTAACAAATTCTTAGAACCTGCGTAAACGATTGCAACTTGATCTTCTACCGTGAAAGGATCATTTTGAGCTTGCTTTAAGATCTCAACATTACGCTTTCCTTTTTCGATAACATTTAAGGTTGCCGCATCTAGGTCTGATCCAAACTTAGCAAATGCCTCTAATTCACGAAACTGTGCCTGATCCAGTTTTAAAGTACCTGCTACTTTTTTCATGGATTTAATCTGCGCATTACCACCAACTCGAGATACCGAAATACCTACGTTAATTGCCGGACGAACTCCAGAGTTAAATAAATCAGACGTTAAGAATATCTGACCATCTGTAATCGAAATTACGTTCGTAGGAATATATGCAGATACGTCACCCGCCTGTGTTTCAATAATTGGCAATGCTGTTAATGAACCTCCACCTTTTACTTTACCCTTTAAAGAATCAGGTAAATCATTCATGTCTTTTGCAATCGTATCATCTGCAATAACTTTTGCGGCACGCTCTAATAATCTAGAGTGAAGATAGAAAACATCTCCAGGGTATGCCTCACGTCCTGGTGGACGACGTAATAATAAAGATACCTCACGATATGCTACTGCTTGTTTTGATAAATCATCATATATAATTAATGCTGGACGACCTGTATCTCTAAAATACTCACCGATTGCTGCACCAGCAAAAGGAGCATATACCTGCATTGGAGCAGGATCAGATGCATTTGCAGCTACAATCGTTGTATACGCCATAGCACCTTTGTCCTCAAGAACTTTTGCAATACCAGCAACGGTAGATGCTTTTTGTCCTATAGCTACATAAATACAATATACTGGCTCACCAGCATCATAAAATTCTTTTTGGTTAAGGATCGTATCGATACAAACAGTAGTTTTACCGGTTTGACGATCACCAATAACAAGCTCTCGCTGACCTCTACCTACAGGTACCATCGCATCGATAGATTTAATTCCTGTTTGCAAAGGCTCGGTTACTGGCTGACGAAACACAACTCCAGGAGCTTTACGCTCTAGTGGCATCTCAAAGGTTTCTCCAGCGATAGGACCTTTCCCATCAATTGGAGCACCTAATGTATCTACTACACGTCCTACAATACCTTCACCTACGTTAATAGATGCAATTCGTTGTGTACGTTTTACAGTAACACCCTCTTTAACCTCTGTAGAAGGACCTAAAAGTACTACCCCAACATTATCCTCTTCAAGATTTAGAACGATCCCCTCTAATCCAGATTCAAATTGCACTAATTCTCCATATTGAGCATTAGATAGACCGTAGATTCGAGCGATACCATCACCTACTTGTAATACCGTTCCTACCTCTTCTAGCGAAGCCGTAGCTTCAAAACCAGATAATTGTTGTTTTAATATTGCTGAAACTTCAGCAGGATTCACTTCTGCCATTTTATAATAGTTTAGAAGAACAAGTTGTATTACTTATTCCCTTATTATTAGTTTTACTTTTAATTACTCAATTCTCTTCTTAACGAAGTTAACTTACTTGCTACACTTGCATTATACTGCAAATCTCCAACACGTAGGATAAATCCACCTATAATACTTTCATCAACGATATTCTCGATAGTTGCATTGTACCCTGTAAATTCTTTCACTTTAGCCAACACTTTAGTACGCATAGCATCACTAAGCGGCACAGCCGATGTGACTGTTGCTACTTGTGTGTTGTTAAGTTTGTTATACAAAGTAGTATATTGCTTTGCTACTTCTTTTAACGAAGACACTCTTTTGTTTGCAATCAATACATCAAAAAGATTTTGTGTAGTATTGGTTGTGATTTTAAAGATCTGACGTAAAGATTCACGCTTAACTTCATTATTAAATAATGGACTGTTTAGCAACATACGCAATTCTGCGTTAGCATCTATAGTATCAATAATACTATTCATATCCTGTTGAATACTTTCGGTTGCTTTTTGTTCTTGCGCCAGACTTAAAACTGCTTTTGCGTAACGTACTGCTGCTCTACTCATAACTAATCTAGTTTAAAGTAACATCTCCCAACATAGAATCAACCAAATTCATTTGGTTTTCTTTATTGTCTAATTCTTTTCTTACTACCTTTTCTGCTATCTCGATTGAGATCGCTGCTACTTGCTGCTTAAGCTCTGCTATTGCCGCTTTTTTCTCACCTTCGATAGTTTCTTGAGCTTGCGCCACAATTTTATTAGCTTCTTGTTGCGCTTCGTCTTTTGCCTCGGTAAGCATAGTTTCTTTTAAAATGCGCGCTTCTTTAAGCATATTATCACGTTCTGCACGTGCTTCTTTAATGATACGCTCATTATCCGCTTGTAGATTTTGTAATTCTTTCTTAGCATTTTCAGCAGCATCTAGTGCTCCTTGAATACCTTCTTCTCTGTCATTTAAACTATTGAGAATTGGTTTCCATGCAAATTTTCTCATTAAAAAGATTAAAATCAATAAAATGATGGCTTGCATAAAAAACAATCCGGGAGAAAAATCGTGTAAAAGATTCATTATTGCTATACTTTGTATTTATACTTTTGTTTAATTTTAAACAATTCCTGCAACCAACCGTTACAGGAATTGTTTATACTTTCTAGGAATTATTTTCCTAAGATTAATGCACCAAATGCTAAACCTTCTAAAAGTGCTCCGATGATAATCATTGCTGTTTGGATTTTACCAGCAGCCTCAGGTTGACGAGCAATTCCTTCCATTGCTTTTCCTCCAATTTGACCTAATCCGATTCCTCCTCCGATTACGATTAATCCTGCTCCAATTAAATTGTACATACTAATGATTTATATAATTAAACAAATTCTAATTCTTAATTAATGATGGTCGTGCTCGGCTACGGCCATCCCAATAAACAATGCTGATAACATTGTAAAAATAAAGGCTTGCAAAAATGCAACTAATATTTCAATTAACGTTATAAAAAGCGTTAACACTAACGATATCCCTGTTGATCCTACGGCGCCAAACTGTGCTTTAAGTAAAATCATTAATGCGATTAGACTCATTACCACAAAGTGTCCAGCAGTCATATTAGCAAACAAACGTATCAATAAAGAAAACGGTTTTGTCAACATTCCTAAAATCTCTATGGGCATCAAAATAATTTTCATAGGAACTGGTACGCCAGGCATCCAGAAAATATGCTTCCAGTACTCTTTGTTACCACTAAACTGTACTATAAAAAATGTAAATACTGCTAACGCAACTGTTACTGCAATGTTACCTGTTACATTGAATCCTAATGGAGTCATTCCTAATAAATTCAAGATCCAGATAAAGAAGAATACCGTTAAAAGGAATCCCATATACTTGCGATATTTTTTCTCACCAATATTAGGTCTCGCAATCTCATCTCTCACGTAAATTACCAATGGCTCTAAAACTCTAGCAAAACCTGTAGGAATTGGTCCTTTTTTATAACCTCTAGCCAACGCTGAAAATGCTAAAACCATTAATAAACCAGCCAATAGCATCCCAACTACACTCTTTGTTATAGAAAAATCCAAAGGTCTTGGGTTTGTTGGATGACCAGCTTCGTCAATCACCAACTCATCATCAGGTCCGTCTAATTTATATATTTTGCTATGATATAAGGTATAGTAATTTCCGTTTACCTCTGCTACAGTTTCACCGTGATGAAATTTAGAGGACATAAATACTTGTAATCCATCATCCCATAAAATAACAGGAAGTGGAAATCCATAATGTGTATTGGTTTCACCATCAGTATAGAAAACGAAATCGTGAGAATCTTGTAAGTGATGTTTGATGTACGCGTCAATCTCCTCTTTAGTATCTACTGGGTTTCCTCCTTGCGAAGTACCTCCATCGCTAGTAGATCCCGCGTAGGTAGTTGAACTCATAAAAAAAAGTAGAAGAACTACTATACAACTGAAGGGTCTATATAATACTTTCATTTGCTAAATTCTGGTGTTTTTTGTAAGTTCTGAATTTGGCTGCAAAAGTACATTAATAATTATCAATAAACATAGCTTTTTATAATAAATTCTCAATTTAACAATGCTAATACCTTGACTCATTTGCTTATTGTTAGAAATGAGACCTGTATCTATGTGCTACTAGTAAGATTAAATTTGCTTTAAAAAGGGAATAATTATTTTGATTAAAAGTATTGTATACAAAAAATAGCACACTAGAAAGACTAGTTTATCATTCCAAAATTCTACACTATCAAACCATCCCATTTGGTAGACAAAAAATGAAGCGATAATCATTTTTGCTAGTAATAACCCCAAAAAGACAAAGCCTGTATTTTTGGGTGAAAACAAATATGTTATAGCTGTAGAAAAGAACGTTAAAACTATTAAACTTAAAAAAAAGATATGTTGGGCTACTATTGAATCTTTTGCCTGTAGTTCTAGAGTATCTGCTATTACATAGCGATGGGTTGTAAACAGCACAGTTGCGCCCGCCAGAATGGGCAAGATTTTCTTTATAATTGAATGTTTAGTCAATCGCTTTGTTTTATGATGCGTGTAGCAACAAATTTTAAAAATGAGCTATAAGGATCTGTGTGGCATTTGCACAAGGTATCTATTTTACTTTAACGACTTGCCAAATTACTGAGGCTATCGCAAGAAATACAGCTGCTAGCCCTATCCATTTTTCATAGAAAGGCTCAGCGAATCCTTTTGCTTCGTCGATATAAACTCCCAAATAATAACCTCCAACGATAATTGCTAACATTTGGATACCAATGGTAGTATATTTGGCGTATTGCTTAAGCTGATTTGCCTTGCTCCTTGGTTGACTCCTGCTTTTTTTCATCTTGGTTAATTATTGATTTTACTCCACCCTTCATAACACAGGAAGCGTTAAAAGTAGCACCTGGTTCTACCGCAAGTTTACCTACTGTTACCTCTCCATCAATAACTGAATCTGGTTTTAATGACAAAGTTCCTGATACTAATAAGGTCCCAGAAAAGCTACCCTCAAAATCAGCATCAGAGCATTCTAATGTTCCCTTTATAAGACCCGACTTACCTACAACAACTTTTCCGGTTGTTTTAAATGTACCTTCGATAGTTCCTTCTACTCTAAAACCTCCTTCAGAAATTACATCTCCAACAATTTTGGTTCCTTCTGAGATTTTATTTTGATTCTTAGAGTAATCTGCCGTTGCGCTATGATCTCGCCCTTTTTTGTTGTCTGAAAACATGATAATTCTATTTTAATTATTGATTTGACACTAATTCATTATAATGCTCCAAGTTTTTATGAATTTGGAGAATTCGATAATTTGGTGATGCGATTACAAAGTATGCTGCTTTGATAGCAGGATAGTATTTCTTTTTTCTATTCCAGTTAGAAAGATCAACTCCTGTGGTGTTTTCTGTTTTACCAATACTTAGTAACTCAGCTAATCCTTCGGCCCCTAATTTGTTTCTTTTTGTATGAATTACTAAGAGTTGTTGACTATCATTATAAACATCTATAGATACTTTCATTTTATCATATCTTAGTTCTTTAAGGATGTTTTGAACAGTTTCTTTTAATTGCGTGATTTGATTATCCCCAAAGTTAGAAAATGGATAAACTAATTTATGATTATTTTGATCCTCTATATCCTGCGAAAACATTTTATTCTCTAATTGAGGTACTGCTGTTTGATAAATTGATTGCGCTTTTTTTCCTTCTGGACTTTGCGGATAATTTAAGGCTACATAATTAAGCGCTTTTTTGTACGCATCTAAACCTCTATAACGCCCTATTGCTTGAGCTTTTAATAATTCAAATTTGGGTATATATTCTTCGCTGTCTAATTGCGCTATCATTTTATCGCTTTGCACAATTACAGCATCGTATTGCTGTTGTTTAAAACGCAGATACAGTTGATTGTATATAGCTTCGGGACTTTCTTTATCTTGTTCTAAAGCTCGTTCTGGATTTTGCAAAATTTTTCCATACCGTGAAGTACCATGATCATTAATAATAGAAGTTTTTATACTATTTGCTAATGCGTCTTCTTCTCTTAGTTGATAAATTTTATATAGGTTGTATTTTGCTGGAACTATTAACCGTTGTTCGGGTTGATGCTCAAGTAAAAAATTAAGTTTATCAATTGCCAAATCATATTCTCTAAATTTCTCTTTGTAAATAATTCCTAATTGATAATATGAAAAATTGCGCTCTTTTTTTATACTATCGATGGCAACAGTCGATGTTGGGAGTTGATCTATATAAGTTTGTGGGTCGTAGAGAGGATCCTGATCAATATCATATACATCTTCAGTTACTGTTTCGGCTACTTGAACACTCAATGGATTTGTTATACTAGATATTCTCCAATTATCTTGCAACTCTCGATTACCATACATTCTTTTGAAACTGGTTTTCCCGAAACCAACTGTAGTTGGATTATAGAAATAAAATGTGCCTTCTGTATTAGAACCTCCAACAGCTTTAGGAGTTCTTGGATTATATCGTGACTCGTAGGGTAAAGCACTTTTTATACGTTCAACCTCGGCTGCTTCTAGTTTGGCAACTGCAATGGCCTTGATACTGTCGGTATATTTTGAATAGTATGCTGTTTTTTGTGAAGGCGACATAGCAACCACATTTAAAATACTATCATTCACTTTTGCTATGCCTTCATATAAAATAACATCATCAAGATTATCTCTTTTCTTTTTGAGCGTACGATATTTTTTTGAATTAACATTCATCCGCTCCAAAGTACTATCATAATATGCTCCTGCAAGTGCATATTCTTTACTATCAAACTCAATATCACCCAAAGCTTTGTAGTTAAGGGATTCGAGATATGTATCCTTTGAATTGGTTCTCAAAGATTTATTATAATTTTCAATCGCTAATTGCATAGAGTCTATAGCAGCATAGTATACCGCTTTCTGATTAAAAATACGATCTAGAAATGGCCTGTTTTCTCTATTTTTTTCTAATTTCTCTAATTCTTCTAACAAAATCGCATTTGTATTAGGCGAATACTCAAAATTACGTGCGCGTGCCATATGAGCATTGATAAGATATGCTCTGGATGTTCTCCTATTTAAATCTATAACTTGTGTAAAAGCACTGTTGGCACTATCCTTGTAATTAAGCTGATTTAATAACTGACCTTTAATAAAATAATATCTTCCTTTATATTCATTATTTTTTGTGTGAACACCTGCTTTATTAATATACGTAATAGCTGAATCAGTTTTTTTTAAATTGATAAATGCTTGTGCAATCATCGCTGTGGCATCTGCATAATCCTCGGTATCCAAAAACTCTTCATTGATCATTTTTTTGAGATCATCAATAGCCTTTTGATTATTATCTAATCGCATATTGGTTTTGGCTCTCCAAACTTTTGCGTGATTAATAGTGTTACTAGTAGGATACTTATATAGTATATAGTTAAATGCTTCTAATGCTGGTATAAATCTTTGCTCATTATAACGTGCTTTCCCCAGAAGTAAAAAAGCTTCATCTATCTTTGGATTGCGTTCTCTACCATCGATAAGCATACTATGCTTTTGTATTGCTTTTACGGCTTTCTCTTCAGCTCGGTCAAAATTTTCATTAAGTACTTCGTTTGGTAATCTTACATCCTCACTTACGGTAAGCCGTTCTACAGGTAACAATTCCCAGAAATTATCATTATACGATCTTACGATTTCTTCTTTTCCCTGATCATAAGCAATACGCCCATTATATAATGTATTGTTCTTTGTTGTAACATCATGCCACACTCTATTTATGAACTTATCTTTTTTACGTGAACATGCCAATCCTGTAATAAGGATAATAACAAAGCCAAATATTTGTAAAAATTTAAATTTCAAAAGCTGTAGTATTTATGATCAATAACTAAAATTGACAGTATTTGTTGTATTCACAAACCAATTATTGCCTCACTTAAGTGAGTAGAACTGTAAAAATACATTTCTTATTGTAAATTAGTGAATTGTTTATAGCTTTTTATCTAGGGTACTAGAAACTTCCAACATTTTTATTAGGACTATTTGATCTGTCAATTTGATTCTAATCTTTGATACAATTTGACTAATAAAACATTATTATGATGCTGTTGTATAAATTTTCATTCCAAATTGAAACTGCTCGTTCTGCATTTATTATTTTTGTCAAAAATTTTAGGGTTAGAAATTTACGCTATTTATTAAACACAGCATGTTCTTTTATCAAGAAGTAAAACTTTAGTTTAATAGTGGATTATATAATTACAAAGATGTCAGACTTTTATAAACTTACAGTAAAGAACATTATCAGAGAAACTCCAAAGGCTGTTTCTATTGAGTTTGAAATTCCAACAGATTTACTAGAAAAATTTAAATTCACCGCAGGTCAGTATGTAACGCTTAAGACTTCTATAAATGGGGAAGAAATACGAAGGGCTTATTCGTTGTGCAGTTCTCCCAATAGCCAAGCATTGAGAGTAGCTGTCAAAGAAATTGAGGGTGGGACTTTCTCTGCCTATGCCAACAATATTTTGAAGGTGGGAGATTCACTACACGTTCATATCCCTGAAGGAAATTTTAAACTTGTCACAGATTCTAGCAATCAAAAAACGTATGCAGCATTTGCAGCAGGCAGCGGTATTACTCCTATTTTAAGTATGATTAAAGCTGTTTTAGAAAATGAGCCTTCTAGTAAATTTATTTTGGCTTATGGTAATAGAACTCCTGCTGAAACCATATTTTTCAAAGAGTTATTAGCTTTGCAAGTCGCAAATCCAGATCGTTTATTTATCGAGTTTTTTTACAGTCGTACTCAAGAACCCGGGAGTCATTTTGGTCGTATTGAAAAATCTACAGTTAACTTTATTTTAAAAAATAAGTTTAAGGATCAAGCTATCAGCTCTTTCTTTTTGTGTGGTCCAGAAAGTATGATATCCATAGTAACGCAGCTGTTAGAAGAGCAAGGAGTATCCAAAGATAACATTCATTTTGAGTTATTTACTGCAAGTTCAAATTCAACTGAAATTGACGCAGCATTAGATGGAAAGACCTCTATCACAGTACTTGTTGATGATGAAGAGACTACCTTTGTAATGGACCAGAAAAAAACAATTTTGGATGCAGCACTTGATAAAAATATCGATGCTCCCTATTCATGTCAAGGTGGTGTTTGCAGTTCTTGTATTTGTAAAGTTACCGAAGGTACTGCAGTTATGGAAAAAAACAGTATTCTTACCGATGGTGAAATTGCTGAAGGTCTAATTTTGGCATGTCAAGCACATCCAACCTCAGCTACTATTAAAGTTGATTTTGATGATGTTTAAAATATAAAGAAGGGTGTAATTAATATGTTACACCCTTTTATTCTAAAATTTATAATACATAATTTATTCTTCCTATAAAAGGACAATTTGCATCGGTAAGACAATTAAAATAACAGGCATTCTCACCTCCACATCGAGAGTAACAATTTGCTCTAATGGTTACACACGACTCAAAACCTCCTCTTATAACACCAGTCTCTTTACGATCTAATGTACGGTAATTAAATTGCTTTAGTCTTTCAAGATTTTTCATAATATTAGGTTTTAAAAGTTACTTGTATAAAACCAAAATAGATATTTATTCAATAATAACTACCTAACAACCTGTTAATTAATACTTTAAAAACTACTTTATTACTTTCTATCAAGTATTATATACTCACTATTAGAGTATACTAATTTTTATAACTTATCGTAGATAGTAGAAATTATATTCTCGGGTTTAATGGAATGCATTACCTTCTCATACCCTTGTGGAACCTTATTTCCATAAATTGATGTTGGAATTCTATTATACCTATTTAAATCAGGCAATATGGCATGCTCTATAGGTTGAGCAAATGGAGCAAATCCAGTAAAGGGATGTGTAGCTCCCCAAATTGTGAGGGTTTTTACACCATACATAGCAGCTAGATGTGCGTTACCACTATCCATAGCCACCATACCATCTAGGTTAGCTATTAATCGTAGCTCATTATCAAATGAGAGCTTGCCAGCAATATTTACCACATTAGGGTATTTACTTGCTATTACATTTAATATATCTATTTCCTTTTTTCCTCCACCAAATAGAAATATATCAAACGTATCTGATTGATCAATGGCTGCGATTACTTTCACTATCAACTCAAAAGGATAGGTTTTACTCTCATATTGAGCAAAAGGAGCAATACCTAACCACTTTCTTGATGATTTTGGTAGTATATTATGGATTTCTGGCGTTAATGTAGGTTTATTTGGAAAACTATGCGTACTTAAATCAATAGGAAACCCTAAATTCTCAAAAACATCAGCATAGCGTTGATGCGTAGATTTTAACTGCTTAAAAATTTTATTGCTAGCTCTTGTAAGAGCTTTTTTTTCTTCTCTTCCCTTATCTATTTGCACAACTGGTATTCCGCTTAAGCGAAAAAAAGATTTTAAAATATTGGATCGCAATACATTGTGTAGATCGGCTACCGCATCGATCCCTAACCCTTTTAGTTCCTTACTTAATCTAAAAAGTCCCAAGGCGCCTTTATGAGCTCCAGCAACATCTGCAGAATATATCTCTACAGTAGGTATAGTATTAAATAGCGGAGCAAAAAACTTACGTGTTAGGACTGTAATTTTAAGATCTGGATATTGGGAACGTAAGACTCTAAGAACGGGAACTGTCATAGCTACATCTCCCATTGCAGACAAACGTATTACCAAAAGATGCTTACTATCTCCATGCATTTGAGAGTTATTTTTCGCCACGTAGCACAGGATTTAACTCCTCATCATTATACATCTTCATTTGTTTATAGACTTTCATATATTTATCTCCATTAGATATATCAACAAGTAGAGTGTCGATTGCGGTAGATAAATCCACTCGTTGTTCTAATAGAATGTCTAGTTTTTTCTGACAAGCATCGCGGTGTGTTGTACTAGCATCCTCACGCGTAGCTTCTTCATGCATGTGATAGATTTTGAGTGCCAAAATTGACAGCCTATCTACTCCCCAAGCTGGACTCTCTGTATTAATTGTTGCATTTTCTTTGGGAGTCACTCCTTGATATTGTTCTAAGAAGTAGCTATCGATATATTCAACCATGTCTGTTCGATCTTGATTAGAAGCGTCAATCAATCTTTTTAAATTGAGTGCTGCCACTGGATCAATATTAGGGTCTCTAATAATATCCTCATAATGCCACTGTACTGTATCTATCCAACACTTTCTATATAATAAATGCTCTATCACCTCATTTTTAGCGTGATATGGATTTTTAAAGGATTGATCAACCGTATTTACTATATGGTAAGTATCTATCACTTCCTTAAAAATTCGGTTAGCTTTTTGTGTAAATATCATTATTTATTATTTTAAAATTCGTCTGACGTGGTATGGTTATATACTATATTAATTGCCCTCGTATTGTAAAAAGGGTTCAAAACATTCAGACTAGCGCTGCAAAGGTATTATAATTTACTTGGAATTCCTGATTAAAATTATTGCGTAGCATTTCTACCTTTGTTTAATCACATTTCATTTTAAGAATGATAAAAAAAGCATGTTGGTTAAAATAAAAAGAAGAGAAATGGTAAACAAGCAAAAAACCAAAGATGAATTTCTTTTATTAGCTTAAAACCGATCAATTGTAAGTAAGTTGCGCCCATAATTGCCAGGGGGGCTATAATAAATATCAATTCTGAAGTATCTTTATTAGGAGATATTGTTATAATAATACTAGCTATAAGTACATAACCAACAACTAATTTCATCAAGGGTTTATATACATTGGGTCTGTTAGAAATATGTAAAGCATAGATAATTACAAAAAATATAGTACAAATTGAAAGTGTACCCAGTGTGAAAAAATGCGCTCCGTTTAATGTATTAGCAAAAACATCATAAGATACTACAGCATTTTGTACTGGCATGTAGAATCTGTCAAAAAAAAGTAGTGTAAAGCAATTAGCCAGAACATAGATTGTTATTAAACCAATGCCTGGAACAAACCAATTTCTGTAATCTGATGAGCGAAAGAAATATATTCCTAAATAAAGTAACGCTATAAAACCGATACTCCAAAAATAAATTATACTTGCCAAACCTATACATAAGGAAGCATTAAAAATCTTAGCTTTAGTTTTTGTATGATTCATCATATCTACCATTTGAGAAAACGAAAGTAACATAAGACTACTCGCAACGATTTTATCTGGGTGTGCTATGGCTTCAGGAACCATACCTAATAAAGAAACATACATAAGTAATGCATACGTACCTTTATCAGTTAAACTACCTTTTTTGAGAATCCAATGAAATAGGCCTAAACTAATTAGACATAAAAAGATTCCCGAAAAAAAATATAAAATTTGACTATTAGATACTTCAAAAATTTGCTTATTTGATACTAATAATGCCATTATAACTAAGTATAGTGAGATGACTATAAAGTTAATAGGCTTAGATTTGGATAAAAAGGTGGATAACACTACTATTTTTTATATTTTTGTGTGCGACAAAGAATAGAGTATGTCGCTGTTTAATTAAATACATTTATTATAGACTACGTAAAGCAAGATACGTTTTACTTTTTATAAAATATATACTTATACCATGAAAGACTTATTTGAAGGAATTGAATCTCTTTTTGTTGATGTGCTTTTTCTACCGTTTGATGCGTTGAGAGCATTAGAGCTAGAAAGCTGGGGTGCTGCCAATATTTTAAACTGGTTATTTATGCTTATAGGCTTTGTTGCTTTTGTTTATTGGATGAAACAATTAAAGCATTTTAATGATACTAATGAAGAGGATCGTGATCCAACTGCACATTCTTTTTTGAATTAAAAAGAGTAATTCAAAAATCTAAAAAAGCCGTACTTAAGATAGTACGGCTTTTTTGGTTGTTAGTTTAAATCAAAACCAAGATCTTTTCGATAGTAAATTCCGTCAAAATTAATCTTAGCGACTTCGTTATAGGACTTTTTAAGTGCTTTTTGAAAATCAGTATGCAAGGCAGTTACTGCCAAAACCCTTCCGCCATTAGTAACGACATTACCCTCTACTAGTTTTGTTCCTGCATGAAATACGATCGCATCAGAAACCTGATCAATTCCTGTAATTTTCTTATTCTTTTCATAATCTTCGGGATAACCTCCAGAAACGGTCATTACTGTTGTCGCACTTCGAGTATCTAAATCTAAAACAAATTTATCAAGTGTATGGTTCTCTAAACTGTCTAATAACTGTACCAAGTCATTTTTGATTCTGGGTAACACTACTTCGGTTTCAGGATCACCCATACGCACATTATATTCAATCACTTTTGGCTCATCACCTACTTTGATCAATCCAATAAATATAAATCCTTTGTAATCAATATTCTCTTTTGCCAAACCATCTACCGTGGGTTGTATGATATTCTTTTCGATTTTGTTCATAAACGCCTCTTCTGCGAAAGAAACGGGTGAAATAGCCCCCATACCACCGGTATTAAGTCCAGTATCACCTTCACCTATTCGTTTGTAATCTTTTGCTGTCGGCAGTGTAATATGATTTTTACCATCGGTTAGAACAAAAACGCTTAGCTCAATACCTTCTAGAAACTCTTCGATCACCACCTTTTCACTAGCAGTGCCAAATTTTTTATTGGTTAACATATTATCAAGTTCTTGTTGCGCTTCCTCAAGGCTTTCAAGAATTAAGACTCCTTTTCCTGCTGCTAAACCATCTGCTTTCAATACGTAAGGAGGATTCAAAGTTTTTAAAAACTCTTTACCTTGTGCAACCGTTGCAGCGGTAAAACTTTGATACGCTGCTGTAGGGATATTGTAGCGCATCAAGAATTCTTTGGCATATTCTTTACTGCCCTCTAATCGAGCTCCTTCTTTTGAGGGTCCGATTACTTTGACTTTGGCTAAAGCCTCGTCTGCAGCAAAATAATCTTTAATACCGAGTACCAAAGGATCTTCTGGCCCTACCACCACCATACTAATATCTTGGTCGATCACCAATTTCTTAATGGCTTCAAAATCTGTTACTGCAATAGCGATATTGGTTGCTATTTCATGCGTTCCTGCATTTCCTGGTGCCACGTAAAGCTTATCACATAATTCGCTTTGTGCTATTTTATAAGCAAATGTATGTTCTCTTCCTCCTGATCCTAGTATTAAAATATTCATGTAACGGGTTTTGATAATTTGATATACTTAATGTATTGTATTTTTGTGTATTAGTATTAATTATCTAATACGCTTTTTCTTCACCTTGCAAAGCATTCATTACGGTTAAAACGATAATTTTAATATCCAGTAATAATGACCAATTTTCTATATAGAAAATGTCATATTTCACCCTATTTATTATGTCTTTTTGAGTTTCAATCTCTCCCCTAAAACCGCTTACCTGCGCTAAACCAGTAATTCCAGGTTTAACAAAATGCCTTACCATAAATTTATCAACACGTTGTAAAAATTCTTCGTTGTGTTTGACCATATGAGGCCTTGGACCCACCACAGACATTTCACCTTTAAGAACATTTATAAATTGTGGTAACTCATCAATACTAGTCTTACGTATAAATTTACCTATCTTGGTAACTCTATTATCCCCTCTAGTTGCTTGATTTACACTAGAACTAGGTTTCATTGAACGAAACTTGAGACAATAAAACTCACTGTAATCTATTCCATTTCGCTTTTGCTTAAAAAATACTGGTCCTCTGGACTCAAATTGCATCAGAATTGCTAAGAGTGGCGTAAGCCACGATAATATGAAAATTAAAACGAGCAAAGATAATAGAATGTCAAATGAGCGTTTGGCAAACTTATTAATAGTGATATCTAACGGGATCTCTCGAAATGACAAAACTGGCACATACCCGTAATAATTAAAAATCAATTTTTTGGTAAAAATATCTTTATTATCAGGTATAAATTTTAAGATTTTGAGGTTGTTGTCTGTAAAACTAACAATTTCCTTAAGTTGATTATTTGATAATTCTGCAATGGAGCAATACACCTCATCAATTTCATTTTCTACGATATAATCAAAACAAGCTTCTAAATCAAAACCCTCATTTTTTACACAAAACTGCTTTTGAAATTTATATCCAAAATCTTGTCTTGTATTAAATAATTTAATTAGTTGATTTATCTTTTTATTATCTCCAATAACAACTACTCTTCTAATATTGCCTCCAAAAACTTTCCGATATTTGAATAAAAGAAACCGAATTAAAAATTTGAAAAAAGTTACCAATATTATGATGGATATAAAATATTTCCCCATCTCAAATCTACTGATACCTGGTTGTTTGAAAAACCCAATAAAGGCATAAAGAATAAGCGCAAATATCAAAAATTGCCTTATTAATGATGCCAGAATTTGAATTATTTTGGAATAGCGTTCGGTATTATAAAATTCATTTTTAATAGATAAGATTATCCAAACAGAAGTAATGTATATAGAGAAAAGTGTATAATTCGCTATATTTACTTTAAAAAAATAAATCGTAAAATTTAAAATAAACAAATCAACCAAACAGAATAGCGGTTTTATATAAACTGAATATCTTCCTGATTTACTCTTCATTAGATAGTCTATATTTTATCAAAATTACGATGTTCGCTCTTAGAAAGTGCTTCACTCGAAAACTCTTTGAAAAAAGCTAATGTTTCCCGCATACCTTCTGCTCTTTTAATCGTAGGTTCCCATCCAAGTAATTCTTTAGCTTTTGTAATATCAGGTTGACGCTGCAACGGATCGTTTATAGGCAAGGGTTTATAAACAACCCTTTGATTTGACTTCGTAAGTTTAATGATTTCTTCGGCAAATTCTTTAATTGTTATTTCGTCAGGATTCCCTATATTAACCGGATACACGTAATCAGTATGTAATAATCTAACAATACCTTCAATCAAATCATCTACATAACAAAAAGAGCGTGTTTGTAAACCATCACCAAAGATCGTCAAATCTTCACCACGTAACGCTTGTCCGATAAATGCGGGCACTACGCGTCCATCATTTAAGCGCATTCTGGGACCGTACGTATTGAAAATTCTAACAATACGTGTATCTACCCCATGATAGGTGTGATATGCCATGGTGATTGACTCTTGAAACCGTTTAGCCTCATCATACACTCCTCTTGGTCCAATTGTGTTTACATTACCAAAATAATCTTCATTTTGAGGATGGACAAGTGGATCCCCATATACTTCGCTAGTAGAGGCTATCAAAATTTTAGCGTTCTTATCCTTGGCAAGACCAAGAAGGTTATGTGTGCCTAACGACCCTACTTTTAAGGTCTGAATCGGAATTTTAAGATAGTCGATAGGACTTGCTGGTGAAGCAAAGTGTAGGATATAGTCTAAGTGCCCAGCAACATGAACAAATTTTGTAACATCATGATGATGAAATTCGAAATTGTTTAATCTAAAGAGATGTTCTATGTTTTTTAGATCACCTGTAATCAGGTTATCCATGGCAATAACATAATATCCATCTTTTATGCATCGATCGCACAAATGTGAACCTAAAAACCCTGCTGCTCCTGTTATAAGTACGCGTTTCATGAAATAGCTTTTCTGCCTATAGAAATATAATCAATATTTTCTTTTTGAATATCAATAAGATCATACAAGTTACGGCCGTCAAAGATAACAGGATTCGTTAACAATTCCTTTATTTTTTTGAAATCAGGTGTCCTGAAGATACTCCATTCGGTACAAATAATAAGTCCGTCAGCGTTTTCTAAAGCCTCGTACATCGTTTTAGCAAAATGTATTTTATCACCATATTTCTTGGCCACATTTATCATAGCTTCCGGATCAAAAGCTTTGATCTTAACTTCCTGTTTCAACAAATTATCAATGATGTCTAATGCAGGAGCCTCTCTAATGTCGTCAGTTTCCGGTTTAAACGCCAAGCCCCAAACTGCTAAAGTTTTTCCACGAAGTGTACTATCAAAGTACTTATTGATCTTAGGAAGCAAAGAAACTTTTTGATTCTGATTCACTTGTATGACAGAATTTAAAATCTGGAAGTTATAATCTACTTCTTTCCCAGATTGATGTAGAGCTTTTACATCTTTTGGAAAACAAGAGCCACCGTACCCAATTCCTGGAAACAAAAAACGTTTCCCGATTCGAGAATCTGTACCCATGCCTATTCGTACCTTATCTACATCTGCTCCCACCAGCTCACAATAGTTTGCAATCTCATTCATAAATGTAATTTTGGCAGCCAAAAACGAATTTGCAGCGTATTTAGTAAGTTCTGCGGATCGTTCATCCATTATTAGTATTGGGTTACCAGATCGTACAAAAGGTTTATATAATTTTTGCATTGCTTCGATCGCTCGATTAGAACTAGCTCCAATAACAATACGTTCAGGTTTTAAAAAATCGTCTACCGCGAACCCTTCTCTCAAAAATTCTGGATTAGAAACCACATCAAAATTGCACTTTGCATTTTTTGATATAGCATCACGAACTTTCTCTGCAGTACCTACAGGCACCGTGCTTTTATCAACAATAACCTTATATTCTGTAATCAGATGACCAATCTTGTCAGCCACATCAAGCACATAGGAAAGATCTGCAGATCCATTTTCATCCTCAGGTGTTGGTAAGGCTAAAAACACTATGTCGGCATGTGTGATACCTTCTTCTAGACTGGTGCTAAAAGATAATCTTCCAGCTTTAATATTTCTATCGAATAAGGTGTCTAAGTGTGGCTCGTAAATAGGTACAAGCCCATTTCGCATTTTTTGAACTTTCTCCTCATTGATATCAACACAAATAACATCATTACCGGTCTCTGCCAAACATGTGCCGGTAACCAAACCCACATACCCGGTTCCTATTACTGCTATTTTCATTTAACTGTTTTTAGGTTTTAGAAATTTATAAAACATAAGATCTTTTATAAAAAGAAATAAGGCAATTGGATAATGCCAAAAGTAACGTTTAAACAATTTGGGCTCATCAATTATCCTATATAACCATCTCAAGTTGTATCTATCATAAAACTGCGGATAATACTGAATTCCTGCAGCCGTTTGATGAATAAACCCACCACAAGTATATCCTGTGCCCTCCCAACCCAAGTTCCTTAATTCAATTAAAAAATCTTCTTGGTAGGGTGTTCCCATACCAGCTATAACAATTTCAGGAGACAATGCTTTTATCTCTTCTAGAGTCTTTTGTCGCTCTTTTATATTTTGAAAATAACCATGTCGCCAACCTTTTAATGGTAAATTAGGATACGTTCTTAGAATAACTTCCCTAAACTGTTGAATTGCTATTTCGGTAGAACCAACAATATAAATCATTTTTTGATCTGCAATAGCGTTAGCAAAAACCTTTGGGGCAAGAGATGTCATATCAAAACTATTTCTTTGAATTTTTATCCCAAATGTTTGAAGTAGTTTAACGAGAGATATTCCATCAAAATAAATTATATCAAAATGCATAAGCACTTTTGATTTTCTTAATAATTTGTATGAATAAGGATTCAAGAATGTACATAACGCTGTACTAGGAATATCTCGTCCTAAACTATCAACCTTAGTCTGCTTTAAGATATGATTGATTGTTCTCATGATATAATAAGTATGACCAGATAAAGGCAACGAAGATAAAACCTTTGTGAGTGACTAACAAAGATTCAATAAACATTATCGAGAAGATAATTAATAAGAAGAAGATTAAAATAAAGTTATGATTGAGAATCCCATGATACAACGATACGCCTAGAAGTGTTAAAAATATTATCAGATAAATAAATCCTCCACCTATTAGCATTTCAAAATATTGATTATGTGCGTGATACTTATTTTTGAATTCCCAAGAGTTTGAACTTCTATTTTGCTGTAAAGTGGTAAGTTCATTACCTACACCGTATCCTAGAACAGGTCTGTTTTTAATTACATTAAGAGAAGTTTTGTAATTTCTAATTCTTGAAGATTCTCCATCAATATTGGAAAAAAATTCCCCTCCGCTATTACTTAAAACGATTAAAAAGCAAGCAGTCATACATGGTATTAAGACCGCAATATTACGTTTCAATAATTTTGGATTATATTTTGCCATAAAAAACCCTACATTTATAAGTAAAAAAACAATCCCTCCTGAGAGAGAGAAATAAGTAAGATGAAATAAAATTAAGAGAGCTATTATAATAATTAAAAGTCTAGCTGTGATATTCTTCTTACTAAAAAGAAACAAAAAACTCACATAGCAAAAGTTCAATAACATCCCATAAATAATCGGATTTGAATCAACAAAATCTTTCCATGGTATTACGTCAATTCTGGTGAACAAAAATTGTAAGTTCTCATTATACATACTTTGTATTCCTACGAATAACCTGAAAAAGCCAGCGATAGATACTCCGGCGAATAGTGAAAAAGTCAATATACTTATATGTAGAACACCTACCGTTAAAACATGAAAAATAATTTGGAATAAGATAAATAAAAATAAGAATGATAATCTACTTCCCTTAAAACCTTCTGTAAATCCATTAATTACCAAACTAAACAAAGCTAGGATTAACATTGTAATAGTCAATACAAAAATTTTAGATTGACTTGTCTTCAACAGAAATAGTTCAGAAAGTTTTTTAAAACTCCTTTCCTTAAAGGTTGAATAAAAAAACAGACCAATGATTAATATCAAAACTTTGCTATTCAAATCCTCTTTTAAAGGGATAGTAAAGGGAAATATCATCCAAAAAAATGTTTCCAATTTAAAGTTTCTTACTTTCATCTAATAAAAATATATCTGAGATATAATATAATCGTTTGCTTAAAATATAATTTTCTTCTTTATCAAAATGAATCTAGAATAAAGTTACTAGACAGCTCGTTCTTAGGGTATTCTCTCTTTTGTATTGGTAAAACTATAGTTCAATCCTACCAGAAACATAACAAGCCCGAACGCATAAGGAGAGAATGCTTCTTCTTGAAATATTCCCTGAACAAACAATACAACCGTTAAAATTTTTAAAATTCTAATGTGATAGTTATCCGATTTTATTTTACTTACAAGGTAAATTATCACTAGGAAATAAATTATATAAATAATTGAATATATTCCTAAACTTGAAAATAATACTCCATAAACACTCTCACTACCATTCTGAAATCGTGTCCAATATCCTAAATCTTTCAAGGGCTTTCCATTCCACGAAGTAAGCAAAATATCCGATACATTTCCCGAAAACCCTATACCATTACCTAAGGAAGACAGGTATCCAAATCCATTTACTAGACCTAAAATATGTTCATTATCATTTAAATACCCTAAAATAATAAAAGCAGTTGTGAAAAACCCATAAATTATATAAGCGAGAGATTTTGATAAATTCGTTTTATAAATTAAAAAATATAATAGAACTATAAAGAAAATCAAAAGGAGAACTCCTTTTGAATTAACCGCTAATATAACAGTCATAAGAATCAAAAAAAACTTAAATTTATGCTTGGGCCAGTAGAAATAAAATCCTAGAATTGTCAAAAAGTATCCTAGAGATATCATGCTTTTAATCAATGATCCTATGCGAACGGCCTTTAGATTAATCCATGATATATTAAATAAATTATGTCTCCCATAAAAATTTAATAGCTCATCCCAATTATTAATACCTTTCTTTAATTTATAATACGGAAGTTCATTTAAAAGGTAACCTACTGGTTTAGGAAAAAAAACTTGGAAAAAAGCTATTATGGCACATATTATAAATAAATTTTTCAAAGAATTAAATAAAAAATCCTTTTCTATTCTTTTTGAAAAGTACAATCCAGCAAATAAAGCAAAAATAGGTGCCGTGAAAAGCCTCAGATAAGATGCACTATTTTTAATTCCAAAGTGAAACGTTCCAAAGATAAAAAAAGCTAGAAGTAACAAACATATTGATAGGGAGACGTTCATGAAATCTATTTTTCTCAAACTCATTTTATTTTCGATGATGTAAACCAAAAAAAGCATACCTAAAGCAAAAAAATTCACTCCATGAAGAAGATTAAAGGAATCTATCGAATTAATAAATCCAGAAAAAATGGCAATAAAAGTATTTTGAAATAGACCAAAAATTAAAAAATATAAATAAAATAATTTTGGTTTTCTCCGAAGTAAAAAAAGAAGAGAAGAGAAAAAAGCTAATCCTAAAATTAAATTAAATGTAGCTATAAAATATGTCAAAATGCATATAAAAAGTGCCGTGAAAAATAATGTAGTAAACTCCTTTTTAAATTTCATAATACAGGATAATGAAAACCAAATATTAAATTAAATTTCATTCTGCATTTGATTGATCAACTTTTCAATGTTAGCTGATATCAATTTAGCACTGTTTTTGGTTTTTTCTGATAAAAAACGATTATTAGAGTTTGGTATTTTTATTTTATTTTTAAAAATTGTATCCTTTATAACTTTTTCCAAATCTTCGACCTTGAAAATTTTCTGAATATTTTCATGTCCTAAAAAGCTTTCTTTAAATTTCCAATAGGGAAAGTTTAACATCATAGAATGCACTATGATTCCTCTAATATTTCCTTCAACAATAGCCGTAGACATGTTACTAAGAAACAAATTATATTTTTTAAAACTTTCAGACATTGATTCATTAACTACTAAACAAACATTTTTATGAGCTTTATAAATCTCATAATCTTCAATACTTTCTCTAGGGTGTAATTTAATATATAATTTAATAATATTTGATGGACTAAGTTTAGAAATAATTGATATAATAAGACGAATATCTTTATGTTGATTTGCATCATAATATGATAATCCATGCCACTTATACGCACTAGTAATAAAACAAATAGAATTATTAATCATTTCTAATGATTCATCTTCTTCCTTATGAAAATGATTACTCATTCTTGGTAAGCCATATGAATAAATAGTGGTTTGTTTATTTTTATAAGATTCTAATACTGATTTAGAGTGTTCACCAATAGTATATATTTCAGAGACTTTACTGGATCCTATAATACTTGGTAAAAACGGGTTCCATTTTTTACCAGAAAACATGATTGATAAATTCTTAGAAAATGTTTTATAAAAGTATTCTTTCAAATCCTCAAATTTTTGGTTTGAATATCGAATAACATCCCAAAATTTAAATGAATATTCACTAATCAAACCATCTAAAATTAAAATTGATGGCTTACTTCTTTCTAATGCATAGTATGTAACTAACCTTTGAACAGCTCCATCATTGCCGAAGACAAAGAAATCATAATTCTCGGTAAGTTCTTTAATGTTAGCTTTTATTGAAAACAAAAACTTTATTCTTTCAAGACCCGTTAATTTATAAAAAGATTTTTTTAAACTCAGAGCATCTATATTGATTGGCTTTTCATTAAAAAAGTATAGTTTTTGATGGTATGTACTACTTGTATTTATAAACACACATTTAAAGCCTTTTTTCTTCAATTCTTCAACCACGGGTAACATATTGAGCACGTGTTCCTGATTTTGCGGAAAAAGCAAGATTTTCTTATTGAACATATAAACTTAAGGCTTAAAAAAAATTAAAAAGAATCACCACCACTCGGATATCATTTTTTTCTCGAATCTTCTTTTAATAATGAAAAGCATAAAATTACTAAATAATAATGATATTGCTGCACCATAAACTCCAATGGTTGGTACTAAGAGAAAATTTAAAGTTATATTCAAAACACAAGCAATCAAAGTTGCTTTAAGAATCATCTTTTCTTTTTCTGCTCCTACTAAGACAAAATGACTATAAAAGCTGAGGTTTGAAAATAAAGTGCTTATTATTAATATATAAAAAATAAGAATTTTATCATACAATTCTTCCCTGTTTATATAATTCAAAAAAAGAGGTAGAAAAGCAAAAGATCCTACGGTGTAAATTCCAACAATCACAAATGTTTTGGAAAATATTGTGTTTTTAGCTTTATTTAATTCATCAACTTGTTTCATATGAACTCCTTTTATTATGTCAGGATATACAAAAGAAACATACATAGTAAATATCATTACGTTTACTACATTAGTTATTTGAAAATATAATGAATATATTCCTAATTCTTTTTTGTCCAAAAAAAATGCGATTAGATATCTATCTGAAAACTCTATTATTTTTAAACAGATCGTAGATAAAAACATTGCCAATCCTACTAATACTCCTTTTTTTATCCACCTTAAATCAATTTTTTGTTTAAAAAATTCAGTAATATTCGGATAGAAATAAAAGCCACAAAAACATGATAAAAAAGCACAGACAAGCCATAGTGATACAATATTAATTAAAGAAATCTTAAAAGGGGTTAGAGTTAAAAAGCCAATGTCTAGAATTAAACACCATAACCCTGTTCTGATAAACAATAATATATTTGCTAAAAGTGGCTTTTTCAACGCAATGTAATATCTGAAAAACTCTTGGCCTAAATGTTCAAATATTATTAGCAAAAACAAAACCCAAAATGGCACAATATCTACATTGAAAATTTTATATGCGACGTAAAAAAAAGGTAGAGTTAGTAAATAAAAAAACGAATAAAAAGTTAAAGAGTTCTTAAGATTATAAATCTCTGAATCAGATTTTTTAACAATCAAACGATTTGCATAAACATAAAAGTCTAAACCGAAAAATATTACGAGTAAAGTGACTGTAGTTGAAATAAGAGTATATTCACCCTGGAACTGTAATGAAATATTTTTAGTGATGAAGAATGTGAGTAAAAATCTAGCTCCTATCCCCGAGATTCTTACAATAAGAGTGAAGAGTTTTATTGTGTTCAGTTTACTAAACATTTTGTTTAAGAAATGCACGGGATTACAAAAACATTTCCTTTATCAAAGGAGTTCCTTTATCAAAATCTCCAGTAAATTTTTTGCCAAGTATTTCATTATAATATTTAGGGTGTAACCCAAATCCTGGTCTTACTGAACGTACATTTTTCTCTGTTACCAAATCCCCTTTTTTAACATCTTTTGAGATAAAAAGTGATCTAGAGAACTCTCTGCTTTTTTGCTTTTTTGCTGTCATTTCGTAATCAACCTTGCCTAACATAACTTCAGCTAATCGAACAGCCTCTACCATTTTTTTAAATTCTTTTTCATCCAAAGAAAAATGCGCATCCGCACCACCAATCTTCTTGTCTAAAATAAAATGCTTTTCAATTACTTTAGCACCCAAACAAACTGCTACAACTGGTGCCTCAATACCCATGGTATGATCCGATAATCCAGAATTTACACCAAACCTTTTAATTATATCTGGTATAGTCAAAAGGTTAGCATCCTCTGGAGATGCTGGATAGGCAGAAGTACATTTTAAAATTGTAATATCACTATTACCTTCACTTTTACATGTGTCAATAGCCAACTCTATATCTTCAAGAGTTGCTATTCCCGTAGAAATAATAATTGGTTTTTTTTTTGATGCAATATATTTTATTAATGGAATATCTGTAATTTCGAAAGACGCAACCTTATAAATGGGTGTCTTAAGTTCTTCTAAAAAATCCACAGCAGTTTTGTCAAAAGGCGAGGAAAAACAAATCAACCCTTCTTCTTCAGCCACCTGATACAACTCTTCGTGCCACTCCCACGGTAAAGACGCTTCCTTATATAAATCATGTAAATATTGACCGTCCCACGCTGTATCCTGAGATATTTTAAAATAATCATTCTTTACATCAAGTGTTATGGTATCTGCTGTATACGTTTGTAATTTTATTGCGTCTGCTCCCGCTCTTTTCGCAGCGCGTACTGTTTCCTTCGCAATATTTATATCTCCTCCATGGTTAGCAGATAATTCTGCTATTATAAAACACTTATTTAAAAACATCCCTTTTTTCTAATTTATATACCAAACTATCATGACCGCTAATAATTTCTTCTTTAAAATAAATATAGCCTGCATTCTCAAACGATTTTACGGAAGCTAAATTGTCGACTTTAATATAAGCCAAAATAGGCTTTTCATATTCTTTAAAATAGAGATCAGCAGATTTTTTTAAAAAGGAACCAGCCAACTTTTGACCTCTAAATTCTTTTGATATCAAAACGCCAACCGATGCATCATCATTCTTTATTTCATACCTAATTATTCCTGCTGGAATGTCATTCACCATACCTACTAAAAATAAGGTATTTTTATCAAATATCTTTTTAAGAAACCAATTTTTATGATCTTCTAATTTTATGAAATTAGATTGATAAGAGTTGTGACGAACTATCTCATCATTTGACCAGTCGTATATTCTCATCATGTCATCCTCACAGGCCTGACGAAAAGAAAGGTTTAAGCCATTAACGGCCCCCAAAATCCTCACATCACTTTTACCATCGAATAACTGTTTCTGCTCATACAGAAATGAGGTTAAACTATTTGTTGTTATGTCGAGTACATCCTTAATTTTACTCTGAAAATCCTCGATTTCATATTTTGAAAAATCGCCTCCATCGATAACTACGCTTTTCTTTACTAGTTCTTTATAAATATTCTTCTGATTATCCACATAAAAACCACTAAGTATTGGCATTTTTACAGAACATAACTCATAGCAAATAGTGCTGGCCGGTGCTATTGCAAAATTACAAGATATCATTAATTTAAGTAGCTGACGTTCTGATAAATTACTATAGATATGTAGTTTGCCTAAGTAATTTTCTCGTAACTTATAGATTTCTTTTTCAGAATACGCTGCTCCCAAAACTACATGTATCTCTTTGATCTGTGCAATTGACAATAATGCTTTTGTTGCTTTTAGAGACAAATTAAATTTATCTGATCCACCAAAACATACAAATGCACGATCTATTTTTTTTACAATCCTATTTTGCTTTGCAGCTTCCAAAAATGAAGGTCTCAAAAGGGCAAATTTTGTGCCTAATAAAAATTTTGAATAGTCCTCACTATCAAAGTCAGAAATAGTAATAGATGGAGAGTGATTAATTACAATGTCGGCAAACATGTGTTCTTTTGCCAGATCATCTATATACACCAAAGAAAAATCAAGCATTTTGATACTCTTTTGATAACTTGTTGAAAACTGATAACCATCGGCTATAATAATATATTCTTTAGCGTTATAGTGTTCTGCTAGCCATTTTGGTTCTTCATCAATATTAATTTCTTGCGGAATAACCTGTATTGGACACCCCTCAGGTATCACTTCTATTGTGGATGACGCATGGGTGAGATAGCTGTACTGATATGTATTTCCTAACATTTCAACTAAAGCAAATAAACGATACATGTGTCCTAATCCTATTGTCTCATTACCATCGGCTCTAAAAAGAATCTTCTTTTCCATTATCACGTTCAAGCATTAGTTGATATTTTAATTCTGCTAACTTCCAATCTGTTTCTGTATCAATATCTTGAGCTTCTAATGGTGAAATAACTATTGCCCCAGAGTTTGAAGTAAATAACGTTCCTGTCGCCAAAAATGCTTCAACATCAATCCAATAATATTGTCCTGTATCATGAAAACGTTGGGGTAAATCTTGAGAACGACTATTCAAATGTTCTCTCATTACCATTTTTATCTTTCCTTCTTCAAATTCTAAACTTCGTTGTATCGGATAAGAAAATTCTATTACAGGAAAAACAACATCAAGCTTTTTTGATACCAGTTCTTGAAATCCTTTTTTAATTTTATTTGAGTTTATAAAAGGAGCTGTAGGTAGTATACAACAAATTTTTTCATATGTTTTGCCGCAGTTTCTGTACTGCAATACAACTTCCTTAACAACGTCTGAAAGTGTTGCAAAGTCGTTTGCGTTGTGCTCACTTCGTAAAAAAGGTACTTTAGCTCCGTACTTAATCGCTATATCGGCTACATCACTATTATCTGTAGAAACCATTACCTCATCAAATAGATTAGAATTCAAAGCAGCTTCTATAGAGTTTGAAATTATGGGTTTACCCAAAAATAATTTTATATTTTTTTTGGGTATTCGCTTACTACCTCCTCTTGCCGGTATGATTGCTAAGTTAGCCATGTACGAATGATAATACTTTATCAATAACAAATTCTTGCTCCTCCTCTGTCAACGTAGGATACATTGGTAGACTAATACAAGAATCGTAATATTTTTCTGCATGCGCTAAATTAGCGCCTTCATATCCTATTTTTTTGTAATATGGAAGCATATGAACAGGAATGTAATGTATTTGAGCATACACACCATGTGCTCTTAGAAACTCGTACAATCCTTTCCTGTTTTCACATTCAATAACAAATAAGTGATGTGCATTGTAGAAACCCTTTGGCAAAAACTGAAATTTCACTTTATTACCAAAAGCTAGTTTATAAGTGTCCGCAATGTTGTTACGTCTAATAACGCCATCCTCATTTTTAGCCAATTGTGTAATACCTAGAGCAGATTGCATGTCAGTTAATCTATAGTTAAAGCCTAGTTCTTGCATTTCATAAAACCAACCTCCATGATCTTCAGACATATTATCTTTAGTTATACCGTGTGTTCTAAGAAGTAAGAGTTTTTTATAGAGTTCTTCAGAATTCGTGGTAATCATACCTCCTTCCCCACAAGCTATGTGCTTTACAGGATGAAACGAAAACACGGCTAAATCTGCATAACTACCGTTTCCACAACGGTTTGCTTGACCTTTTGAATTGATAAAATATCCTCCAGGTGCGTGACATGCATCCTCAATAATCCATAAGTCGTGTTCATTAGCTAAATTTTTAAAGGATTCTAGATTTACAGGGAGTCCCGCAAAATCCACTGGAATTAAACCTTTAAAAAAGCCTTTCGGTTTTGATTCAATTAATTCTCTTACACTGTTAATATCCAACAGATATGTTTCTGGATCAATATCTGCAAACCAAACTTCCCCGCCTGCAAACCTTACACAGTTTGCTGATGCAGCAAAGGTTATCGGAGTTGTTATCACCCGCTCTCCTTCTTTTAATCCTAAAGCAAGAACAGAAAGATGTAAGCCAGAAGTAGCGTTATTAACTGCTACTGCATATTTTGCTTCAACGTAGTCCGCAAATTTTTGCTCAAATTCTAATACTTTAGGGCCTTGAGTTAAAAAATCAGATTGCAATGTTTTGATAACCGCATCTATATCTTCTTGTTTGATAGATTGTCTTCCATAAGGTATCTTAAACTTACTCATGTACTATGAAATTAGGATCAACATATTCCTTCACCAGAGCTCTTAAACTTTCAATTGTTTCCCATTCTGTATTATTTCCAGAATTATAAGAAAATCCTTTCGGTACATACTTCCCATCATATTTGCTTTTATAATCTTCAACATTAAAATTAGGTTTTTGCGGTAAAATGGCATAATATTTACCCAAATCTAAAGTATTGAACGAATCTGAAGCTGTAATCATTTCTTCGTGAATTTTTTCACCTGGTCGAATCCCCACAATTTCTTGTTTACAATTAGGCGCTATAGCAGTCGCAACATCTGTTATTTTATAAGATGGAATCTTTGGTACAAAAATCTCACCTCCCCAAGCATTGTCTATCGCATAAAAAACCATCTCACAACCATCCTCAAGCGATATGTTAAAACGAGTCATTTCTTTATCTGTAATTGGCAAAACTCCTTCTTCACGCTTTTTTAAAAAAAACGGCATAACAGATCCATTAGACCCCATAACATTACCATAACGAACAACAGAGAAACGAATATCTCGTTTTCCTTTAATATTATTTGCTGCTATAAACAATTTATCCGAGGTCAGTTTAGTTGCTCCATATAGATTTATAGGTGCTGCAGCTTTATCAGTTGACAAAGCAACGACTTCTTTTACTCCAGTTTCTAAGGCTGCATTAATAACATTTTCTGCACCTAAAACGTTAGTTTTAACACATTCCATAGGATTATATTCTGCAATATGGACATGCTTCATTGCCGCAGCATGTATGACGATATCAATACCTTCAAAAGCTCTTATTAGCCTGTCATAATCTCTAACATCACCTACAAAATAACGAATCTGAGGGTATGTATTCTCTGGAAAATCCATACCCATTTGAAAGTGTTTTTGCTCATCTCTAGAGAAAATCACCAATCGTTTAACATTTGGAAACCGTTCCAGAATAAGTCTAGTAAATGTTTTGCCAAAACTACCTGTTCCACCGGTGATTAAGATTGATTTTCCATTTAAATCTAGCATAATTAGATGATTTTATTTTATATATTATTATTTTAAATTCCGAATCTAACTTGACTTAACGATAATTAATTTGAGTCGATCAAATTTAATCATTTAACGTATTTAATGATTCTTGCCAATTTGATAGTTTTGATTCAAAAAACTCAGTTATTTTTTGCTTACTCAAAACACTATAAGCTGGTCGCTTTGCAAAAGTAGGATAATTATCTGTGCTTTTAAGGGTGATTAGGCCTAATTGATTGTTCTTTTTTAAGATTTCTTTAGCAAAATCAAACCAAGTAGCCTCTCCTAAATTACTAAAATGATAGACACCATACTCCTTAATATCCTTCACAATAAGATATAATATAAAGTCCGCTAAATCATTCGCATTCGTTGGTGTTCCTTTCTCTGCAGTTGTTATTGTTAACTCTTTTACATTTTTTGATTTTTCCAGAATGGTTTTATAAAAATTTTTACCATGTTGAGAATATAACCATGAAGTTCTAATAATAAAGAATTCAGTCAATAATTCCTGCACATACAGCTCACTTTGTAACTTAGACTTTCCGTATACATTGATAGGGTTGGGAATATCGGTTTCTGTATACGGTGTATCTTTAGTCCCATCAAAAACATAATCAGTTGATATATGAAGCAACTTGCTATGCTGTGCTTTACAGATCATAGCAAGCTTTTTAACACCTTCAGCATTAACCAAAAAGGCTTTCTCTGGCTCTTTTTCGGCTTGATCTACATTGGTATATGCTGCACAATTAATTATGTATTCAAATTTTTGATTTAAAAAGAAACTATTCAAGGACTCATCATTTGTAATATCCAGCTCTTTTGAAGAAGCAAAAACCATCTTATATCCCGCAAATCGATCTTGGATATCATAAATGCATTGTCCTAATTGTCCTGACGCTCCAGTAATTAATATTGTCTTTATCGAATCACTCATAGGCTTTTATTTGATCAAATGTTGGCAAAATCTGATCTTTATCCGAGAGTTTAATTTCACTAGCAGAAAGTCTCCAGTTTATGTTTAGAGTCTTATCGTTATACAATATACCAGACTCTGAAGACTTTTGATAATAATTATCACATTTGTAAGCAAAAACGGCTTGTTCACTTAAAGTTACAAATCCATGTGCAAAACCACGAGGTATATATAGCTGCTTATTATTTTTATCGTTTAGAACTACCGCAACATGTTTACCATAAGTTTTAGACTCTTTTCTAATATCAACTGCAACGTCTAACACCTCTCCATGAATGACTCGTACTAATTTTGCTTGCGCATATTCATCCTTTTGAAAGTGTAGCCCGCGTAATACGCCAAATGATGACACAGATTGATTGTCTTGAACGAAATCTGTAGAAACCCCTGTAAGCCTATTAAAAAGGTTTTGATTAAAACTTTCAAAAAACACCCCTCTATCATCAGCAAAAACAGCTGGCTTCAGTATGATACAGCCCTTTAAAACAGTTCTCTCAATCTCCATATATTATAATTGTTTTAAATATGCTCCGTATCCACTTTTGAGTAAAGGCTCGGCCAGTAGGAGTAACTGTTCTTTATCTATATAGCCCCGTCTATAGGCTATTTCTTCGATAGCTCCAATTTTTAACCCTTGTCGCTTTTCTATAACCTGTACAAATTGTGAGGCTTGCATCAAAGAATCAAATGTTCCTGTATCGAGCCATGCTGTGCCTTTATCCAAAATTGTAACGTGTAACTTATTCTCTTTGAGATATGCGTTATTTATGTCTGTAATTTCTAATTCTCCTCGTTTACTAGGTTGAATTCTTTTTGCCTTTTCAACCACCGAATTATCATAAAAATAAATTCCAGGAACAGCATAATTTGACTTAGGAGTCACTGGTTTTTCTTCTATAGAAATTGCTTTTCCATCCGAGTTAAATGAAACTACCCCATACCGTTGAGGATCTTGGACATGGTAGGCATAAATAATTCCACCATCAGGGTCATTGTTCTCTTCTAACAGCTTATCGAGACCCGATCCGTAAAAAATATTATCGCCTAATATCAGCGCCACCTTATCCAGCCCGATAAATGATTCCCCTATAATGAAAGCTTCAGCTAATCCGTTTGGCTTGTCTTGAACGGCATATTGAAAACTACAGCCATATTGCTGACCATCACCTAACAGTTTCTGAAATAGAGGTAAATCCTGTGGAGTAGAGATAATGAGTATTTCATTAATTCCGGAAGCCATTAAGGTAGCTAGCGGATAATAAATCATAGGTTTGTCGTAAATTGGCATTAACTGTTTGCTCACAGATAAGGTCAATGGATGCAATCGTGTACCTGAACCTCCAGCTAAAATAATACCTTTCATTACAAAACTTGTTTGATAATTATTTGTTAGTATACTTTTTGAGATACCATTTTACAGTTTTCTCTATACCTGATTCAAAACTTTCTAAGGCGTTCCAGCCCAAATCATTTTCTATCTTAGACGCGTCAATCGCATACCTAAAGTCGTGTCCTGGACGGTCTGTAACATATGATATTAAATCTTTGTATGATAAAGAGTTCTTTCTTGGTTGCATAGCATCCAAAATCTCACAAATCTGATTCGCTATATAAATATTTTCGCGTTCATTCTTTCCGCCGATCACGTAAGTCTCACCGAGGGTTCCTAAATTTAAAGCCAAATCAATACCTCTACAATGATCCTCTACAAATAGCCAGTCCCTTACGTTTTTGCCATCTCCATAAATTGGTATTTGTTGTTCAGCTAATGCTTTTCTTATAATGGTAGGAATCAACTTTTCATCATGTTGTCTCGGACCATAATTATTTGAGCAATTTGTTGTTACAACTGGGAATCCATACGTGTGAAAATAGCTACGTACTAACATATCTGCAGATGCTTTGGATGCGCTATAGGGACTATTAGGTGCATAGGCAGTATCTTCTGTGAAATAACCTTTTTCACCCAAAGTTCCATATACCTCATCGGTCGAAATGTGAACAAAACGTGCATCTTTATAATCTGGTTTGAGCATTTTTGGTTCGGACATCCAAAACTTATAGGCTACCTGAAGCAGTACATAGGTTCCTACAATATTAGTATCAACAAAAGCACCTGGATTCACAATAGAATTATCGACATGTGATTCGGCTGCAAAATGAATCACCGTATCAATCCTATACTTTTTAAATAAGTTCTCTACCAAATTATAGTCACAAATATCTCCTTGAACAAAATGATATTTGCCATCGGTGTTCTCTACCTCATCAAGATTGGAAAGCTCTGCTGCATAGGTTAACTTATCCAAATTTATAAGAGTCGCATCCAAATGGCTCTTGGCCATATAGTTTATAAAATTAGATCCAATAAAACCAGCTCCCCCAGTTATTAAAATAGCTTTTTTCAAAATTCTCTTTTAATCAGGTTGATTCGCAAAATTATTCATCCTTTCAAAAAGGAACTTTAGAAAATACATACCAATAACAATCCCACAAAGTACAAAAGGTAGTATAAAGAGCAATCGCCTATTTAAACTCTTTTTCTGCTGAATAATATCTCCATAATTTACAGTTGCAAAAACTTGTTCTCCCAACAAGATATTTCTTTCTAATTCATTAATACTTTTCAATAACTCCTCTTTCTGTTCTAACAAAGATGCTACTGTAAATGCTTTTCCTTCTTCCGCAATTACTATTGTGTTTTGACTGCTTTTATCGGCATTTGTTTGATTTAAAGCTTTTAAGTATTCATTTGTAAATAATAAAGATGCTTGACTCTCAACAAGACTTTTCTTATACTGCCTAATTTTTAAGTTTGCTATTTCCTGAAAATATGAATTCGTCTTAAAATAATCGAGTACTGTATTTGTTAGCTTTTCGTTAAAGCTGTTATTTGATTTGAAAATAAAAGTCAGACGATGGTATTTATAAAATTCCAAATATTTCTCTTCTTTCAATTGATCCTCATCGTAGGCTTCCATTATTTGTTCGAAGAATTCTTCATCCTCATAGCGTTCTTGTAGGTGATCTAAAACAGCCGTTGCTTGTACGATGGGTTCTAACGTAATTTCTTTTACGTTTTCAATCTGCTCAATTGAGATCCCTATTTTCTGAAGATTCTTTTCATCATTCAGCATGTTTTCTTTAAAATCCTCTATAAAATCATATAGAAACTTAGTGGACTCATAATTGGGTTCTAAAACAATTTGCTGAACATATTCAAATTTTGTCTCTCCAGAATTATCAATAAAATATCCAGCTACAGCACCAACAACAAATAAACTAATGAGTAATATTGCCTTTTTCTTAAAAAACAGTAGCATCCGTATAAACAATCGGATAATCCGTTTAAAAAACGTTCCGATCATTTTAAACAACTGACCTAAGTCAATTTCATCATTTGATTGGGTTTGATTCATAATTTATTTCTGTGTAAATATTTGTTCTATGATTTTTTCGGTGATTAAGTATGTTGGTTTCACTCCTGAAGTTCCTAATCCACCTGAAGCTAAAGTGCTTCCTGTCTCCAACGGATTATCTGAAGCATAATACGCATAACGTACTTTAACTTTTTCATTGATACTTCCTCTCAGTTTTGAGGCGGATTGAATCGCTTTTTGATAGTGAGCACCTTCCATCTCTAGCCCTATAACATTCCAAGTAGATTCGTGAAAGAATTTTAAAATATCTCTATTTTGCAAAGACGTTCCCAAAACCGTGATCATAGTACCATCAAATACTTTAATTCCTTTTCCTTCTAAATCTTCCTTTTTCAACCCATTTTTAAATGGATAATTATCGGCTGTCCCTTCAAAAATGTGCGCTGATGGAATCATGATGTCGCCTTTTCCACCTTCAAGAATTCCTGCTTTACCCATGATTGAAACAGATCTAACATCCAAATAGCTTTTTGTCTCATCAATAGCTACATACGGCTTTAGTAATTCGTCCATGGTTTCATAAGCTTGTTCTCCAAAAGCATAATCCATGACAATAATTACTGGCATATCTCCAGCCTTTTTTTCGCTTAATAAGGGTGTTAATAACTCGTCTTCATATTTTGATATATCAAAAATTTGAACATTTATGTTGGCTCCACTTTGATCTTCAATATACGTCATTCCCTTTTGGAGCGCAAGTTTTTCGACTTTTGCCCGCAATTTATCACTTTTAACATCACTTAGTAATTCATATACTTGCAGACTGGTCTTATTTTTTGACTCGGTCTTTAGTGCTGTTGAGGCATATAGTGAATTCATTACACTATGCATGTTAGCACTAATTACATGAATCGGGCGATCTAAAAGGTTTAACTCTTTCAGCTTATCTTTAATGGTTGTTGCCCATAATTCACCATGAATATGATGTCCTAAGCGCTCTCTCAAAACTGGACTAAACGTTACTATTCGTTTACGGTCATGGATAGATTCTTCGATTGCTAACTTACCTAACCAATAAATAATATGTAAAAAACGTTCTTTGTTTTCTACACAGGAAAAGTTTCTATAAATAGCAGAAACCTCAGCAAATGTTCTCCCAAGAATATTCGCGGTATGGGTCAAAGCAATTTCACGCTCGGCCTGTGTTAGTTCTTTTGAAGATAATACAGCATTTTCTAATTTTTGCCAATCTCGCGTTACATTACCTTCTTCATTAATCACCACCCGTTTCATTATTTTATGGGATTCGATAAATAAGAATGTAAGGTGTGTAAGTATGTCATAAATTTCTGATCGGCCTCTTGTAATTTCAATATTCATTTGTTCCTCATCAATACGATAGCAATTACGCCGTCTTTTGGGAGGTATGATTGGTTTAAAATGTGAGTTTTTATACCCTTCGTCACTGGTAAGGTTAATATAGCGACATTCTTCGATACCTAATGGTAACCTATCTATCACGTATAAAAGTCCACTTAATTCGACTTTTTCTTCGGCAATAGAACCATATATCTCTGGACGCAGGGTAAGGAGACCTTCTCGAAGTGTATCACCAGAGATACCCATGGGTTTATAAAACCCACGATTGAATAGATGCCGCATAGTTATATACATGCGTTCTATAGCGCCTGAGCTTTCTTGAGCTCTCGTTCTTCCCTCTAGTTTAAGATTTGCCATAAATTTTTACGAACAAAGATATAATTTATTTAGCGATCAAACTTACCAGCACATCAGCGATTTTTCGATCATTTGACAAACGCGGTAATTTATTTTGACCTCCCAACTTACCTATTGATTTCATATAGTGATTAAAGCCATTGGCTGGCACACTTCTTATTTCGAGTCTCCTAAGCATTTTTCCCACAATTAAATCATCATAATAACTGTTTTGAGCACGCAATTCGTTGTCAATTGCTTCGGCTAATGCGTCAATATTTTCTGGTTGTTCTTCAAATTCAATAAACCACTCATGGTATGGTAATGCTCCATCCATAGGATTTATTTGAGGTGCAACTGTAAATTCTTTTATAATAACACCCGTTTTATTAGCCCCAACTTGTAGTGCTTCCTCTACTTCTTTACCAATTACATGCTCTCCAAAAGCTGATATGAAATGTTTAATTCTCCCAGTAACTATTACTCTGTAGGGTTTGGTACTGGTAAACATAATGGTGTCACCTATGTTATAACCCCAAAGTCCTGCATTAGTTGATACTAATAGTACATAGTTAACATTTGTCTTTACCCCTTCTATAGTTAGTCGTTTGGGATGTTTATCAAAAAAAGTGTCTGCTTGTATAAACTCATAGAACATACCTGAGTTGAGTTGTAATAACATTCCTTTTATACCCTGTTTGTCTTGAAAGGCAAAAAAACCTTCAGAAGCGGGATACAGTTCTATACTTGCCACCTTGCGCCCAATCAACTTTTCGAATGTTGCACGATATGGTTCATAATTAACACCTCCATAAATAAACAATTCAAAATTGGGAAACAGCGTTCCAATTTGTTTTTGTGACTTCTCTTTTAACCGTTCAAAGTACATCTGTACCCAGGGTGGTATACCACTGATAACGGTCATGTTTTCGTGTATTGTTTCCTTAACTATGGCATCAACTTTTTCTTCCCAATCATCAATACAGTTGGTTTCCCAACTAGGCATTCTATTTTTCTGAAGATATTTTGGAACATAGTGAGCTACAATACCAGATAAGCGCCCTAAGTTAATTCCGTTTTTTTTGGTTAACTCTGGACTTCCTTGTAAAAATATCATTTTGCCATCTACAAAGTTTGCGATTCCACTTTCTGCAACATAGCAAAGTATTGCATTACGTGCAGCGTTGATATGGGTAGGTATCGATTCTTTTGTTAAAGGTATATACTTTGCGCCGCTCGTTGTTCCCGATGTCTTTGCAAAATACAATGGTTTACCAGGCCAAACCACATCAACTTCTCCTGCAACAACTCGATCCATATAAGGTCTTAATTGCTCATAATCTCTGACAGGAACATTGTTAACAAAATCTGTATGATTTTTAATGTTTTCAAAATTATGATCCTTACCAAATGCTGTAAATTTGGCTGTTTTAATAAGCTTTTTAAAAATCTTATCTTGTGTTTTGATAGGGTCATTAGACCACTTATCAATTTTACGTTGGATGTATTTGGCAAAAACCTTTGCTCCTATTGATTTAAGTGACATATTCGCTATTCAAAATCTATAAACTTGGTGGGATCATAAGGTAATCCACCATTCCATAACTCAAAATGCAAATGAGGGCCAGTAGAGAATTCTCCTGTAGAGCCAGCAATTGCAATAACTTCTCCCTTTTTTACTTGATCTCCCTGTCTTTTACTAAGCGAGGCATTGTGCTTATACACTGTTACAAGACTATTACCGTGTTCGATAATAATAACATGACCAGTATCCGCAGTCCATTCGGCAAAAATAATAGTCCCCGCGGCCGCAGCTTTTACTGGTGTATCTTTGAGCACGGCAACGTCGACAGCATAATGTTTGTCACTCGCGTTGTATGCAGCAGTTATAGTTCCTGTAACTGGTGGAAATAAAGAAAAATTTACATCTGTTTTTTTATCCTCAAAAACGCTATATTTATCTTCTTGAGAGACTTCTGCTCTAAGTTTCATATCCGCTTCTGAAGGCTTCAAATTCACACTTTCAATATCAATTTGTTGAGATTTAACCGCAGAATCCAAATCAAATGCTACTGTTTTGACATCTCCAGTTAAGACCTTCCGAATAGAGTTATAATATTCCTGATTAACTCGTATTACATTTTCTAAAGAGTCTGTCGTGGACACTAATTTTGATGCTTGTAAATTAAGCCGTGTTGACGAATATCCTGGAATGTATTCTCTCAAAGGAGTAAACGCGATCAATACTATTGTTCCAGAGATCAATAGTATAGAAGTAATAGTGACAAGCACAAAAACATTGAGTCTAGTTAGTTTGAAGGAAATACGTTCCTCAAAAGTATCCTCATTAAGGATTACTAAGCGATACTTGTTGAGTAGCTTTCTCGTAATTCTTTTTGGTTCTTTTCTCTTTTTTGCCATATCTAATAATCGCAAATATACATAATCTGCAAATATGCTATGATACTACTATAGCTTGAAAGGTTATAAATTAAATACTTTCTAGTACTAGAAAAACGGTCCTTATCAAGATATAGTTTCTTTACAATACAAAATAAAAACAAATGCTGCTTTTTTAACACCCTAAAAGGTCTTTTTATTTATTTCTTACTAACTTTGCAATCTAATACAAAAGGTAATGATAGCATCAAGTATTTTTTTAGGAATGATTGGTCCATGGCAAATTGCATTGATCGTCATAATTGTACTTTTATTATTTGGAGGTAAAAAAATTCCAGAATTAATGAGAGGTCTAGGAAGTGGTATTAAAGAATTTAAGGATGCCTCTAAAGAAGAAGAAGATCCAAAAATTGATGAAAAGAAATAAAACATCTTGTTTAACGATACAAACCCCCAATACTTATGTAAGTATTGGGGGTTTTTCTTTTCATACTACTAGTCAATTAATGATAACTGAATTCGTTTCCGCGCAACATCTACCTCAACTATTGTTACCATAAGATGTTGGTTGAGTTGTACTACAGCGTTCACATCTGATATATACTCATTTGCAAGTTTTGATATATGAATTAGTCCGCTTTCTTTAATTCCAATATCAACAAAACATCCAAAATTGGTGATGTTGTTTACGATTCCTGGCAATTTCATTCCCGTATGTATGTCTTGAATGCTTCTCACATTAGGATCAAATTCAAATGCAGAAGCCATCCTACGAGGATCTACACCAGGTTTTTTTAATTCTTTTAAAATATCTGTAAGAGTGGGTAGTCCGACATCATTAGTAATGTACTTTTTAAGCTCTATCTTTTGTATTAACTCAACGTTACCTATTAAATCGGCCACTGTCACACCAACATCCTTTGCCATCTGTTTTACGAGATTATACCGTTCTGGGTGAACAGCAGAGTTGTCTAGCGGATGTTTTGAATCTGTAATACGTAAAAAAGCAGCGGCTTGTTCAAAAGCTTTTCCGCCTAATCGGGGTATTTTTTTTAGCTCTTGTCTAGATTTTATCCTTCCATGCTCTGATCTATAAGACACAATATTTTCTGCTAACTTACTTCCGACTCCAGAGACATAACTAAGTAAGGGAGCACTGGCTGTATTTACGTTAATACCAACGGTATTAACACAGCTAACTACTACCGTGTCCAATTCATTTTTTAATTGATTTTGATCGACATCATGTTGATACTGTCCTACACCAATAGCTTTTGGATCTATTTTAACCAGCTCGGCTAAAGGATCAGCTAAACGGCGACCAATGGATATAGCGCCGCGAACGGTAACATCATAATTTGGAAATTCGGATCGTGCGATTTTGGAGGCTGAGTATACAGATGCCCCACTCTCATTTACCATAAATACCTGTAATGATTTATCAAACGGTATTTTTTTAATAAAAGCCTCAGTCTCTCTTGCTGCCGTGCCGTTACCAATTGCAATAGCTTCAACATTATAGGCATTGACCAATGACTTAATTTTTTTACTGCTTAGGGTAACATCGCGTTGTGGCGGATGGGGATAAATATTTTCATTATGTAATAAATCTCCCTTTTCGTCTAGACAAACAACTTTACATCCCGATTTAAACCCGGGATCCAATGCCAAAATTCTCTTTTGTCCCAAAGGAGACGCAAGTAATAATTGCTTAAGGTTTTGTGCAAAGACACGAATTGCATCCTGATCAGCTTTTTCTTTGACCTGCCCCAATACTTCAGTCGCTATAGCGGGTGCAAGTAACCTTTTATACGCATCACTACTCGCCAAAAAAACGTGATCGGTACAAGCTTCTATATTGGTTTTAATTATTTGGCGATCAATTATATCAAGTGCATCATTTTCTGTCACTGCTATTTTAACTCTAACAATCTTTTCCTTTTCTGCTCGTAAAATGGCTAACAACCTGTGTGATGGACATTTGTTCAGCGGTTCTTCCCATTCAAAATATTGTTGATATTTTTGAGCTTCTTCAAGCTCTTTTTTACTTTTTATTACTTTGGAGGTAATCATCGCCTTGCGCTCATATAATCTACGCAGTGTGCTTCGTATTTTTTCGTTTTCATTAATCCATTCTGCAATAATGTCTCGTGCACCTTGCAAAGCATCCTCTACAGTTAATACAGTAGTACTTATAAATTGTTGTGCTTTATATTCAACCTCTTCTTCTCGCTGATTAAAAATTAGCTGTGCCAAGGGCTCCAAACCATTTTCTTTAGCAACATCTGCCTTTGTTTTGCGCTTTTTTTTGTAAGGTAAATACAAATCCTCTAGAATGACCAATGAACTAGCTTGTTCTATTTTACTCTTTAATGTTGGGGTCAGTACTCCTTGTTCTTCAATAGATGCGAGGATGCTTTCTCGTCGCTTTTCTAAAGTCTCGTAAGCCGTTTTATATTTAACAATGTCTGCAAGGGATACCTCGTCAAGATTACCTGTCATTTCTTTTCTATAGCGAGCAATAAAGGGAATTGTAGCTCCTTCATTTAAAAGAGTTATAGTTTTTTCCAGTTGACTTTTGGTCACAGGAAGTTGCTTTGCAATAAAAGAAAGTAAATTCATTTCCTTGATTTGAAATTATTTTTTGAGAAGTAAGGTGGTTATTTAAAAACTATTGATTTCATAATAGCTTCAAGTTCAAACATATTATCCCGTTTACGCACTGAAGGAGCAAAAACGAATCCTTCTAAGACTAGTGTTCTATCGTTCTCATTATCTTCTATAATATAATTTACAAAAGGACCCGACATAAAACGGTCTTTGATTTCCCAAATCCCTTTCGTTTCGAAAGCAAATTTACCATCTAATGTATTTTCAAATAAGTATGGTGCATATGCTTTTTCTGTTATAAACTTTCCATTAGCAGAGGTTGGTATATAAAGTGTACCGATAGAATCGCGCATTTTGATAATTTGAGATACTGTAGAAGAATCTTGAGTGATTGAATTTACTGGCAGCTCATAGATCATTAAATTCATACTTCCTTGCGGAATATCTTTGCGTATCCATATAAAATCTTCTTCTTCTTTGGCTACCCGATATGCTGAAGGAATCTGCAGTTGAATTCCAAAATCTTTTTCTAATTGAGGTATTTTTTCTAGCGATTTTTTAATACGCTTTTGTTTTTCTGATGTTTCAACCTTTTTATACTCGCTAATAATTTTATCGGCATTTTGACGTAATAAGTTTACTATTTCTTGATCTGTGCTACCACTTATAATGGCTCCGATTTGGGGAGTTGCAAATTTGTTTTTTAGTAGTGTAAACGTATTTGTTGCTGTTTTTTCAATTTTAAGAAACGTCCTGTTTTTTCGTGCCATACCCGAAAAAGCTACTGGTGGCATTTGTCGCATAGAAAACAAAGGTTCTTCTTGAGGTAAACCTGGTACTTCGGCACCAAAATATTTACGAATTGTGTCTCCAACAGCTCCTTTCCATAATTCGTTATCAACAATTACTGATAGTTCATTGATACGACCAACAGAATGTGCCATCGCATCTTGATTCATTACTTTAGTTTCACTTTTTTTTTCGGTACAACTACTTATTACAGCAATACAAAAAAAGGCTATTATTAAATTTTTCATGAAAGGGTTTACTTAGTGTTATGATTTTGAAAGCTTCAGTTTCATACCTGGCTTTATTCCAGTGCCACTAATATCGTTCCAATTTTTAAGATTTTCGATGGTAATGCCTTTAAATTTTTGAGAAATACTCCATAAGGTATCTCCTGCTTTGACCGTATATTGTTTGGATTGAGTATCTGCAACCGATGTCTTTTTGGAAGTTGCTCTTGTGGTGGTTACTGGTTTTCTTGGATAAATTGTTAAGCGTTGACCTATACGCAAGTTATTACTTTTCATCCTGTTCCACTTCATGATTTGACTTACACGTACCCCATATTTTCTCGCTATTTTACCCAAATAATCACCACTTCTTACTCGATATCGAATTCTGTGACTTGCTTCAAAAAACTTTGGCAAAGGTTTTTCACGCTTATTCAATTCTGCCTGTGCAATTGTGTATAATTGATTTTCATTTGCTACAAAGGCCCCTACTTTTTCGAGAGGTAATCTAAGAACATAATTTTCATCTTTTATAAAAGGAATAATGTCCAGTTTATAAGAAGGATTTAAAAACTGAAGCTCTTCTAGATCAATGTTCATTTTTTCTGACACTTGCTCCAAAGTAATCATTTGTTTTACCTTAACCGTATCGGTTTCAAAATAAGCAAATCTAGGCCTTTTAGGTTTAAAATTATGTTTGTCTGCATACTCAAAAATATACATAGTGGCTAAAAATGCGGGTAAATACCCTGCAGTTTCTCTTGGTAAGTTATGTCGTATATTCCAATAATTAGTATAGCCACCGCTACGTCTAATAGCTTTTGTTACATTACCTGGACCCGAATTATACGAAGCTAATGCCAAATCCCAATCTCCAAAAACACGATATAAACTTGACAAATATTGACAAGCGGCTTTTGTTGCCATTAAAGGATCCATACGCTCATCTACATAAGAACTTACCTCTAGTCCAAACATTTTACCCGTACCAAACATAAATTGCCATAACCCTGTAGCTCCTACTCTAGATTTTGCTCTTGGTCTTAGTGCTGATTCTACTATCGCTAAATATTTGATTTCTAAGGGAATGTTATGATTGTCTAATTCTTGTTCGAACAAAGGAAAATAAAATTCGCTTAGTGCCATTAAACGCTCTAAGTGTTCATGTCTATTTTTAAGGTAGCTTTTAATTACACTTTCTAACGATGGGTTATACTCCACATTAAAAGGAGTTCTCGCGTTGAGTTCTGCTAATCTTGCTTTTAAGGTATCTGTAGGTAACTCGACAAATTCGACTGGTTTATAATCTAAAGTTTGTACCGAATTATAGAGCGTATCAAACAAGTCTGAGTTATACAATTCACGCTTCCAAATCGAATCTAGTGTTGCAAGTTCTGGATGATCCTTTGCTACCACTATCACGCTATCTTTTATACTTGTTAATGTAATTGTTTTTCTCTCATAGCCTACAACCTTTTCAACAACGCTTACTGTATCAATGCTACGTATGGTATCTGTCGCTATTTCACCAGAAACTTTGGTCAACTCAGTCTTTCTGGCTTTCTTTTTGTTTCGTCTAGAAGTTCTAGATTCTTTTTCTTGTGCTGAAGCGTGAGCAACTATAATTAAAAGAAATACACTTATAATTATTTTAAAAAAACGACTCATTTTCATACTACAATTAGAATTTAGGGGTGATATTTTAAGTTTAAGGTATAGTTGCTAGCTGATTCGATGCTAAAATCGTGTTTTTTTTCTGAAAACAAAAGTGCTTACTAGTTAAAAACCAAAAAAAACCAGTTTAAACAACTGGTTTTTAATGAATTCTATAATTAATAGTTTGATTCTTACAAGAATGTGTTTTTATGCTTCTATTGCAGCAATGCCCGGTAGCGTTTTTCCTTCTAGACTTTCTAACATGGCTCCGCCTCCTGTAGAAACATAGCTCATATCATCGTCAAGATCAAACTGTTTAACTGCAGCTACAGAGTCGCCACCACCTACCAATGAAAAAGCTCCATGCTCGGTAGCCTTTGCTATTGACTTACCTAGAGCAATTGTTCCTTTAGCAAAATTTTCCATTTCAAAAACTCCCAAAGGTCCATTCCAAAGGATAGTTTTTGATTTCATAAGTACTTCGTCAAAATTTTTGATTGATTCTGGTCCAATATCAAGCCCTTGCCATCCATCAGGAATTGCATCCACTGCTACAACCTGTGTTTTTGCGTCATTATTAAAAGCATCTGCCGCAATAACATCTACAGGCAAATGTACAATAACACCTTTCTCTTTGGCTTTTTTAAGAATTGATAAGGCTAACTCCTGTTTATCACTCTCACAAATAGAATCACCAATTGCACCACCGTTTGCTTTTATAAAAGTATAGGTCATACCGCCACCAATAATCAAATGATCAATTTTGTCAAGGATATTTTCGATAATAGTAATCTTAGACGAAACTTTTGATCCTCCTAGAATCGCCGTGACAGGCTTCTCACCAGTTTTTAACACTTTTTCTATACTTTCAATTTCTTTAGCCATTAACGCTCCAAAACATTTTTTGTCTGTAAAAAATTGAGCTATTATTGCTGTTGATGCATGTGCCCGATGTGCTGTGCCAAAGGCATCGTTAATATAAATATCTCCCATGTTGGATAACTGCTCTGCAAATTGCTTATCGCCTTCAGTTTCTTCCTTATGAAACCTTAAATTTTCCAATAATAGTACCTCTCCTGGACCCAAATCGGCAACTAGTTTTTCTGCAGCTTCTCCCACACAATCTTCAGAAAATTTAACTTGTACCCCAATTATTTCGGATACCTTATCGGCAATATGTTTTAATGAAAACTTATCGTCAACACCTTTTGGTCTTCCCAAATGCGACATCAAAACTGCGCTTCCGCCGTCTTCTAAAACTTTAATAATAGTTGGTTTGGCAGCCTCAATTCTGGTAGCATCTGTTACTTCATTTTCGTCGTTTAATGGAACATTGAAATCTACTCGAATTAATGCTTTTTTATTCTCAAAATTAAAGTCTTGTATGGTTCTCATTAGTATATGGATGTTTTGTGAACGAAAATAAAAGGTTTCAATTAAAAAGTTCCTAAAGATTTCAAAAAATTTATGTCAATTTACATCTATTTCATATCGCGTGCGTTTTAATGCATTTAATTTTGAGTAAGGATGAGAAGGAGCCACTAATAATAAATATATTTGCCTATGAAATTTTCTGATATTTTAGGTTTAGATCATATTAAAAACTACTTGACAACAAGTGTAGATAGGGGTAGAATACCTCATGCTCAACTTTTTGTTGGTGCCAATGGTAGCGGTACTTTACCTATGGCGATAGCCTATGCGCAATATATTTTATGTGCAAACCAACAGGGAGAAAATACAGGTACTAATACTGCTTGTAATATAAAATTTGACCATTTGGCTCATCCAGATTTACATTTTGCATATCCGGTAGCTACCAATGACAAAGTAAAAAAGCATCCTACATCAGATCAATTTGCAACAGAGTGGCGTAATTTTGCTGCACAGTCTCCTTACGGAAGTATTTTTGATTGGTATCTTTCTCTTGGTATAGAAAATAAACAAGGTCAAATAGGAGTAGATGAGGCCTTACAGATTGTTAAAAAATTGTCTCTTAAGAGTTATGAAGGGGGACATAAAGTAATGCTCATATGGATGGCAGATAAAATGAATAACGCTGCTTCTAACAAATTATTGAAACTCATTGAAGAACCTCCAAAAAAAACTATTTTTATCTTAATTACTGAAAATGAAGAACAACTCTTGCAGACTATTCGTTCTCGCTGCCAAGTACTTCATTTTCCTGCATTAGGGGAGCAAGTAATCAAGGATGCTCTTTTATCACTTTCTGATGCAGATGAAAACGAAATAACCAAAATTGCCCATCAAGCAGAAGGTGATTATAATAAAGCTTTACATTTATTACATCATGATGGTGGTGATGATCAGTTTGAAGAATGGTTTATTCAATGGATTAGAACTGCGTTTAGAGCAAAAGGTAATAAATCTGCTGTTAATGATCTCATCGTGTGGAGTGAATCGATAGCTGGTGCTGGAAGAGAAACTCAAAAGAAATTTTTAAAATATTGTATCGATTTCTTTAGACAAGCTCTTTTACTCAATTATGAGGCCAAAGAACTTGTTTTTTTTACTCCTATTACCCCTGGCTTCGATTTGGCAAAATTTGCCCCTTTTGTTCATGGAGCTAACATAGTTGACATCACTACACAATTACAAGAAGCTATATTTCATATAGAAAGAAATGGTAATGCAAAAATAATACTGACTGATCTGTCTATTAAACTTACAAGACTACTACATCGCAAAGCTGAATAACCCTTAAATTCCTGATATGAAAAACTTACTATCACATCTTGTTCCCATTACTATTTTAGTATTTTTATTTATTACCTTTTTTCAGTCTGCGGTAGACAAGCTTTTTGATTTTAAAGGGAATAAAGCATGGTTGCAACAACATTTTGCAACAACAATTCTTGCCAAACACGTACCGTTGTTGTTAAGTATTGTACTAATTCTAGAAAGCGTTACAGCGATTGGATGCATTCTGGGCGTAATATTCTTATTACATTCTGGAGCAACTCATTTTGCCGTTTTTGTTATGCTTCTTTCTTGTATTACACTACTTGCCTTATTGTTTGGTCAACGCGTAGCAAAAGACTATCCAGGCGCTTTGACAATTACTTGCTATTTTATAGTCGCTATTTTTGGTTTATATGTTGTTAACCAATAGCTATGAGGAGCAATTATGGAATCAATAATATGCAATTATATACTTACAAAAAAACCCTTTGTCTTTCAACAAAGGGTTCTAAATTTAAGTTTGGTTAAGTAGGTTTTTAATAGGTACAACCACACTTACTCTGTCGACATCCAAAATCAAATCCTAAAGTAATCATATGTGATCCTGCTGCTGTACTTGGTTGCAAGACCTCGTTTACGTTAATTTGATAGGCATATGCGACATAGAAATTAAATTTCTTTACTCCTACCATCGGAGAGACAGAAAGTGGCTTAAAACTCTGATCTACGAGAGAACGAATACTTAATCCCGCCCAATAGTAATCTGCTTTATGCATTTTGCGTACTTTCAAGTTCAAATCAGCCGTACTACGTCCATCACCAGCAAAGTTTTGGTATAAAACTGAAGGTTCAATTTCAATATTGCTAAAACGGTGAAAAAATGTGTATCCTGTATACATATAATAATTCTGAATTGTAGAAGGCTCTGTCGGATTAAAATCATCGATTTCCTTTTGCAACAAATTCACTGCATTACCACTAAAGAAAAATCTACCAAATCGATATAAGAAACCGATATCAAAATTAGAGTTGTTTACCGTAACATTTGCCAAGCCTGGATTAATAGGCGCATCGGGATTACCATCATTAAATTGCTGGGCATCGATACCAAATTGGGTAAATTTATAACTTAATCCAAAAGAAAGATACATATTATCATATTCACTCAACGTCAAGTGATGTGCAAATGATAGCTGTACTCCTTTTTGAGTCGTAAAACCATTTTGATCATTAAATAAGATTGCACCTATACCCGAACGGTCAGAGATTCTCCCATCAAAGGATAATGACTGTGTTCCTGGAGAATCCTCTATACTCACCCATTGTTCAAATCCAGAAGCTCGCACCTGCCAACAATCTCCTATCCCCGCGTAGGCCGAGGATATGAGGTATGGGTTATCTGCAAGGTATTGATTTTGCACTGGTGCCGAAAACTCCTGTGCATAGGAAAAACATCCTAAAAACAATCCTATAATTAAACTACATTTTTTCATCTACACTTAAAATTATTGACCGATGGGGCTTTGCACAACAATCGGTTGTATGATCAATTCTTTTTCTAACGTTATAATTTACTTCATATTATCGATATAATGTAAAGTGACCTGTAAACTGTCTATCATCTACATCATTTAAGATAATTGTGTACCAGTAATCACCAGATGGTAATTCTTTATTTTGGTAAAGACCGGCCCATCCTTTTTCATCTCCTTTAAACTCTCCTAACAATCGACCATATCTATCAAATATCTTCACTTCCATGTTTGCAAAGAAGAACGGATCATCTACAAATGGTGTAATCTGACCTGGATACCAATAATCATCTTTGCCATCTCCATTGGGTGTAAAGTAATTAGGGATACGAATATTAATATATGTCAATTCTTGGAATACCGATACCTCACAACCATTTGCATCAACGACTCTAATAAAATATGTTCCACTCTTACGAATTGCAAAAATATTAGAATCCAATTCTCCCTCTTCCGAATCAAATAATACATGATACGTATAAGGAGCAACTCCACCTTCTACAATAATCTCATACTCATTAGGATCTTCTGGATTATTTGTCATTTGTGCAACCGGCACAGTTAGCGGCACATATTCTTCTATGCGCACTGTATCAATAATCTGTGTACACAGACCACTTTCCATTACAGCCTCATATTGACCAGGTTCCACTATAAATCTACCCGTAGTATTTTGATTGGATTGCGGGTTTGGTGTACCATTGATTCCGTTTAACGTATAAATAATGTTTACACCCGCAAGCACATCTGGTATTTGGAATTCGATAAAGTGACTCTCTTCACTTAATAGTACAGGAGTGTTATCTTCACTGAAGCCCCATTCTGGACATTCTAACCCTTGTACTACAGTTGCGCTTAAGGCTACACCTTCTGGAATAAATACAGGCAATTCAAAGAGACATCCATTAGCGTCTCTAACATACACTGTCAATGCACCGCCCGGTAAGTTATCAAATATCAATTGATCCGCAACAAAATCTGCATCGTTATTTGTAATACTCGTTTCATACGGAGCAGTACCACCAGTAATGTCTATAGTCACACCTCCATCATTCTCATCTGCACACGTTTCGGGTTCGATTGAGCCTGACACTACAGCTACCTGCAATGGGTTTGGTTCGTTAATAGTACGTTGTTCTACTGAGCTACATCCATTAGCATCTTGAATATACACATCATAAATTCCTGGACCTAAATCAGTAAATGTATGTTCATTAGGTAGGCTATCATCAGCATCTCTAATAAATGTTCCTGGATTTGTACTGATAGCAAAAGAATATGGTGGAGTTCCTGTACCAGACGTTACTGTAATACGTATCTGTCCATCGTCTTCACCACTACACTGTACATCTGTTTCTACTACATCTGCTACCAATTGAGAAGGCTCAGTGATTTCAAAATCTTCAGATGTTTCACATCCTCTGTCAGAACTTACGGTATATCTATATCTGCCAGCTGATAAGCCAGTAAATAAACTTTGAGCTTGTGGCCCTTGGTTACTACCAGATCCAGTTATCACGATTAGATTAAAAGTATAATCTCCTAATCCACCGGTTACATCAGCATTTATTCGACCATTAGTTTCGCCAGCACAACTCAATAAAATTTGCGTTGCGCTTAGTGTAATATTAATTTCTTCGATAGGTGCAACTACAAAGGCATTTGAACGTTGTGATTCACAACCATTGGCATCTTCAACATAAAATTGATAAGACCCTTCTGGCAACGTAAAATTACCGTTCGCCTGAGAAGAAATAACGCCTGACTGATTAATAACATAAAACGTTGTTATACCACCACCAGCACTTGTTGTTCCAGATACTGTAAACGTTCCTGTAGTATCCCCACAGTTTAATAAAGGTCCAGAAGTTACATCAACAGTTACTTCTGCTGGCTCAATTAAAGTTTCTGTTGCTGTAGCAGAACAACTAAGCTCATCATATGCCGTAATTGTATATACTACATTAGGTCTCAGGTTTTCAAACGTATTTGATGTCTGCGGTGCACTTTCTGTGCCTCCTCCTGCTCTAATCGAATACCTGAAAGGCCCATTAGATCCAGTCGCCGTTGCAACAATCTGTCCATCAACTGATCCAAAGCATGTTACATCTGTACCCGCTAATGCAAGTGCAACGTCATCTGCAGGTGGTAATACCTCAAATGTGTTTGTAGCTGTACAACTAAAGGTTCCATTATCATCGGTCGCCGTTACTGTATAGGTACCAGCAGGTAAACCTTCAAAACGTCCATTTCCATCATGTGTACTAGATGGTGGCACTGGAGATATCGTATAGGTTACAGTTCCTTGTCTTCCGGTAACTGATGCTGTAAAACCACCATTAGCTGCTGGATCACAGAACTCTTGATCATTAATTGCGTTGATACTTAAAACAAACGGGGCTAAAGGACCACCAATTTGAACAGTATTAGATACCTCAACACAAAGTGGACTTGCTGTTTCCGTAATTTCAACCGTATAACTACCTAAGGCAAAGGTTTGTGGCAATATATTTGGATTAGCATCAGTTGTTGTGTCTCCAGTACCTGTCGCAACCGCAGTTCCTGTACCATCCAATACACGGTAACTATAAGCACCTGTATATCCTGTTATCACTATGCGAATCGTTCCATCGGCATCACCAAAACAACTTTCTGGTGTTTCTTGACTTGCAACCACATCGATGGTATCAAATTCATCAACTCTATAGGAAACTGGAATTGAACACGTTGTAGTTTGATCAGTAATTGTGAAATTATAATTTCCTACTGCTGGTAAGTTAAACGTAGCAGCAGTAGTTGTTCCTGTAGCGGTAATCGTTTGTGAAGTTACTGCAGCAGGACCATTGGTTACCTCGAATAAGAAGTCACCTCCTGGTGTACCACCATCAATCTCGATAGTAACTACTTCTATATTCGTGATACAGTCCATACGTGTTACCAACGTAGCTCTTGGGTTTGTCATTATTGGAAATGGAGCAACCGTTTGAGACACTGTAGCTAAACATCCGTTAGCATCTACAATGGTAAAGTCATATGCTCCGTCAATATCAGCATCAACGATATGTTGTGCGCCAGTTACCGCGATATTAGTAAACGTTCCTGTAGGTCCATTATACGATATGCGATATGGTGCTGTTCCACCAGTAATATCTACTGTAATATCTGGGAAATTATCATTATTAGAAGTATCACAGGTATAATTCGAAGCTAACGTAGTAGCATCCAAAACTACTGGCTCACTAACTGTTATTGGCTCTACCGTCGTGGTACATCCAAGATTCGAAGTAATTATAACTTCATAATCCCCTGCCGCAAGTCCAGTAAACGTTCTATCATCTGTTTGAGGTCCCGCTACTGATACTCCCGTAGCAGTTGGCGAAGGATCATAAACAAATAATTCATATGTATACGGATTATCTACACTTGCAGCATTGAGCACAATTGCGATCACACCATCTGACTCTCCATTACATGAAACGTCTTCTATAATAGGTGCGTCTGCAATAGGGTCTACCGGTATAGCTCTCGATACAGTAAACGTAGCTGTACAGCCAGGTGCAGGTGCAATTGCCGAATCTATAACTTCGACTCTATAATCGCCCGCAGCAATACCAGGGAATACCAGAGTACCTTGTGGTCCTGCTACAACAGCATTGGTTACATTATCTACTAATGTGAAACTAAAGTTTCCTGGATTTGTCGCAAAATCGGATCCTCCTGTGATATTGCTCACAGTTATTTCCCCATCTGCATTACGACAGGTTGGTTCTGTAGTGAAATCAGCATCAAACAATACCTCATCATAAACTGTGATAGTTTCTTGATTTGATGGACATCCATTAGCATCGTACACTGTTACCTGATAGGTTCCTGCTGTAGTTACCGTAAACTCGTGGGTATTATTGTCAATATTACCTACTACAGCTATATCACTATCTAATTGATAACTTAAGGTTCCAAAACCTGTAGCAGTAACCGTAAAAGTATAGTTATTATCAAACGTACACGGATCATCTACAAACTGTGGCAGTGGCGTATCTAATATTGGATTCGGTGTTACATCAGGAATCGTAATCTCAAGACGTTCAACACAACTATTTGCGTCCTCTACAAAAATAACCCAATTCAAACTCGTAGCGGGATCCAAATCAAATGTATTTGTCTCTGGATAAGTCGCAGGATCTGGTTGAGGTAGAGCGCCAGCTACAAATGCAAAACTATAAGGTGCTACACCACCCGAAGCTTCCATAACAATATGAGAAAGTAGATCGTTACAATTTGGTGTTGATGCACTCAATAAAGCAAGTGTTAACGGTGTAGGTTGAGCAATCGTTACAGTATTTGAGGCTTCATCACAAAACGGTGAGTCTAAAGCTTCAACATCCACTACAAACGTACCACTGGATAAACCTGTTATCAACAATGGATTCGTAACTGAAGTGTCTCCCGTACCTGAAGCTTCTACAGTACTTGTTCCGGTATTGGTCACCGTGTAATTATAAGTTCCTGTATACCCAGTGATTTCTAAATTAATCTCTCCAGTTGAATCCCCAGCACATAACACAGAAGTTACTTCGGTGGCTATTGCATCAATGGTGTCAAACGGAGCGACTATATAGGGTGCTGTATCTATAGAACATCCTGTTTGTAAATCTGTAATTCTAAAGGTATAGCTACCCGGTGAAGCCAAATCAAAGGTAGCACTACTAGTGGTACCTGATGCATCTTCGGCAACAACTTGTGTATCTGTCCCTAACGGAAGTAAATCAAATTGGTATCCCGCAGTGTTTCCAGTAATTCTATCAATAGAAACAATAACGCCCTCTGGATTATCACAAGAGATCACACCACCATTGGTAGCTGAAGCATCTCTGGTAACTAAAGGATTCGTCATTATAGGGAAAGGATCTACCGTCTCAGTTGGTACTACAACCGGACATCCATTACTATCATTTACAGTGATGTCATAATTTCCAGCTTCATCAGCATCAATAATATACTGTACTCCAGCGGTACTACCATCAGCATCGGTTACTGTTTGATTATTTACGGTTATTGATGGTGTCGTATACGTGATGGTGTATGGAGGTGTTCCATTTTCAATCGTTACTGTAATGTCTGGGAAAATTTCACTATTATCTGGTGCACACGTATAGCTTGATTGTGATGTTGTAGCAGTCAATAAAGTTGGACTACCCACTACGATATCGACCGATGTACTAACACACCCTCTTCCTGAGGTTACCACCATTTGATATGTACCCGCTGAAAACAATCCAGTAAAAACAGGGCTTGCTTGTGATGGTGCTATTACGCCCGCTCCCTGAAATATTTCATAAGAATATGGTGTGTCACCACTAGTAGATGGATCTAACTCAATAGTAATTGATCCGTCACTAGCTCCAAAACAAGATACATCTTCAGATGTTCCCGTAATTATAGGATCAACAGGTACGGATCGTGATACATTAACCGTAGCTGTACATCCAGGTACTGGAGCAATCGCAGAATCAGTAACTTCGACTCTATAATCCCCCGCTGCAATACCTGTGAAAACATCAGAAGCCTGTGGACCTGCTACAAGAGCATTGGTTCCATTATCCACTAATACAAAAATAAAGTTTCCTGGATTTGCTACATAATCGGATCCTCCTGTGATATTGCTCACTGTAATCACTCCATCTGCATTACGACATGTCGGCTCTGTAGTGAAATCCGCATCAAATCGTAGTTCTTCAAAAACTGTGATACTGGCTGTATCAAAACAACCATTTGGATCTCTAACCGTCAAAGTATATGTTCCTGGTGCGTTTACAGTGTATACAAAAGAACCATCATTTGGAGTATCAGCAACAAATACTGGCGTGTCCGCAGTACCTGTATCACCATCATCGATACCATATTCTAATTGACCAGTACCTGTAGCATTTACAGTAAATGTGTAATTATTATCAAAGGTACATGGATCATCTACAAATGTAGGTACCAAAGTAAATGCAGGATCCACTATTTCTGTTATCGTAACATCTAATGGTGGCAATACTTCACAATCATTAGCATCTAAGATATACACATCCCAATCTAAACCTACAGATTGGTCTAACGCTAAGACATTATTTGTATCATATGATGCAGGTGCAGGTGCAGCAGCTCCATCGATAACTGCGGCATAGCGGTAAGGAGGTGTACCTCCTTGTCCATTGACTACTACTTGGGAAAATGAATTACAATTTCCGATAGTATTACTTGTTTCAACTATTGCTAGTGGAGTCGGTTCTGTAATTGTGAATACAATTGATGAATTACATGGATCTGCAACTGATATATCAGATTCTATGACTCGAAGCAAATACTCCCCTGGACCAAAGCCGCTGATGGTTCCATTGGCAGTTGCCCCTACAGTCTCAGGATTACCATTTCCAAAAGTAACACTTCCATTAATATTGGTAAACAAATCTGAAGTTCTGTATATCTCATATGTCAATTCATTTCCTTGATACGAATCAATATTATAAATAATTGAGCCATCTGCAACAGAAGTACAACTTACGTTATCCTCGGTAACCGCAAGATTCATAGGAGATGGGCTACTTACTGGAGCTATACTTTGAATATCAGTACATCCAGTACTTGTATCGATAATTTCATATGTAAATGCAGTATCAAAAGGTATATTAGTAAACCTATGATTTCGTTCTGGAACGCCAGAACTTACAGGTAATCCATTTAGGTTTCCTGGAACACCTGATGGATATTCTCTGATTAAAAACGGCCCTGTACCTCCAGAAACATTTATATCTGCAGTAACTCCGTTGGAACATGTAGCCGTAGTGCTAGTTGCAATAGTAAAGATTGCTGGTGTTGCTATATTGTATGTGAACTCATAAATACAATTATTTGCATCTTCTACTCTTACTTTATAGTCACCAAAATCTAGGTCATTAAAAATTACAAAATCATCTGTTGTAGGACCTATAGGTTGTGCTGTTGTTGTTGTTGCCAGCGAATTATCTAAGTTCAACAAACTATATGTGTAAGGAGGTGTTCCTCCTGTTATATTAGATAAATCAATTCTACCTAAAACATTACCAGTCGCACTACATGTAATATCAACATTATTTTCTGTACCAATGACAACAGGGTCCGGCTGGTTAACAGTTATTGTAAAAGCAGGACTATTGATACAGTTTTTTGCATCTCTTACAAAATAATTATATGTTCCCGCTGCTAGGTTACCATATGTAGTTTGACTACTATATCCCAGTCCATTAAAGTCTATTTGATATGGTCCTGTACCTACAGTTGTATCAATCGTAATTACTACAGAACCATCTGCTTGACCATTACACGTAGCATCACTAGCTACAGCGGTTGCAACTGGTTCTGGATTATCAGTAACAGTGATACTAGAAGATTCGGCCGTACAACCCTCACTATCGGTTACTCTAAATTGATAGTTACCTGCAGTGATCGTTGTAAACGGTGAAGTAGTTGCTGTATACGTTGTTCCTCCATCAGAACTTACTTCTATAGTTCTAGTTCCATTTCCATCTGCTGTCGTTATATCAATTACAGCATCTGGACTTGCAGTACAATCTAAGTCTTTTGTTAGAGAGGCAGTGATTCGTACTTGTGGTTCAATAGTAAATGTTGTAATTGCAGTTGAACAATTACTGTCTGTATTTGTTACTGTTACATCATAGGTTCCAGGTGTTAAGTTAGGAATCTCAAAAGTATTAGCCGGTGCTGGTCCTGGTAAAAATGTTACCGCTACATCGGCATTGCCATTGAGGCTATATGTAAACGGACCAAGAGGTGCTGCTATTCCTGGAGTTATTGTAATCCATTGACTTGCTTGATTGGTCGAGTCGTAACAAGCATCACCACCAGACACAGCTGCAATTGTAGGGGCAATTTTTGTTCCCACAGTAATAGGAAAACCTGTTGGGGTCTCACAAGCTGTAGGTAAACTAGCATCCCTTACAAAAACGGTATAATCTCCAGCTGCTAATGCTGCAAAAAAGCTTGATGACTGATATCCTCTAATAATTGTAACACCTGCACTGTCTCTTAACTCATATTGTAATGATCCACGACCTCCAGAGGCTGTTGCTATCACTGCTCCTGTTGAGTCACCGCAATTAGCATCTGCACTTGTTGCTGATACAGTAATTGCCGCTGGCTCTGTAATAGTAACGGTGTCTGTATCCGTACAGTTCGTTGTAGCATCGGTAACCTCTACAGTATATGTACCTACTCCTAATCCTGTAACTGGGGTTGGAGTCGTGGCAATGGGTCCACCTGAGGCAACAATAATGGCTGCTCCATCAGTAACGGTGTACGTATAATCATTTGTACCTAAATTGGTTACACTAAAAGACAACGCGCCATTTGTATCTGCATTACAAGTTGGTTCTGCTGTAACAGTAGCATTAACAACAATTTGATCTATTGGGTCGATAGTATAGCTTTCTGAATACACACATCCATCTGTCGTAGTTCTTGACTCAAAAGTATAAGTTCCTGCGGTTAACGTATAGGTGTCTGTTGTAGCAAAAGAAGTTGCATCTCCTGCAGGAGCAGCAATTCTATACTCAAAAGAAGAGGCTCCATTTGTACCTGTAGCAGTTAATGTTAGATCGGTGGTAAGAGCTGGACATTGTATTTGAGTTTCTACAAAAGCAATATCAGTAACTTCTTGCAATGGATCGATTGTTAAATCTCCTAAGTTTACAGGACATCCATTTGTATCAGTATCTCTAATATATAAAGTATAGGTTCCATCGGTAAGGTTATCAAAAATACCTGTAGTATTCGTAAAAGTTACGCCGTCTATACTATACTCGTACGAGCCGTTTCCGTTTGCAGGATTAGTGACTCTTATTTCTCCAAATATAATACCAGTTCCTGCGGCATCACAACTATAATCTCTTGTTATATTAATATCAGCAGTTAACGCTAAAGGTGCTGTAATTGTTGCGTTTACAGTAACAGCACATCCATATTGATCACTAACTTCGATACTATGAGCACCAATAGCAACAGCTGTAAAATTATTACTCGTCGCTGCTACTGGACCTACTGTAGTAGTTCCATCTAACACATACGTGAACGGACCTGAACCAGCGGTAACGGTAACCAAGATGGCGCCTGTTCCTGTAGGACATTCCGGATCAGTAGCGGTAGCGGTAGCGGTAATTGGCGTATATGGATCAAGAACTATAGGTGTAGAAGTTACTGTACAATTCTGCGAATCCGTTACTCTAATTTCATATGTTCCTGCTACATTGGTAGCAAAAGGAGATCCTCCTGTATAAGCTGCATCTACAACAGCGCCATCGCGAATAATTGCAATTATATTACCTCCATTTCCACCAGTGGTACTAAAGGTAATTGTTGCATCCTCTGTAGGAGCACAAGTAATTTCTTTAGTCAGCGCAGCAGTAATAGTTAGCTGCGGAGCTATGTTAAAACTTATAGGAGCAGAACTACAAGTACTTGCAGTATTCTGTACCGTTACTGTATATGAACCTGGGTTTAAATTTGGAATTTCAAAAGAGTTTGGAGGCAAGCCAGCAGGATTTGCAAAATCAACTGGTTGAGGCGCACCGCCATTTAAACTATAAGTAAACGGTCCTGTTGGTGTAGTACCTGGAGTGATTGTAATCCATTGACTTGCCAGATCTGTTGTGTCGTAACATGCATCACCACCTGTGATTGCAGCTAATGTTGGTAACTGCGTTTGATCAATAGTAATTGTTTGGCTCGGTGTCTCACAAGCTGTTGTTGGATCATTTGTATCTCTTACAAAAATAGTATAGGTACCAGGCGCTAGATTCGTAAAAGTGTTGCTATTTTGATAAGGTACTATAGCAGGTAGTGCTTCTGCAGCATCTCTTAACTCATATTGATAGCCACCTCTACCACCACTAGCTGTAACCGTAATAGATCCTGTATTATTACCACAATCTGCAGCATCTGATACAAGAGTAAACCCTAATACTGTAGGCTCAGTTATGGTTACAGTATCTGTATTATTACAATTGGTTGCTTCGTCTCTTACTAATATCGTATAAGTTCCAGCTCCGAGACCTGTAACCGTTATTGGTGTAGTATTTTGACCAGTAACTGTAGTCGGTGTTGTAATTGTACCACCAGACACAGTATATTCATACGTATTTGTAGAAAGATCAATATCACTAACCGTAAAACTTAATGCACCATCGGTATCCCCATTACATGTTGGTTCTGCTGTTGCAGCTCCATTGACCGCAATATTATCGATTGCATCAATGGTTACTGTATCTGAATAAACACAGCCATCTATTGTAGTTCTAGCTTCAAAGGTGTAAGTTCCGACTGAGAGTGTATAGGTATCTGTAGTTGCAAATGTTGTAGCTTCTCCAGCAGGTGCAGCTATTCTATATTCGAAAGAAGTAGCTCCGTTTGTCCCTGTGGCAGAAACAGTTACTGATGATGTTAGCGCTGGACACTGCAAGGCAGTTTGACTAAAATTTAAGCTGCTAACTTCTTGCAAAGGATCTACAACCATTGGCAAAGATGCTACTGGACACGATATGGTACTTGCATCTCGTGCATATACTGTGTAAGTTCCATCTGTCAAACCTGTAAAAACTCCAGAAGTATTCGTATAATCGACACCGTCAATACTATAGGAGTATCCCGCTCCAAGTAAAGGTGCAACGGTAATAGTCGCTGTTTGTACACCTGTACCTGCGGCATCACAACGATATTCTTGCGTTATGCTTGCTGTAATACTTGCTCCTACAGGTGAAAGAATTGAAAAATCAGGAGACCATTCAACTGGACAAATTGTCGGAGGCGTAGTTCCTGGAGGGGTAGTATTTTCATGAGAAACTCTTGCAACATAAAGGTCACCATCAGGAATATTTGTAAATGTAATATCTCGTAACGGACTTGTAATTACATCGATTTGTGTGGGTACTGTATCAGTAGCATTAGCACGTTGTAATAATTCATAGGTATACGTCCTTCCAGAAACTGCTGGAGATACTTCAACTCGAACTTGACCAGTGTCTCCAGGACATGTAGGATTTGTAACTGTTACATTATCAATAACAATAGGTTCATAAGTATCAATATTACTAATAGAGGCTTCAATAATACAAGCAGGAACTCCGCTTGGTATATTTTCATCACTCACATAAAAAGTATAGGTTGCAGAGGGGTCCGCTGGACTTGGTATTTCAAACTGATTGTTGGTAGAGTAATTACCCGTACCATCATCAAAAAGGTAATTTCCAGAACCCGCTAAAACATTTACCTCAACTATTGCGCCAGATTCACAAGTTTCTGGGGCAATTAAAACTACCTCTGCTCTAAAATCTGGTGCTGGGTTAATTGTAACTGTTTCATTATATATACAGTTTGGAGCCTGATTAGGTCTGTTTGAAATTACTTCAACAGTATAGGTATCTGGTAATAAACCATCTTGTCTATAGTTTCCATTATTAGCTCCAGAATTAGGTATAATAATAGGAGTAGAAAGACTTGGAGCACTTATTGTATATTCATATTCTGGTGATCCACCAGTTACAGCAATAAGTATCGAACCAGAACCAGTACCGTTATCATTATTAACACAGGTAGGGTCAAAAGCCGTAACACTATAGGTTGGGTTAATTTCTGGTACATTGATCGTCGCTGTGTATTCACAACCTCCTGGAAAGGTAGTATCAATACCATAAACCGTAACATCCCCTGGTGTTGAAATAGCAAACACACCTGTCGTATTAGAATATGGACCACCAGAGGTCAAACTAAAAGCATAGTTGCTATTTGGTACATTAGTTACCGTAACACTACCGTCATTACCACACTCGATAGGCGTCATGTCTAACACAGGTTGATAATCGTTTTTAAATACACTGAAATAAAAAGGTATAAAACATCCACCATCAAATTCTGCCAAAATTCTGTAGTCTCCAGCTGTATCCACTGTAAAACTAGTTGCGTTACCTCCTGGTTCTTCTACCCAATTTGCACCCGTACAACTTCCTGATAATAGGGAACATGGGTCATTGGGGTCGGATACACATGAACCGCTTGGCGCTAAACGTTGCCAAGAAATATTTCTAAAACCACTGGAAGAGAAATTCGATTCTAATAATAATGTTTGATTACCACATAAGGATATTTGAGGTATTTCAATCCCACTACAATTTTCGGTTGTTATGGTTGTACCATTTACATAATCTAATATAGGGTTTGTAATATCGCTAAAACTTTCTACTTCATATTCTTCGGTTAATGTCATACATGTACCATCTGAAGGATCCGTATCTTCTTTAACCACAGAGTAGGTTCCCGTTTGAGGAATTGGTACATCTAAAAAATTAACAGTAGTCACTATAGGCGGAGAAATACCTGGACCCGACCAGGTATACCGATCATAGCCAGCTCCCGCTTCTAAACGGAGATCAGCCGTACAGGCTAGTACATTTGTACTACATGCAGGCACATTCACTAAAAAGTTAGTCGCTTCTCCATCACTATTACCACAGGCTCCAATGATACTGCTACTATTATTAGTTGCTGTAACCCCAGAATCTACCCCAGTAAAGGTTGCTAAAGCAATATTTTGTATCGTATTAGAACACGCATCTCTTAATTCTTCACAGCTATTTACCAATCGCGCTCTAAATCGAATGTATATAGGCAAATCTCCCGGCAAGCCGTTGAACCCAGCCTCTACTAAATCTGCTGGAATATTAAAATCGATAATACCTGGTGAAGGAATGGTATAGGTAACTCCTGGTGGCAAGGTCGCATCTTGAACAGACACCAAATCTGTATTAGCAGGCAGAATATCTCTTATCGTAATAGAGCCATCCACTAAATCTTCATTACCTGTATTTTGTATTTCGAGATCATAAAATATTTCGTCACCTAATTCAACTGTACCGTTTGTGATATCGGTAATACCATCGGTTGCATATACTTTTTTAACTATTTGTAATTTAGGTTCGATAATATCTACCGCAAAGGTATTTAAGAATACTCTATAGGTATCTTGAACTGTTCTTAATCGAAAAGTAGCGTCGGTTTGATTATTACCTAGTAAAATATTCCCTACATTAGGCAAGTCAAAAAGATCAATATCAAAACCAAGTGTGTTTTGTGATGCTGGGTTTCTGTTATTTAGATAATTATTATTAAACGATACTGAACTATCAAAAAAGTTATTTCTATCATTTGGAGCCCCTAATGTAGTCCCTAATCTTGTAAAACCCCCTAGTGTATTTTGAATTCTTAATTGATCCCCACCTAAACCTCTATCACCTTCTAAACCTGCGATACCATAACGTGCTCGGACAGGTAAAGTTCCAGGTAAAGTTTGAAAACCAGAATACGTAAAATCGATATCTGGATTACCACTTCTAATTTGAATAAAACCATCTGCTGATCCTATAAAACGGCTAGGCTCTAGTGGATCCTCATATACAACTACAAGTACCCAACCGCCAGAAGCTCCAGAAGCTCCAGAGGTGGTTCCTATCGTAGCATTCATATTTGCTACGGTATAAGTTCCCGTAGGTTCTGCGGGATTGATTAAATCCGTAACGTCGGCATAGCATACATAAGGTACATCATCATTTGCTCTATCGCTAGGGTTTGTAACTGTATTGCGATAGCCATCATAGATCGTTCTAGAAGCAGTTACATCTACGTAGCCTCTACCAGGTACTCTAAATTTAATATTTCTAAAATCATTATCTCCTATTTTACGAGCATCTTGCGCTGGTAAGCCTGTAAGTCGTTCATCTCCATTGCTATTATTAACATCGTTGGGTGCCGGATTATTCACATTACTATCACCATTTCTAACTAAATAATAGGTGGCTGACCAATATAACGCTGCATACCTAATTGTTGAACAGTCTGGTCTTGGGGTCTCAATGTCTGCACTACTTGAACTAAAGGTAGTTGGATCTCCATCGATATCAATATAATCGGAAATACTACCTCCATTATTAAAATTACCATTATAGGCAGCATTGGGATTATAATTCGTACCTCCTACCCTTCTCAGTCCCACAATAGAATTACCAGACATTACCAAATTACCGTTAATTCTGGAAAAAGTTCCACTATTCTCGGGCCTTGCTTGTAAGGGTACAAGTTCTTGCGCATATATATTGCTTATGGTACTGGTGAGTAGTAAAAACATCACCAGAACTATCTTTATGGGTACAATTGTTTTCATAAGCTGTGTGTTAAATTAGTTATTTTGGGGCATCGACTTATCATTGGGGCTGCCGTTATTGTATTCTTAATATATATAAATCACCATCATATTTATTTCCAACATTTGAGAACAGACCTTGCTTAGCATCGTCTAGGTTGTCATAACGTTTTAAATATACATAGATGTAATTGTCCTTAGGGTTTCTAAAATATTGTGGCTCTAATCCTTGTGATCTCAACTTCTCCATACCACGTTCAAAATAATTTTCTCTTTTAAAAATATTAGTAATTAAATAATATCCATTCTTTACATTATGTCCTCCGATATAAGATAACGTTTCAGAAAGTACTGTATCATCCTGCACTGTTTCTTGGATCGTACGTGTTTCTTGTAATAAACGTTTAAAGGAAGCAACTCTACTTTTTGCTATTTGTAACACCCACATTTCTCCAAAAAACTTATTATCCATATTACTGAAATACTTCTCTGAAGCTTCTTCTTTGGTCCTGAAACTGGCAATAGAAACATACTGCAGATCATTTTCTGGATTTAAAATTATTTGTGCATCATCAAATCCTATAGCGTTAAGTCCTTCTTTAAATTTTTCGGCATATTCTCCACCTTTAAATACGTTTCCAATCAAATAGTATCCTTCTTGATACCCTGGTATATATTTAGTAGCAAATTGTGCTTCTGGTCGTGATGTTTCAGCAAATTTGATAAACTTGTTTTTTGCAACAAGACGTTTTGAGCTTGTAGGATCTACGTCCCTCTTAGCCTCATCGGCATCATTATTCATAGAAACTAGAGACTCCAAAAGTTTATTAAAATCTTTCTTGTCTACAGTGGTGCTTGTTGATAAAAGCGAATCTTGTCGTGCCAATAATTTACGTGTGATACGACTATTATTATCTAATTCTTGTTTAATTTCTTTAATATCCTCTGGAACCTCTTCTTCCTCTTCTGCCAATCGAGCAGCTTCGGCAGCTTCAGCAGCTTCTCGTTGACGGGCTTCTTCTGCCAATCGAGCAGCTTCGGCAGCTTCAGCAGCTTCTCGTTGACGGGCTTCTTCTGCTAATCGAGCAGCTTCGGCAGCTTCAGCAGCTTCTCGTTGACGAGCTTCTTCTGCTAATCGAGCAGCTTCAGCAGCTTCTCGTTGACGGGCTTCTTCTGCCAATCGAGCAGCTTCGGCAGCTTCAGCAGCTTCTCGTTGACGGGCTTCTTCTGCTAATCGAGCGGCTTCCGCTTCTTCTTCGATTCTTTTCTGCTCGGCAACTTCACGCTCTAATTTACGCTGTGCTGCTACTCGCTCTTCTTCCGCTTTTTGCTCGGCAACCTCACGCTCTAACCTACGCTGTGTAGCAATACGCTCTTCTTCTGCTTTTTGCTCGGCAACTTCACGCTCTAACCTACGTTGTGTAGCAATACGCTCTTCTTCTGCTTTTTGCTCGGCAACCTCACGCTCTAACCTACGTTGTGTAGCAACACGCTCTTCTTCTGCTTTTTGCTCGGCAACCTCGCGCTCTAATCTACGTTGTGTAGCAATACGCTCTTCTTCTGCTTTTTGCTCGGCAACCTCGCGTTCTAACCTACGCTGTGTAGCAGCTCTTTCGGTTTCATTTTGTTGTTCGGCGGTTTCTCTTTCTAGACGTTGTCTTGCAGCGATCGCTTCGGCCTCGGCTTCTTGTTTTGCGGCTTCAGCTTCTCTTGCTGCCTCTTCTTTTGCAATTTGCTCATCTTCAATTTCTTGTTGCGTCATTTCAGATTCCAACTTACTTCTCGACGCCAATCGCTCTTGCTCTTCTTGTTCTGCTGTTTCTCTCTCTAACCTACTTTGTCTTGCTAAACGTTCTTCTTCCTCGGCAGTTTCTCTTTCTAACCTACTTTGTCTTGCTAGACGTTCTTCTTCTTCAGCTCTTCTGTTAAGTAATTCGACTTCTTCTTCACGCTGTAATTCTAGTTCTCTTGCCTTACGCGCCTCTTCTTCTTTATTTTCTTCGATAGAACGCTCTAAACGTGTCATAGCACGTTCTGCTTCTGTAATTTCACGCGTACTACCTCCACCCTCTTGAAGTTCTCTGATCAACTTATTTTGTTGTAAGATTTCCTTTTTAAGTCGCTTAATTTCAGAATCTCTAGCTTGAAATGCTTTGTCTGAAGTTGCACGTCTGCTTCGGCTTGTTTTACGTCTTCGATCTTCCTGAAAATTATATGCTAAAGTTACCTCATGGGTTGCTCCAAAATTACTTGTGTCTCCAAACCCTGTTTCATAAGAATATCCAACTGAAACATTGGGTGTAATATTTGCACCGACACCTACAGAAGCACCATAAAAACTATTGTATCCTGCCTGTGCCCAACCTAAACTAGGTAATTCTAAAATTGCGTTACCTCCATATCTTAAATCGGCCTCGGCTAACATATTGGCATACACCATTCCTCTTATGAGTTTATCTGATCTTCTTTCTAAACTATGCGTATACATAACATGTCCTGTAAAACCCATGTTATCGGTTATCACCTCACTTGCAGTAATATTATACGCTACCAAATTTCCTACTGCAACACCTACATCAAATTGTTCGTAATTAAAATTTACCCCTGGTGATAATAAGAAGACCGAACTTTTTTCATAATTAAGAATTAGGGGGTCGTTAACTTGTAAACCATTATTTTGAGTAAAACCATCATCTATAGTGGCTGCATCTAGATTGGATTTGATAGCACTTTGTGAAAAGCCTAAATTTAATCCAAATGTAAAATTCATATCTCTACCAAACTCTAGATTGTATGCGTAATTGGCTACACCTCCAAAATAACGATACACTCCTTCATTTTGTTGATGTAATCCTATGCTTACTCCAGTTTTTTCGTCGAAATTACTGGTATAATTGATCAAAAATGTTTGTGGGTTATCGTTAAATGAAGACCATTGTATTCTGTTATAAATATTAATTGACTTCTTTGTTTCTCTAACTAATGAAAATGTTGGGTTAAAATAAAATCGATTGTACCTCACTAAATTATGTGTAGGAATATCTGAAGGAAGCTTTCCATAAATGGTCGCGCTTTCTTCTTGTCCCTTCGCTAGTTGAAGGGAAATGCAACATATGCTTACTAAAAACAGCTTTTTAATCATAAATTATCTCATTACCGTAATTGAACCCTTGCGGATTACGGAATTGTTTTTTGTAATTATAAAGTAGTACACTCTTTCCTTATTCGACACTGCGGTATCGTTAGGCCAGTCACCATTTCTATAATTATTAGTTTGCAAGGCCACTTGACCTCTTGAATCATAAATAAGTACCTCTACTTCTGGCGAATCTGTCAATTCGTCTGGAAGGTTCCATGTATCATTAACGCCATCACCATTGGGTGTTAGCACATTTGGTATATATCCTGAAAGCCCTGCTTGTTCTCTTACAGCAACTATAGGAGTATCTAAACTACAGATTACTGAAGCTATTCTAACGAAATAATCACCTTCTTGACTGACGGTGATCTCGTTGGTATTTTCTCCTTCGATTAGTTGTTCTTCTTCGTCCACGACCCTATACCATTCATAGGTGTAGTTTGGATCTTGCGGAACGGATAAAACCACCGTTCCCCCGAAGGGTAAATTGTTTGGTGTTATGGTAATTTCTGTTCCCGAATCGACATATTGAACAGAAATTTCATTGGATTGTATATTGGTGAACTCTCCCGTTCTTAGGTCTGCATTTAATTGATATATTGATTCTTGATCAGCAGTATCCACGGTTAAAGATGTTTCTGTATCTCCTGTTGCAGTACCATTTGATGACCATTCGAAATCAAAAAATGCATATTGCTCTTGTGTAAGTGGCACTCGTAAACCTCCCGAAGTAAGTCCTATCATTTCTTGTAAAGAAATATCTACAGTAGACGCATCACAATTGGAGCCTGAATCACCCCCAATTGTACTTTCAAAACCTATAGGTGCAAAAATCTCAGTTCTAGATTCGATAAGACTATTACAAGCATCATTGGCAGTAATACTCACTCTATATCTCCCAACAAAGGAAGCATCAAAAGTTGAAACTCCATCTGTTAAGGGTCCTTGTTTTTGCAACGTGGTTTCTACAAACCATTGTACAATACTACCATCGGGAGCATCACTTCTTATTTGTAGCGTTAAGATTTGTGATGGTAATAAAATCAAATTTTCTGGTAAGGTTTCTGTGATACTCGAACCGTCGTTAGTCACTTCAATTGGATCGGTAGTTACTGTACAATCTTCACTATACAAAACTTGTAAGGTATAATTACCGCCAAAATCATTATCTGGTAACGTAATTGTTGAAGAAATTTCTCCCTCGATTGCTGTACCATTTTTAAACCATTGATAATCATAACTCGTATCGGTCTCACTTGATGTTAAAACCTTTGCATCTTGTGGACAAAACGAAACTGCAGAACCTTCATTTATAGCTACATCGGATACATCGACAATTGAAACAATTACTACATTTGAGCTTGCTGTAAATACAGGCTGACAATCACCCAAATCTATCTTTACAGCATATGTACCTTCTTGGGTTATTGTGTAACTAGATTCCGTTTCGCCAGGTATCTCGTTCAAATCAAAAGAACTATCACCGCTAAACCATTGCCATTTGAAGTCATCTAGATTAAGCTCATTGCCGTCATTATCAAGAACTACTGGAGTTAAAGTTCTAGAAATGCTTGTAGTATTACAAAGAATAATAGGTTTTCTGTCGTTTAATCGTATGCTCTCTATTTCGCTTCCATCAAAATAATGTATTACAATCTCTTGGGATTCTGAACTTATGATATCATCATTTGTAGAAGTTCTTATACGTAAGCGGTAAGTATCGCTGCTTAAAGAATCGTCCATTAAAAAATCTTCAAACCGTATGGTACCGCCACCACTTCCGTTTGGTCCATTGACACGTGCGAGTTCTATGACTTCACTCGAATTACCAAAAGTGCCATCGGGGGCAGATACTTCTAGAATAAATTGATTAGTACCATCCAGTGCAGGACCACTCGATATGCTTGCTATAACCGTAAAAATATCGTTACCTGGGCTTGCACAAATTTGAGTAGCACCGCTTTCAAACGCGGGAGCAGAGATTGCTCTATTTGCTTGGGCAACTAGCTCATGAGAAGAAATGAGAAGTACTGCCAAGAGGAGTAGGTACGTTAGGTTAAGCTTATTATTCATAATTCACACTTAAATTAGGGTGAAAAACAGCACATTAGCATTGCGATTTGGGACGCATGTTAATAATATTGTTAATATAATTATAGTAAAAACATAAAATTATAAATAATATTATTACAGCAAACGTTTATTTTACTTTTTTTTGTAATAATATTCTTACCTAATGGTATAAGTATATCATAGACAAGTCAATACCAGTTATACAAATTTTCTAATAACTGTCAATACACTGTATTACAGATAAGTACACACAGTATACCATTAGTTATAGAAAAATATATAACACAAATTTAATCTATTTCCAACTTATATTTATCTAATTTTTAGGTCTCAAAATGACTTATTGTTATATATTTAACAAATTTGAATTTGAAAACCTACCAAAAAAACGTCAGATATTCACGATCAACGACACACTAAATACGTTTATCGGTACTATCATAAACTGGGGAATTTATCTCTTTTTATAAAATTTGGTAGGAATCAAAAAACCCGACAGTAAACTATCGGGTTTTTTGAAGATAAAAGACGGTATTAATTTATTCTGAAACCGTCTTATTTTTGTTAATTTCTTCGATGATTTTATCGGTGATATTTAACTCTTCTTTGCCATAAAGGATATTACTTACTTCGGTATCACCAAAAATATAGGTGTACCCATTACTTTTACCATATTCTTGGATAAAGTCTTTTACCTTAACTATAATTGAATCTATTTCTGATTGGCTACCTTGTTGGATCTCTTGCATACGACTTTGTTGCTCACCTTGCAATTGTTGTTGTTTTGCCATCAACTCTTGCTCCTTTTTGGCACGGTTAGCTTCAGACATGGATTTCATTATATTTTGATATCCTTGCACTTCAATTTGAAATTGCTTTGCTTTTTCTTCTAACTCTGCACGAACTTCATTATTCTTTTTTGTCCACTTTTCTTGAGCGGTTTTCATTTCAGCAAATTCAGACACAACTTTCGTGTTATTTACATAAGCTGTTTTTTCTGAAGTTTGATTACATGCTACAAATGAAACAGCAGCCAATGCAATCCATAAAATTTTTCTCATTTCTTAAGATTTAGTTTACTGCAAAAATATTAAAGTTTATATGTAAAAATACATCTCTTCTTAATAAATTATAAATATCAATAAAAATTATAGTTTTACAGCTAGGTATAATACTTTCTTATTAAAAATGAATTCATACGGAAGCTTTTAAGAAAGAAACTGTGAAGCTTTAGTACATATTATGTATATATATACAATACGCTCTTACATCGCACTGAAAGAAGTTTTAAGCTTTTTTAAGTATATATATATGTGAAGAATACTCTTTTGTAATAAATCCTTTAACATTAGAAAGTAAACCTATAGTAAAACCTTGAAAAAAGTTCATTTTTCCAGTTTTGTATTTTTCTGATAATAGAGATACGTAAAAAGAATCGAAAAACATAGGTTTAGTAGCTATCAGTCTAAACCCAAAAGTTGCTCCTATTTTACTAATAGATTGTTTTGAAAAATGCCAAAGATGACGCGGCACATCATATGCCGCCCAAAATTTATTATAAATTTGCGCATCGTAAGATTTGTAATTAGGAACCGCAATAATCAAGACTCCATCATCTTTAAGATATTGCTTAATTTGTACAATTGTTTGATCTAGATCATAAACATGCTCTAAAACGTGCCAGAGCGTAATCACATCAAATTTTTGATTAGGTAGTTCTGAGAGTTCAGTAACTAATGGAATGTTTTTTGATCTCGCAATTTTTCTAGCTTCTGGATTTGGTTCAACTCCATAGATTAACCAACCTTTGTTTTTAGCTCGTAACAAAAAATCACCTGTACCTGCTCCGATATCCAAAAGTGTACCTTTCTTACCTGCAAAGGAATTAATTAATACAACTTTTTTCTGCAACATGTAGCCTTTTACTTTATGATACAACTTTTCAAAAAGATTGCGTTGACCATCCGTATGCGAAATGTAATCTTCACTTTTATAATAATCCGGTAATTTATCTTTAGTAGGTTTGGGAAAGGTTTCTAAAACATCGTAGTCTTCATTATACAGCAATTTGAAACTTTCTTTACTTACTGTGTGGTCAATACATTCTAAATACAGATTTGATGATTTATTTTTTGTCATATTAACAATTGATCTTATAATTTAATTTGAATTAGATAAAGTACGTGTGCTATAGATTAAATAGTTTTTAAAAAGTAAGAGAACATTATTATGTATATAAAACACAAAACTTCTGAATCAACATATATATACTAATTCACAATTTAAAACACACATTATTAATCTCTACTATAAACTAAAGCAGTCCTGATTAAAAATTATTTGGTCACAAAATATCCAAAGTTTTCGGAGATACCCTCAATCAATTCAGAAACCCTTTATGTTTTAATATACACGAAAGATCTTACTACACGCTGAATAAAAAAATAGTGTTGAATTCTATCAAATAAATTATCAATCAAGTCTCAAAAGCTAAATGTTCCACGTGAAACGTACGTTATCTTCCCATATAAACTAATAGTACCGAGATATCACTAGGTGAAACTCCGCTAATCCTTGATGCTTGAGAAACAGTTGCAGGTTTTATTTTAGACATTTTCTCTCTTGCTTCAAAACTTAAAGATTTCAATTTTGAATAATCAAAATTAGAAGGAATCTTTACATCTTCCAATCGATTCAGCTTATCAGCGTTATTTTTTTCTTTTTCTATATATCCTGCATATTTTACTTGAATTTCGGTTTGCTCCAAAATTTCACGATCCAAGTTATGCTCTACTATATATGCATCAATTTTTTGAAAATGTTTAATATCATCTAGTGTTAATTGTGGCCTAGCAAAAAGCTTAAACATTTTACCACTTTGATTTATTGTAGATGAATTATTTTTAATTAAAACTGGATTTGCCTCTTCTGGTGTTACACTCGTATCTTTAAAAAATTGAACGAAAGCCTCGGATTTTGTTCTTTTCTCTTCCATACGGTACATACGCTCTTTACTTGCTAAGCCCATTTCGAACGCACGCGGTGTTAATCTAAAATCGGCGTTATCTTGACGAAGTAAGGTTCTATACTCTGCGCGTGAAGTAAACATTCTATACGGCTCTTCGGTTCCTTTTGTTATCAAATCATCTATTAGCACACCTATATACGCTTCATTACGTTGCAATATAAACGGTTCTCTTTCCTGAGTTTTTAATGCTGCATTGATACCCGCCATTAATCCTTGTGAAGCTGCCTCTTCATAACCTGTAGTTCCATTTATCTGTCCTGCAAAAAACAATCCAGAAATCAATTTGGTTTCTAATGTATGTGTCAATTGTGTTGGTGGAAAGTAATCATACTCTATGGCATATCCAGGTCTAAAAAATTTTACTTGCTCAAAACCGACTACAGATCGCAATGCTTTAAATTGAACGTCCTCTGGCAAGGAAGTTGAAAAACCGTTAATATACATTTCTACAGTATTCCATCCTTCGGGTTCTACAAAAATTTGGTGACGATCCTTATCTGCAAACCTATTAATCTTATCCTCTATCGACGGACAATATCTAGGACCTAGACTTTGAATTCTGCCATTAAACATGGGTGAACGATCAAAACCCTCACGTAGCAAATCATGCACCAACGTAGAAGTATATGTCATATGACAAGAACGCTGTTTGGTTAATGGTTTTGTAAGATTGGTATAACTAAATTTTTCTGGTTGCTCATCTCCTGGTTGCTCTACCATCTTACTAAAATCTAAAGACCTTCCATCAACCCGTGGCGGAGTTCCAGTTTTCATTCTACCAGCGTCAAACCCTAAATCAATTAATTGTTCGGTTATGCCAGTCGCAGCTCGTTCTCCTGCACGACCCCCTCCAAAGTTTTTTTCACCAATATGAATTAAACCATTTAAAAAAGTACCATTGGTTAGTACTACAGATTTTGCTTTTATATCAATACCTAAAGATGTCCTAACCCCAACGATTTTTTCATTCTCTATCAATAATTCACTTATCATTTCTTGATAAAAATCTAAGTTGGGAGTGCGTTCTAACATAAGTCTCCACTCATCGGCAAATCGCATTCGATCGCTTTGAACCCGTGGACTCCACATAGCGGGTCCTTTTGACTTATTCAACATCTTAAACTGAATCGCGGTACGGTCACTCACTATACCACTATATCCACCCAACGCATCAATCTCGCGAACTATTTGTCCTTTTGCAATACCACCCATTGCAGGATTACAGCTCATCTGTGCAATGTTTTGAAGATTCATTGTGACCAACAATGTACTACTTCCAAGATTTGCAGCCGCAGCAGCAGCCTCACTACCCGCATGACCAGCACCCACCACTATAACATCATATTCCTTTTCAAACATCTTACTCTAGTTTTGTTCCACGTGGAACATTTGATTTTTATATTATTGTTCCACGTGGAACAATGCTAATTTTTCGTTTTCTTTACTTGTCATCAACGCTTGTTCCTTTGCTGTCTTATCCTTGTATCCACAAAGATGTAATAAACCATGAACTAAAACTCTTCTCATCTCGTTATCATAACTACAGTTATAAATCTCTGCGTTCTCCTTAACGCGTTCCTGCGAAATAAAAATATCAGCACTTAATAAATTACCAACTGAATTGTCAAAAGTAATAATATCTGTATAGGTGTCATGATTTAAGAATTTTTTATTAATCTCTAATAAATAGACATCATCGCATAAAATAAAAACAATTTCTTCAATAGCTTTTCCTTCAGATTCACAAGCCTTAATAAGCCATTTTTTTAAAGGTTCTTCTTCTAATTTACTAGTGTTGTTTTCGTAAAAAAAACTAATCATTTGCTGTATTAAAATAGGTCTTAACCCGTTCTTTATAATTTTTTCGCAAAGGTAATACTTGTCTATCTAATATCTCTGTTGTTTTGAAATATTGTTTTATTTGATCCGTGTTCGAACTATTACCGCTATTGTAATTTTTAAAGTTTGTTGTGCTCTCACGTTCCTCTTTTTTCCCCTGTTCAAACGCTGCTTTGTCTAACTTTAATAATTGATGTTTTATATCCATCATTCTTTGTAAAGTCTGTTCGTTAAAACCTCTTTGAAGCAGTTCATTTTCGACACCTTCCATTTTCATTAAAACGTTTTTTCCTTGACCCTTTATCCCTGATGCGTTAATTTTTTCTTCTAATGCCTGTCGTAATTGTTGTTGTGCTTTATAGATTTCAAATAATTCTCCATTCATATCTTCATCTCCAAAAGAACCTTCTCCATTAGAATCTGTGTTATTTCCTTGGTTACCTTTCTTTCCTTTTTTTCCATCATCACCTTTATTACTTCCTTCAGACTGACCCTGCTTTTTATCACCCTCACCTTGCTTACCTGATGATTGCTTGCCTTTATTACCATCTTTTTTTTGTTCTCCGTTCTCGCCATCTGATGTTGTAGACTCACCACCTTTACCTTTCTTTTTACCTTGACTGCCCTTCTGCATTCTTTCATTTAATTGCTCTTGGCTTTTAATAATATCAGGTAATTGAAATCCTTGACCCTGACCTTTACCGCTGCTTGAAGAAGGGATGCTGTTTTGCATTTGTTCTAATGAATTGCTAAGCAAGTACGCAAGATCGTTAGCTCCCGTTATAGTAAACTGCTGACTTGATCTACCTTGTAATAATTGATTCTCTGCTAAACGCTCTATGGACTTGTCCAAATTAAATTCAACGTCACCAAGTTTATCCAATACATCATCTGTTATTTGCGAAGTACGCAAAGCTAATGCATACAGACTATCATCAATATGTATAAAGTTTTCACGTAACACACTCTGCCGTTTAAGCTTACTCGAATACACGGGGTTATTAATAGAAATCTCCGAAAATTCACTAAGCAAATTTTCTTGTGAAAGCGAAAAATCTACTAAATTATCTAGTATTTGCCGAAGCATTTCTGTATCCTCCTGTTGTTGCGCTTCACCCGACATCTGCATTTGATTTTGCATTTTGGCTGCCATATTTTTCATTTTTTGAGCTGCCATCTTCTGATTTTTTGATGCATTATTCTGTTCTCCTTTTTCTATGTTTTCTTTAGCTTTTTCTTGTTCCTTGCTTATATGCTCTTCTTCCTTTTTATCAAAATCTAATCCCATCGGTTTTTTAAGATTTTGATTATCGCGTTGTAAATTATCAAGTGCCTTTTTAATCTCATCAAACTTTTTAGATAAACTATCTTGCGCCTTAGCAGTATTCTTTTCATTATCCATCTTAGATAGTTCTTCTTGTTTATCTCCTAATTTAAATAAGTCCTCTGCTATTTTATCATGTCTTTCCTTGACATAAAAACGTTTGGTTAACTCTAAGAGTTGCTCCAAATTCTTTTTAATACTTTTGTTATCTTTTGATAGTTCATCCAATTTTTCAGTTAACTTTTCTCTGTTGAGCTGCTCAGATAGTTTTTCAATTTCCTTTAACAACTCTTCATTCTTCTTCAATCGCTCTTGTTGCCTTTCTAACTTTTCCTTTAAAGCATCTTTAAAAGGTTCTTCCTCTTTTGAGGGCTTCTCTTTTGATAAATTATTTTCCAATTTCTCAGCAAACTTCTTCATCATTTGTTCCTGCTTCTTTTGATTTTGCAAAAACTCCTTGAGCTTCCTCTTATCCTCATAATCCATACTCTTTTGTTCTTTTTGCAGTCTTGATAACTGTTTTAATTCCTCTTCTGATTTTTCTAATTTATCGAGTGATTTATCCAAATTCTCAACAATAGACTGTTGATTTTTTAGACGCTCCTCTTCCATCTCATCCAATGATAATCTCTTATACATAAAAATTTGACTAGAAGATTTTTTGAAATTATGTAGACGATCGTTGTCACTAACCTCAAAATAATACTCATAATTCTCGCCCATTTCTAATTCCAGTTCACCAGGAAACTCATAGACAAACTCAGAAAAATTACCTTTTTCAATGTCTATATATTTATATTCCTTTGGAGATGATTTATCACTTTTTTGATAAACAAGTTGAAGTTTTGTCACCGCATAATCATCGCTAACCTTACCATAGTAATATCTAGAAAACATTTTCAATGTATCGATATGCTGTTGTACTACTATCTTGGGAAACTCATCCTTAGTAACCTTAATACTATAATCAAGTCTATCATAATTTTCAATATTACGGTTTGATGTAAAAAGGGTATAATCATAAGAATTAAAAACCGTTGTATCATAGGAAAAGTTATTAGCATCCTTTAAAAAAACGTAAAGGCTATCCTTTGATAGAAAAGAAATTTTTTCGGTGTTTTGAGCCTTTATCTTCCATTGTATAGTAGTACCCTCGGGTACTACAAAATTGCCAGTATTAAATAATCTCTCATTTTTTAAATTGGTATAATTAGGATAATTAAGAAAAGCTTCTAACTCGATTAAATTAGGTACGTTAATCAAATTTAAAATCTTCTCTGTTGACCGTACTCCATTAGCTTCAATATAAAATTCTTTTGACTCTGAAGGTTTTTTAAATACATACTCATACGTATCAATACTCTTCTTTGTCATGAAATAACTTTCATCATCAAAATGTATACGTATCATTTCTGGTAAACTAGTACCTAAAACTTTTACTTGTAATAAAAAATCTTTGTTTTCATGAACAACCAAGTCATCATTAATAATAAAAAAACTAAAAGGCGCTGGGGGTGTAAATGATGTATCATACCTTACGAATCGATCATAACTATTCGTAAACCAATCAAGGCCGCTAAACATAGAAAAAATCAAAAACAGTGCTATAGGTAATGCTACAAATCGCAAATACTTGAAGTTGCTCTTAAAATTAATTGCATTTTTAAATGGAATTGGGCTTAAGGCTTCTGACTTTTGATCTATACTTGCCAACAAGAGATCACTTTGTTGACCACTGTTACTTAATTGCATTAGGTTAACTAACCTATCATCCACGTCAGGGAAATAATCCCCAATAATTTTGGCCGCATCCATTGTTGAAATTCCTTTGGATAACCTAAACAGCTTCACAATCGGAACAATTATAAAAAATATAAACAAAAACAATTCTACCGCAACAAAAAGACCAAATAAGAAAGTTTTACTTCTTTTGGGCAAATAAAACAAATGTTCTATTGCTACCGATAAAATAAAATATAAGGTACCTATTGATATAAAAAGTATAGTTCCTTTTATCAATTTATTCAGATAAAACTTTTTTATAAATCCCTCTAATTTTGACTCTATGTACTCAAATCGCTTCATATAAAAACCTATTGACAACTTAACCTCTAAAACTACAATTTTATTTTGTAACCTACTCTATCTCAAAAATCAAATTATACAGGACAAAAACTGAAAAATATATACTGCATAAATCATACCTTCTTAATTTTATAAAAAATATATTCATCCAATTACACACCAAACCCCTTATTTTTATTCACAAAAAGCAATTGTAAGATTGTATCTTTGTAGCTACAAACAAAAAGTTAACACTAAATCATTTTTACAATGAACGACGTACGGGTAAGATTTGCTCCTAGTCCCACTGGACCATTACATATCGGCGGATTAAGAACTGCCTTATTTAATTATTTATTCGCAAAAAAACATGCTGGTACTTTTATACTACGTATCGAAGATACAGATCAAAATAGATATGTTGAAGGTGCAGAATCTTATATTAAAGAAGCACTTGATTGGTGTTCTATACCGTATGACGAAGGACCAGAGATAAAAGGAGTTTACGGTCCCTACCGTCAAAGTGAAAGAAAATCCCTGTATAAAGAATATGCCCAAGAACTTATTAAAAATGGTTCGGCATATTATGCTTTTGATACTGCAGAAGAATTAGATAGCATTCGTAAGAAATATGAGAGCGAAAATAAAACGTTCATCTATAACTGGCACAACAGAAAATCTCTAACAAATTCGATCTCTTTATCTAAGGATGATGTAGAAAAGAGAATTAAAAATAACGATCCATATGTAATACGTTTTAAAAGTGATCGTACCGCACCGTTGATTCTCAATGACGAAATACGAGGTAAAATTACGATTGATACCAATACACTAGATGACAAAGTTTTATTTAAAAGCGATGGGATGCCTACCTATCACTTAGCAAACGTTGTAGATGATCATTTAATGAAAATTTCACACGTTATTCGTGGTGAGGAATGGTTACCATCTCTCGCATTACATATTTTATTATACCAAGCATTTGGGTGGGAGACTCCAAAATTTGCACATTTACCTCTAATCCTAAAACCAATAGGAAAAGGAAAGTTGAGTAAAAGGGATGGTGATAAAATGGGTTTTCCAGTCTTTCCATTACAATGGCAAGATCCTAAAACAAAGGAGATATCTAGCGGCTATCGAGAAGATGGTTATCTACCAGAAGCAGTTATCAATATGCTTGCATTTTTGGGTTGGAACCCTGGTAATGAACAAGAGATTTACCAATTAGAAGAATTGATACAAGCCTTTGATCTTAAAAAAGTAAATAAATCTGGAGCTAAATTCGATCCAGAAAAAACTAAATGGTTTCAACAACAACATCTTCAAGAAATGCCAACAAATGATCTAGTGCATATTTTTGAAAATATACTATCTGATAAAAAAATTACTACTACACTTAATACAGCCAACATCGTTAGTCTGGTTAAGGAAAGAGCAGTTTTCACAAGAGATTTATGGGCTTTAAGTTCTTTTTTCTTTACCTCACCTTCAACTTATGATGAAAAAGCCGTTAAAAAGGCTTGGAAAGAAGATACACCGGCATTATTGCACGAACTTAATAGAGTTTTATCAGATATTTCGGATTTTACCCCTAGTACAATATCTTCTATAATAAAAACTTGGATTCAATCACAAGAAATTAGTTTCGGTAAAGTAATGATGCCTCTTAGAATCGCTCTAGTAGGTTCTTTACAAGGTCCCGATGTATTTGAAATCGCATCAATCATCGGGAAAGACGAAACTTTAAAACGTATTGAAAAAAGTATAGAAATACTCTAACTTTAGTATCTATTATCAAAAAACCCGACCTTACATGTCGGGTTTTTTTTATCATAATGTTCCTTATTTCACGTGAAACATGTCACTCAAATTTCTTTAACTATCCTATCAAAAATATTAGTAATTTACCTATCTAATCCTATAAGCAATTAAATTATGATGTTTCTACTAATTCCAGCCTTTATTGTAGCTTTTATCATTCTACTTTCTGGCATTTTTACTGTTAAGCAACAAACTTCTGCACTTGTTGAACGTTTCGGAAAATTCTTAAGCATTCGCAATTCAGGTCTTCATTTTAAAATTCCTATGGTAGATCGAATAGCAGGTCGTATTAATTTGAAAATTCAGCAATTAGATGTTATTGTTGAAACAAAGACAAAAGATGATGTTTTCGTACGTTTAAAAATTTCTGTACAATATCAAGTATTGAAAACTAAAGTATATGATGCATTTTATAGACTAGAAAATCCACAGGATCAGATTACATCTTATGTATTTGATGTTGTACGAGCCGAAGTTCCTAAAATGAAATTAGATGATGTTTTTGAACGAAAAGATGATATAGCCATCGCTGTAAAAAGTGAACTTAACGAAGCAATGAGTGATTATGGTTACGATATTATAAAAACTTTGGTAACCGATATTGATCCAGATCTTCAAGTAAAAGAAGCAATGAATCGCATTAATGCTGCAGAACGAGAAAAACTAGCTGCAGAATATGAAGCTGAAGCCGAACGAATTAAGATTGTAGCAAAAGCACGTGCCGAAGCTGAAAGTAAACGTTTGCAAGGACAAGGTATCGCAGACCAACGTCGTGAGATTGCTAGAGGTTTAGAAGAAAGTGTGGATGTATTGAACAATGTTGGCATAAATTCTCAAGAAGCCTCTGCCCTAATCGTTGTTACCCAACATTATGATACATTACAATCACTTGGTGAAGAAACTAATAGCAACTTAATTTTATTACCAAATTCACCACAGGCAGGAAGTGATATGTTAAATAATATGATTGCATCATTCACTGCATCCAATCAACTAGGAGAGGTTATGAAAAAACAAAATTTAAAAAAAACTCTGAGAGATAAAAATGACGAAGATGATACAATCAAGTAATCATCTAATTAATGAGATATAAAATGTCAAAAATCTATTTTAATAATATTTGTAGCATCTTTACAATAATAAATGTGTAAATATATTCTAATTATTTAAAAACCTCTTAAATCGCTTTATAATGATCTATTTTTAATAAATAATTATTATATAAAATAAAAATTGATAAGAATTAATTATAATAAAAAATCCCATCATAATGATGGGATTTTTTTAGTTTATTTTTTTGACTCGCGTAATACCAAGCATTTTATTCACAGCTTTTAATACAAATGCTTTTTTTGCTATAGCTCCTGCAATGTTACCTACTGTTTTAAAAACTGAAAAATTTTCTTTGGTTGTATGATAACTAATCTTTATTTCCTCAAGATTAATTTCTTTCTGCAATTTCAGAAATTTCAGATCTCTATTAATTTCTTCAAAACTAGTATAGATCTTCATTCCTGTGTTTGATTGGTTCATAGCTAAACTTTTTAAAGACGTATAATATTAATCATTAAAGAAAATTTTAGAATACTTTATTAATAATTTTCTTTTAAAGTATGATTTACCAAATACAGCAAGGAGAATCATGACAATTCCATAAAATCCAGCGACTATAAAATATCCCGCAGGTATATGATCAATAGCTTGTCCGATCCAAATTGACGCACCAACAGATAAAAAGATTAAAATTAACATCAAAATACTACCCATAACCAATACATTGGCCATGGATATTGTACTTTTCATTGCTTTTTTAAAAAGATCTAACTTATAGTACTCGACACTAGTTTCAACATAGCTTCGAACATTTTTATCAATCTCTTTTACATTATCCGTTAAATTTTCAAATGCCATAGACTAGATTTAAACTACTGCTTTATTCGCGTTTGTTTTAATCTTTTCAACCACTACATCTTTATGTAATTTTGCATTTTGCTTTCTCAACTCCTCCAATTTATTCTCCATAGCAACCAAAATATCATCTGCCTTATAGCTTGCATTTGATAATGTGTCTTCCAATTTTGATTCGAATTCTACCTTTGCTCTAGCAGCCTTTTCACCAATTATTGAAGCTGTTTCTTGATATTTTTGATTTAATTTAAGCTGTGCTTCTCTAGCACCTTCTTTTAATTTTTTTCTAGTTTTCTCGCCACTTTCTGGAGCATATAACAATCCTACTCCTGCTCCAATAATTGCTCCTGTTACTAATGCTAAAAGGGTATTTCCTGTGTTTCCTGAACTTGACATATGTTTTTATTTTAGGTTAATAATTATATTGCTAAATTACAACACGTCTCATTATTACGCTGTTAACAACGGGTTAATAAAAGTACTTATTATGTCAAACTTTCCATAAAATTATTAAATAAAAACTAAATTTTATCCGAATTTTTCAATACAAACAATATACTACTAATAAATGCTAATTTTTTTAACATTAAAGAAGTGTAGAAACTAGCTCTTTTACATCACTGCTATCTGTTGTAGTTTGAATTTCTAAAACTCGAGTAGTTTGTTCTTTTACTATATCAGGGTAATTTTTAAGTATAAACAAAGCTTCAAATTGAAGCAATTCGTTAGAATCCATAAGCGCATCTACAATAAACTGTTTACCCTCATCATCTAATTTAACTTTATGCTCTGCTATAACAACACCTGTAGTAAGTAATGCTACGATACGCGAACCTATTTTTTTCTTTGCTGTGCTAAACAAAGGTTTTACATCTTCATAAGAAACCTGCTTAGCTAATTCTAAGATTGTACTTCGCAAATTAAGTCGCTTCTCTTCAGGTAGATTCGTATACTTTTTACCAGATTTTTTAATTTCTTCAATAGGTTTTACCACAGGCTTTGTAGTCTCAGGCTTTAATTTTTTAACGACATTTTCTTGCTTATGATCTACCTTAGCCCAAGTATCACGCAAGCCAACGGTCTTATTGAAAATTAAGCTATCTGCTGTACTATCCTGATCAACATTGAAGTATCCCAATCGTTGAAATTGAAAATGATCCAAAGATTTAGCCGTCGATAGATAGGGTTCTACAAATCCTTTGATTATCTGAAGCGAATTTGGATTTAAAAATTCCATAAAGTCTTGATCCTTGTGATTATCTGGTGCTTCATCTAAAAACAATCTATCATACACACGAACTTCTGCAGGTATCGCATGTGCTATTGAAACCCAATGCAATGTACCTTTTACATTACGTTTAGATGCTTCTGTACCACTACCCGATTTACTAGCTGGATCATAAGAACAGTGTATCTCGGTAATAACACCGTTACTATCTTTAACTACAGATTCACCCTTGATAATGTACGCATTTTTAAGCCTCACTTCTTTACCTAATGTTAATCTAAAATATTTACGTCCTGCATCTTCCTTAAAATCTTCGCGCTCTATATAAAGATATTTACTAAAAGGAACTTGATGTTCACCAGCATTTGCGTCTTCGGGATTATTCTCTGCATCTACATATTCGACCTTTTCTTTTGGATAATTTTTGATTATAAGTTTTACAGGATCCAAAACAGCCATTACACGTGGTGCTACCTTATTAAGATCTTCGCGCACACAAAACTCAAGTAGCGAAACATCTATAACATTTTCTCTTTTGGCAACACCTACAGTTTCAACAAATTTTCGAATAGATTTTGGAGTATATCCACGTCTTCTCAATGCAGATATAGTAGGCATTCTTGGATCATCCCAACCCGACACTACACCTTCTTCAACCAAACGTAATAATTTACGCTTACTCATAATTGTATAACTAAGGTTTAACCGCGCAAACTCTGTTTGTTTAGGTACTATACTACCAGGCTCGGATATTTGTTCTAGAAACCAATCATATAGCTTTCTGTGAGGTTTAAACTCTAAAGAGCATAGTGAATGACTGACACCTTCGATGTAATCACTTTCTCCATGCGTCCAATCATACATAGGATAAATACACCAAGCATCGCCAGTTCTATGATGGTTCTTTTTTAAAATTCTATACATCAGAGGATCTCGCATTAGCATATTAGGATCAGCCATATCTATTTTTGCCCGAACCACATGAGCACCCTCTTCAAATTCACCATTTTTCATTCGTTCAAACAAATCTAGATTTTCGCTAATTGAACGATCTCTAAATGGACTGTTTGTTCCAGGTGATGTAGTGGTACCTTTCTGTTCTGCTATCGCCTCTGCGCTTTGTGAATCTACGTACGCCTTATCTTCTTTAATCAATTTAAGCGTCCATTGATATAAAGTTTCAAAATAATCTGAAGAATAACATTCTTTATCCCATTGATACCCCAACCAACTAATGTCTCTTTTTATTGCGTCTACGTACTCTTGCTCTTCTTTGGCAGGATTCGTATCATCAAACCTTAGATTAACCGGTGCATTGTAACGCAATCCTAATCCGAAACTAATTCCTATAGCTTTGGTATGTCCGATATGTAAATATCCATTGGGTTCGGGTGGAAATCTAAAACGTAAATCCTCTTTGCGAGTATTAGTTTTTAAATCTTCCTCGATCAATTGCTCTATAAAATTAAGCGATTTTTTTTCTTCAGTCATCAGGTATAATAATAAAGCGCAAAATTACTAAATTTATGCAGCCAGTGTCTAATATATAGATCAAAACAATTATTAAAAAATGCATTATTGCACGCATCCACATGTTAAACTACCTAGTTAAGTGTAACCATGGCTTACTTAGACCTGTGTTGTATACAAAGAGATTTTTAGCACTATCATGATTGTAACGATTCTCTTATCTTTGTTCAAAAATAAGTTGTGGGAAAGATAATACTAAAAAATATAAAGGTTTATAGCAATCACGGTTGTTTAGAAGAGGAAGAAAAAATAGGTTCGGATTACCGAATTGATTTAACCATACATGCTAACTTAACAAAATCATCAACTACGGATGATCTACAAGATACCGTTGATTATGTACATTTAAATACAATTGTCAAAGAAGAAATGGCTATTAGATCAAAACTATTAGAACATGCAGCCGAACGAATTTTGATTAGAGTACTGAATGAGTTACCTTTAGTAGATAAAGTAGTTGTTGACGTATCTAAAATTAATCCGCCTATCGGTGGAAATGTAGAGATGGTAACGATTCGCAGAAAAAAGAAAAGAAACTAATTTGAAGGAAAAAAGAAATTTTGTACTGTTAAATTGCAAAACCCTTCTTTAGTATTCATTATTTTTTTTACATTTGCGTCCTGCAAGAATTACGGTGTCGTGGCCGAGTGGCTAGGCAGTGGTCTGCAACACCATCTACAGCGGTTCGAATCCGCTCGACACCTCAAAAAAATCCTGTTATATAACAGGATTTTTTAGTTACTAAAATGTAGCTTCGGGTGTTATTTTTTCTATTTCATTTTGAAGTCGCTGCTCAACATTATCTGGCAAAACGCCTTTGAGAATTAAAAAAGCGCCAAATATAATCATCAAAACACTTATAACACGCTTAATTACATAGGTCCTTTTGGGTGTTAGTTTTCGTTTTAATCGCTTAGCTAATAGCATTTTAAAAACATCGATGATAAAATAGGTAGTCAATACCATCGTAAAAAATGTAAAAATACGATTAGAGTCCATATCTAATTGAGGACCTATCACGATAATGATACTAAGCCAAAATCCCAGGACACCTATATTAATAAAATTGAGAAGAAAGCCTTTTATAAAAAGTTTGAAATAATTGTGTTTATTTATAATCTCTACGCTCGTATCTCTAAGTTTATTGTAATTTTTTCGTTCTTGTATAAAGGAAATAATCCCGTAAGTAGCTAGTAACATCCCACCAAAAATAAATAAAGCAGGATCATCTTTTATTTTTTCTAAAATTTTATTGGTACTAAAATAGGCTATTAGTATAAAAACAATATCTGCCAAGATCACTCCAAAATCCACTGCAACAGCTGCTCTAAATCCCTTGATAGCAGCTGTCTCTAATAGAACAAAGAATACGGGTCCTATTAAAAAGGCTAATAAAAATCCTAAAGGTACGGCTGCATGAGCATCTTGAAACATAAAATTAAATAGTGTTTCTTACAAATCTAATAAATATGCTTAGTTTATCTCTAAAATTTTGCCTCCAAATACTTTTTTACTATCGATAGACTTTGGGCTTCCGTATATTTTTATGGATCCTCCAGCAGTAGTAGACGCTTTTACAAACAGTTTTGCATAAACACTTGCCCTACCCCCTGCACCTATTGAAACCTTTGTAGAATCGGTGATCAATCGTTGAGTTTCATACTGACCACCGGCTTTTATATTTATATCTTGATTCTTACTGAAACCTGACAGTTCTATAGTTCCGCCAGTGACAGCTTTTGAAATAAGTTGATCAACAACAATTCTACCTTTAATTTTGGCACCTTCTTGGACACTTAATTTTATGTATTTTTGAACTAAAGAGTCTTTAATTTGAACGATTGCTCCTTCATTAACGTCTATTGTTTCAATAGTTTTATAGTATACAATCACCTTGGTTTCATCCTTTTCATCCCAAATGTTATCCAAAGACATTTTTAGTTTTAAAACTCCTTGCTTTTCAACTACAGTGATATCATTTTTTTGAGGACCTACAATGGCTATTCTATTTTGAGTGTCATGTAGTAATTCTACTTTAATTTTATCAAAAACTTTTAGCTCTCTAAAATCTTTTAATTCACTAGCAGTTTTTTGTTGTGCAAACGCACTTATAGTAATCATTAAGAGCGTTATAAGTAAACTATTGCATTTCATTATAAAACGTATATTTTTAATTTATTTAAAATAAGCTTACGATTCAACTTGATCTTTTGATCCTATTAGTGTAAAATCCAAATGTCTTTTGACCAAATCAGCATTTTTAACCTTAACATAAACTTCGTCACCTAGTTGATAAACTTTTTTATTTTTCTGTCCTGTAATTGCGTATTCATCCTGATCAAATATGTAATGATCGTCGTTCATATCTTTGAGACGTACCATTCCTTCACATTTGTTACTAATAATTTCAATATAAATACCCCATTCTGTAACGCCAGAGATTACGCCAAGAAACTCCTCATTTTCATGATCTTTCATGAATTTAATTTGCATGTATTTTATTGAATCTCTTTCTGCGCTAGCTGCCAAACCTTCCATAGAACTACTATGATTACACTTCTCATCATAGGCTTCTTCCTCAACCGATTTTCCGCCATCTAGATAATGTTGTAAGAGACGATGCGCCATCACATCTGGATATCTCCTAATTGGACTTGTAAAATGACTATAATAATCAAAAGCTAACCCGTAATGACCAATATTATGCGTTGTATATTCTGCCTTACTCATACTACGTATAGCCAAAGTATCGACTAAGTTTTGTTCTTTTTTTCCTTGCACATCGTTTAACAATCCATTTAATGACTTCGTAGTTGATTTACGATCCTTTAAATCTAATTTATATCCAAATCTACTTATGATATTTTGTAGGGCTGCTAATTTTTCATCATTTGGTTCGTCATGTACACGATAAATAAAAGTTTTCTTAGGATTTTGTTTTCCGATAAACTCTGCCACCTTTCTATTGGCGAGCAACATAAACTCCTCGATAAGCTTATTTGCGTCCTTAGAAGTTTTAAAAAAGACTCCGGTAGGTTCAAAAGCTTCATTTAAACTAAATTTTACTTCGACCTTATCAAACGAAATTGCACCATCACGCATTCGTTTGTTACGCATAATTTTGGATAAATTATTTAATGTAATGATAGCATCTGTTATAGGCTGAGGTACTACATATGCTTTCCCTGTTAACGAAATTTCATCTGGAATACTGTTAGCCATAGTTTCAATCATATGCTGTGCCTCTTCATACGCAAAACGAGCATCAGAGTAGGTAACAGTGCGACCAAACCATTGATTTTTAATAGTTGCCTTCTTATCAATTTCAAATACAGCCGAAAAAGTATATTTCTCTTCATTAGGTCTAAGAGAACAAGCATTATTTGACAGAATTTCGGGAAGCATTGGTACTACTCTATCTACCAAGTATACCGAAGTAGCTCGTTCATAAGCTTCATTATCCAAAATAGTTCCAGGCTGGACATAATGGGAAACATCTGCTATATGAATTCCTATTTCATAATTACCATTTTCTAATATTTTAAATGAGAGAGCATCATCAAAATCTTTTGCATCTTTTGGATCAATCGTAAAAGTTAGTGTATCCCGCATATCGCGCCGATTCGCTATTTCATTTTCTTGGATAGAAGTATCTATTGCATTAGCAAATTCTTCTACCTCTTTAGGAAATTCATAAGGTAATCCATATTGTGCCAAAATCGCATGAATCTCTGTATTATGTTCTCCTGGTTTACCTAATACTTTTAAAATTTTTCCAAATGGTGAATCTGCCTTCTCTGGCCAGTCTTCAAGCTTAACTAAAACTTTATCACCATCTTGAGCTTCAAATATTTTATTTTTTGGAATAAAAATATCTGTATACATTTTTGCATTTTGAGTATTTACAAATGCATAATTTTTCTGAATTTGAATTACTCCAACAAATTCATCACGTTTTCTATGTATTATTTTGGAAATTTCCCCTTCACTTTTTCCACCTCGTTTTCTTCTGTAGACATACACCTCTACTTCATCACCATCAAGCGCTTTATTAAGATTATTTTTGGGAATAAAAATATCTTCTTCTAAATCTTCTACTATAACGTATCCAGATCCTTTGGTCGTAACATCTAGTCTACCAGAATACGTATTGATATTGGGTATCAACTTAAACTTACCACGTTCGATTTCTTCAATTTGTTTCTTTGCGGCAAGCTGTGTTAACTTTTTAATAATTTGATTACGGCTACTGGGATCATCCACACCCAATTTTGAAGCTATTTGCTTATAATTAAAGGATTTATCCGTATCTGACTTTAGTATTTTAAGTATTGACTGGGTAAGATTTTCAATTTTAGCTGACTGTTTTCTTCGGCTACTCTTTCTTTTCATTTAGGTCATTTATATTTTAATCTTATAAATGTACGGCTAATCTTTAAACATCATTGAATTTCGTATTAAACTTTTGTTAATCCGTCGTTTCTATTTTTCGGGTATATCAATAGATTATCTATTTTTTTTCAATCAAATTTTATAATTTCTTAAAATTTTCTTAATTTTAAATATACTTTCAATGTATAAATAATTGTTAGCTTGATAACATGTTTAAAATTAGTAAAATACATAAAATTATTTTATTTTTTATCTGCATCTTTATTATTGGTGTATATATCTTTACGGTCTACATAGGCAACTCTATAAATAAGGAAAATAAATTTGATGCAGAATACAATCAAGCCAAGATTGATTCTTCAGCTACTACTCTTTAATTTTTTATAACATTTTGATTATTAGAACTAATCACTAAACGTTCTTTCTTTATTCAAATAGAATCTATTCAGATAATTTATATTTTTGTTCAAGTTTTTACCTACACTGTATAGATAAAAGAATTTTAAATCTAAGATTCTTTAAGTTTTTTTAAATTGAAGTAATAAAAAACTTTTTCTATTTATTCAACCTTTAAGTAAGCAGTTCTAGTATTAATAAAACTAAATAAGTTTAGTATCTATATCTTACTTCCTACATATCTTTAAATTTAAAATAGTTGTAAACATATAGTATATATAATTTTCTTTTTTCTATTTTTTTTTAAAACTTGAATGATGATGATTATAGGGTGTTAATAGCGGTAAAACTTTTATCGAATAAGTTTGTATTTTTTGTTTGATGTATTAATTAAACAGCTATTAACAATGATATCTAATTGTAAAAGATTGAAATTCATAGAATACTTAAAAGTAATAAACAGTTGTTGATAAAACTGAGTAACCTAAAATGTGAAATGATTCTAAAAAAAGCAGTGGTTAATAACCAATAATATCGGTTTACAACTTATCAAAAAATTTCATAGTTATAATTTTGATATATGATATCATTGGTTGTATTGTTATTTTATTTGATACTACAAAAAAAACTTTCTCAATTTTAGATAGGAGTTATTCACATAAGATATTAACAGACTTCTCCTACTTATGAACAGTATTATTTGATTGCAATATTTTATATAAGTTATACTATAGAATTTGAGCTATACCCCTATATTTGTTATAAATATGAACTTTTAAAAAATAATTCTCGTGAAAATAGCAATAGGTAATGACCATGCTGGAACAGATTATAAATTTTCAGTTAAAGAGGTATTGGAGTCAGAAGGTATTGAAGTTATGAATTATGGTACCGATTCGTCTAGCAGTGTAGATTATCCAGATTTTGTACATCCAGTTGCAAAAGCTGTAAACTCTGGGGATGTAGATTTTGGGATTTTAATTTGTGGTAGTGGTAATGGTGTAGCTATGACAGCAAATAAGTATGAAAATGTAAGAGCAGGCTTGTGTTGGATAAAAGAAATAACCATTTTATCTAGACAACATAATGACGCTAATATTTTATGTATTCCCGCGCGATATACATCGGAAGCTCAAGTTTTGGAAATGGTTAAAGCTTTTTTACAAACCAAATTCGAAGGAGGTAGACATCAAAATAGAGTTGCAAAAATTTCTCAATGTTCGTAAAGTATGTCTGCAATTGAATTTAGTGTAAAACCCTTTAAACAACTAACAATTGAGGAGTTATATGAAATTTTAAGACTTAGAACTGAAGTTTTTGTGGTTGAGCAAGATTGCGTGTATCAAGATCTCGATAATAAAGATCAAAAGGCATTGCACGTAATTGGTACAAAAAAAGGAAAAATCATTGCCTATACGCGTGTATTTGATATTGGAGATTATTTTGATACAACCTCAAGTATTGGCCGAGTAGTGGTAGCTTCTGATCAAAGAAAATTCTCTTATGGTCATAGGCTTCTACAAAAAAGTTTGGAAGTAATTAAGCAATACTACGATACAGATAAAGTTACAATATCAGCACAACTGTATCTCAAAAAGTTTTACGAAAAACATGGATTTGTTCAGATAGAAGACACGTATCTTGAAGATGGTATACCCCATATCAAAATGATCCGTGACCACGATTCTATTTAAGAATATTTAAGTATGCTTTTTCATTATTCAAGATCTCTTTACTTTTGAGGACTTCGGGATTATGTGTTACGTAATATGTGTATAATCCTTCTCTATAAAAATAGCGTTTGATAATTTCATCTGTTAATAACGCAGTAATTTCTTGTTTATCTTTATCTAATCCTTGTTCTTTGGTTACCTGTATAGTTTTCAACAAGTCTTGGTAACTTTGGAATACAGAAGCTTCCATCTTTTCTTTTTTGGCTACTTCCATAGCTTTTTTAAGTGCAATTTCGGTTTCAGTCTCAAAAGAAAAATCACTTTGTTTCAAAAAACTTTTAAAAGCCTCATAGTCCTCGTCAGTAAATTTAAAATCAGAAGAATTTTGTAATTTATGTGCATAATAATACTGTGTAGCATAATCAAAAATAGCATCTGATTTAAGCAATGCTGTAGTGATATTACTATACCCAGAAGAAGCTAACTCTATATCGGGTTGTATACCACCTCCATCATAAACGGTTCTTCCATTTTTGGTGGTAAAAGCTTTAATATCTTTTTTATTATAGCGTACTGCTTTATTATTCTCATCTCTATTCCAATAATCTAATGCTTGTATACATCTTCCACTAGGTGTATAATATCTCGAAATAGTAATTTTAATTTGCGTGCCATAGGTTAATTTTTTTGGTCGTTGTACTAGTCCTTTTCCAAAACTACGGGCACCTATAATAACACCACGATCTAAATCTTGGATACTTCCTGCAACGATTTCACTAGCTGATGCACTTCTACCATTTACCAGCACAACTAATGGAATTGAGATATCGACAGGTTGTTTGTTAGTAAAATATTCCTTATTGTATTTTTTGACCACCGACTTTGTGGTAGTTATGAGTTCACCTTTTGGAACAAATATGTTTGTCACATTAATAGCTTCACTAAGGAGTCCGCCTGGATTACCTCGTAAATCCAAAATAATTTTATTTGCACCTTCTGCTTTTAAAGCTTTTAAAGCTGCAATGGTTTCGCTCGATGCTTTGTTATTAAATTTGGAGAGCACAATATAACCAACATTATTGGACAGTAATTTATAAAAAGGAACTGCGTTAACTTCAATTTCATCGCGGGTTAATAAAGTAGTATTTATTTTTCCTTGTCTTCGATACGTAATAGATACATTTGTACCACTTGCCCCTTTTAGTAATTCTCCTGCATCTTCGTCAAAATTAGATATATCTATATCTCCAATCTTAATAATCTCATCTCCGGCTTTTAAACCTGCTTTATCTGCTGGATAATCTTTATAAGGTTCTACAATTACTATACTGTGTTTACCAGTTTTAACAGTGGCTCCTATTCCTGTGTATTCTCCCGCATTACGTATTTTAGATGCTTCTACATCCTGTTCATTCCAATACTTGGTATAAGGATCCAAATCATCAAGCATTGCTGTAATAGCCGTATCCATCAACTCGGCGGGATTTGTTTCATCTACATAATTCATGTTCAATTCTTTGAACATTGTAGTAAATATTTCAATCTGTTTTGCTATCTCAAAAAAATCTGATTTAAAACTTACTGTTGTAAATACTAATAGTAAAGCAGCACATCCAAATAAAATTCTCTTCTTCATTGTAGGTTTTGTTATAAATGTTATAGCACATTAATTATATGAAACTCGCAATTACATGTTTTCTATTTTCAAAAATTTATGAAGCACTTTGATCAAACTTTTTTCAATACGTGCCGCGGGAGGAATGTCCCTTCCAGTATACAAAAACATAAAATTATATGAACAACTTGTATGCTCTTGTACAAGATACTTATTTTTTCGGTAGCTTTCTCTTAGCAAACGTTTTATATGATTGCGGTCAACAGCTTTTTTGAATTTTCTTTTACTTACAGACACTGTAGCATGTTGACGTGTCTTTGAGGCATTTGGATTGATATCGTAAATTAAGCGTATTGGATAATGCGCGATTGATTTACCATCACTAAATAAAAGATCTATAGCCTTTTTACTTTTTAAACGTTCGTTTTTAGAAAAAGTTGCTTGCATACGGTGTAAAAATAAGGATTAGATTTGTTAAATTGGAGGTAAAAAAATACGGACTTAACAAAGTTAAGTCCGTATATCAAGTAAATATTAATTTATTACTGCTTTACAGTATTATTTTCTAGATTGATATCTGCCATTCTTTTAGAAGGGTCAATAGTGATTTCAGTAATTGAATCTTTTGCTTTTGTTAAGTTAAGCGTATAGGTAGGATGTGTCCATGCCCAATCGTTAACAACCGTACGAGCTATTTTAGCATCTTGATTCTCTTTTTGTCCACGCATTACTCTAAGTGGTATATAGTACAATTCTTTGGTTCCATCTTTATATGTAATTAGTAAATCAATTGGCATAGGGATGCGACCAATTCTCTCAAGACTTACAACTGCTTTTCCTTCATTATCCTCAATACCTTTAATACCGTAATCTATGGTACTAGTAGTTTGTGTCCAGTCATTTAGGTACCAGTCTAGCTGGATACCAGAAACTTTTTCGGCTACACGTTTAAAATCATTGGGTGTGGGATGTTTAAATTTCCAATCACTATAATATCTTTTAATAGTTTTAGCTAAGTTTTCTTCTCCAATAATATATCCCAATTGAGCTAAGAAGACTGCTCCTTTTGAATAAGCAGATGCTCCATAAGCACCGTTATAATCGTAGTGATCTGCTTGAGTACTTTGAGGTTGTTCTTTTCCTGAGGTAGCCAACCAAGTATAGCCTTTATAGGTATTCTCCAAAGGGTTAGGCTTATTTTGTTCCATAACTGTATTCATTGCTAAAGCAGAAATATAGCTAGTAAAACCTTCGTCCATCCATTCGTGTTTTGACTCGTTGGTTGCCAAAATATGTTGAAACCAAGAATGCGCCATTTCATGAGCAGTCACTCCTACCAAACTACCAAATTCACGTTCTCCTGTGATAAGAGTACACATAGCATACTCCATACCCCCATCACCTCCTTGAATGATTGAATATTGATCGTAAGGATAGTTTCCTATATGTTCGTTAAAATACTGCATTAGCGCTACAGCTTTTGGTTGTAGATTGGTCCAGTTTTCTTTAATTTCCTTTTTATTTTTATATAAAAAATGTAATACAGGTCCATTAGGAACTTGTATTTTATCATGAATAAACTCTGGATCTGCCGCCCAAGCAAAATCATGTACTTTGGGAGCTTTAAAATGCCAAGAAAGTGTTTTTCCTTTTGAAGAGACCTTTTTTGTAGTATCGGTTTGGTAACCATAACCTATAGCCTCGGCATTTTGTAAATAACCTGTACCTCCAACAATATAATTTTTATCAATAGTGATTGTAACGTCAAAATCACCCCATACTCCATGAAATTCTCTAGCGATATAAGGGTGTGCGTGCCATCCTTCAAAATCATATTCTGCCATTTTGGGATACCACTGGGTCATTGATAAAGCCACTCCTTCTGCACTATTGCGACCAGAGCGCCGTATTTGTTTTGGAACTTGACCATTGAATTGCATAGCAAAAGTTACCTTTTTACCTGGCGCTATAGGTTCGTTGAGTTGCACCTCTAATACAGTTCCTTCAACTATATAATCTACTTTTTTTCCATCCTGCGTTAGACCATCTACTTTGAGATAGCCAATTTCTTCTGGAGTCAATTTACTAATACGATCTTGCACTCTGCTATCAGGATCTGGTAAATTAAGAGAACGAGTATCCATTTCACTTCCTGGTTGAAAAGCATTGAAGTATAAATGGTAGAAAACCTGAGTTAGTGTATCAGGTGAATTATTGGTGTATATTAATTCTTGAGTACCTTGGTATTGAAATTTATCAACATTCATTTCAATATCCATTGTATATGAGACATGTTGTTGCCAGTAACTCGTATTGTTTTGTGCAAAGGTTGATAGTAGTCCTATAAAAGATACTACTAAAGAAAATAGTTTAGTCATAAGGTATGATTATTTAGACATTTGATCAGCTAAGATTAGCGCGTTATAAAGATTTACCATTTTTCCTGATTTTGATAATTCTGTGAAATTTCCTGTATTGGACGCATCACCACCAATTACTACAGTTGTTTTTGTAGTAAGGCCACTATCCATAAGTATTGATTTAACTTGAGATGCAGATAATTTAGGATAATAGGAACGTATTAGGGCAGCTACTCCAGAGACTGCAGGTGCCGCCATTGATGTGCCTTGTAGGTACTCATAAGTATTTAGCGGTGTAGGAGCCCAAATTTTTACCCCAGGGGCAAAAACATCTACATTACTTTTTCCATAATTTGAAAAAGTAGCTACCAAATTACCTCCATATTCATAATTTAAAGCACCTACAGTTAGAAACGAATCAGCTATTTCTGGCCCTGTAGTGTCCTGATCATTTGGATATACTGCTTTTTCATCGAGATTGATTCCTTCATTTCCAGCAGCATTAACAATTAGAACATCTTTACTTGCTGCATATTTGATAGCATCCTGTACCCAATTGGCATGGGTACTGTAATATTTACCAAAACTTGTATTAATTATTTTAGCACCATTATCCACAGCATAACGAATAGCTAATGCTATATCCTTATCATATTCATCACCATCTGGTACTGCCCGCAATACCATTATTTTAGTGTTTTGTGCAACTCCATCAACACCTTTGCCATTACCACGTTCTGCAGCAATGATACCAGCAACATGAGTTCCGTGTTTAATACCTTTTTTATCGGGTTCTGGCCCCATGACATTTGAATTACCATATTTATTATCTGTAAGGTCATCTACATTGTCTCCAACAATCTTACGACCATCAAATTCTAGATTCAAATTGTAGTTTAAAGAATTTGTAAAATATTCTATTCCTTCTTTTAAATTTTTAATAAGATCGGGAATACGTTCATCCTCCTCTGTGAAACCAAACATTTGAGAGATAAACTCAACATGTTGTTTCATTTCTGGCGTTTCGGGTTTAAGTTGAAATACTTCAGTACTGGAGTAATCATCTTTTCCCAAAACTTCGGTTACTGCTTTGTGAGAAACTTGAAGTTGATTGTAAATTTGTTCGTATTGTTCTTTATTGCCTTTAGTTTCCTGAAATTCTTTTTCATATTCTGCTTTTGCCTCGATATACATTTGATATTCATCGCGATCCGATACTTCTATAGTAGCCAGTGTTTTGCCTTGATATTTTGGTTTTAATTTTCGTATTATTCGAACGAATTCCAAATTTTCATTGGTAGCATCTCCAAGAAAATTCCACCCGTGTATATCATCTATGTATCCATTAGCATCATCATCAATTCCGTTACCTTTAACTTCTTTAGTATTTACCCATAGTACATCGTCTAAATCTTCATGCTCAATATCTACCCCACTATCGATTACACCTACAATTACAGTTTGTCCTTTTTTATCTTTAATAATTTCTTTGTACGCTTTATCAATACTCATTCCTGGAATAGTATCGCTTACTAAATCGGCTGCTTTCCAATTTTTTAATTGTTCATCAGACAAAGGAGTTACTTTAAGAGGAACAGTATCGATATTAGCGATTGGTGTCGACAAAATGGTGGGAGCTCCACAACTTGATAATAATAATGCCGATGTTACAGTTAGGGCTATTTTATATATTGAAGGATTCATATATTAATTTTAATTAAATAATTCGTTACAAGTATAGACATCTTTTAAACGGATGCCTTTTTCGGTTTTTTGAACGGTAATTATCTCATTATGGGCATCATGCTCTAGAAATAAGTACCAGTCGTTTATTGCAGCATTTTCTAAAAACAATTCTTTTTCTGTCATTGTAAGAAGCGGACGCGTATCATATCCCATTACATAAGGTAAAGGAACGTGACCCGCTGTAGGTAAGAGATCTGCCATAAAAACGATAGTTTTATCTTGATAGTTAATATGTGGAATCATTTGCTTATCTGTATGTCCATCGGCAAATAGAATGCCAAAACCAAGCTCGGAGGTTGGTTGAAAAGCTGTGCCTGATCTCGTAATAAAATTAAGATGACCACTTTCTTGTATGGGTAGAATATTCTCTTTTAAGAAGGATGCCTTTTCTCTTGGATTAGGTTGTGTCGCCCAGTTCCAATGTTCTTCATTACTCCAGATTTTGGCATTTTTAAATGCTATTTCATATCCAGTACGATTTGCATTCCATTGCACGGTCCCACCACAGTGATCAAAATGTAAATGTGTCATAAAAACATCGGTAATATCATCTCGATGAAAACCATATTCTTGTAAAGAACGATCAATAGAGTCGTCTCCCCATAAAGAATAATATCCAAAAAATTTATCAGATTGTTTATTACCCATACCGGTATCGATAAGTAGTAATCTGTCTCCATCTTCTATTAATAAACAACGCGCAGCAATATCTATCAGATTTTTGGAATCGGCTGGATTGGTTTTATTCCACAGCACTTTGGGGACAACACCAAACATAGCACCACCGTCAAGTTTGAAGTTACCTGCGTTGATAGGGTATAGTTTCATATTATGAATAAATTATCCTTGCAAAATAGAGAAAAAGGCAACGAATTCACATTACTTTACATAGTTTTTAACAGATTCGCATCAATTTTGGATAGAGAGACTATCTTTTGCAGCCTGATTCCAAAATCGAGAAGTGCTTTTACTTCTTTTACACTAGCTAATCGTTCGGTTTTTAAAACCAAGAGAGACGAACCATTGGATTCGATATGGTAGTAGGGATTACTTTCAAAAAACAAGATGAGCGCCTTGTTAAAAAAAGCTTCTACCTCAATTTTATCTTCGGCCATTATAAAGAACCGTTTAGAAAAATCTGGATGTTTTTTGATTGTAATATTTTTAAATCCAGAAAATCGATATAAAAAGCTAAATAAATCATCTTTGTGTAAGGTAAAACATGGTATTGTATGTTCTAGATTTATTTTAAGAAATGTTCCACGTAGCTGCTTCTGTGAGATAAATTCGCCCTCGGTGTACTCGATGTCAAAAACCTTAAAAATTTGGTTATCATCGACCAACTGATTATGTATAAAATTGATTTTTTTGAGTTTAAAAAATACAAACGTATAAAGCGAAGCTACTCCATATAACTTGGTGGGATTATAAGACCATTCAAAATCGCAAGCTATTTGTTCAAGATCTTTTTGTCTTTTTGTAAGATGGTTGTGTGCGTTGTTGCGAGCAGAAAATGAAAACAGTCTGCGCATAGCTAAGGGATGTGCAGATGAAGCGCCATGAATGTCTAAACCATTAATTTCAAAAGAGCCTCCATTACGTAAAAATATCTCTTGGTATCCTAAAAGATGTTCCTGTACAGTAAAGTCGACAAATTCGCATAGTGAGAAATCAACAATAACTTCGCTAGTTTCGGGTATTACATCCAGTTTGTCTTTTAATTTGTAATAATTGAGAAAGCTTGCAAAATTTTTGACACTTATAAAATAGTTTCCTTGTTGTTGTTCCTTGTACATTAAAACATTAGGTCTTATAACATTAGACAAAAACAAAAAGATACTTTTGTTAAGAATAACGTGAATAACAAGAGTGCTCAATATACCAATTAAAATACCTGTAATCAAACTAGTTGTTACTGTAGCAATTATGGTAATAATAAATATAAAAACTTGTTCTTTACCAATTTTGGCAATATTCTTTAGAGTAGATGGTGAAGCAAGTTTATAGCCTGTGTATACTAGTATTGCAGCTAATGCTGTTAAAGGAATTCTTCGCAATTGATTTTGAAAAAGCACTACAAATAATAATAAAAAGAGTGCATGAAAAAAGTTAGCACTTCGATTAGATCCACCATTGTTTACATTAACAGAGCTACGCGCAATAACAGTTACTACATTAAGCCCACCTAACAAGCCACTTATGATCGACGCAGTACCCAAAGCTTTTAAATCACGATTTACATTAGAGCGCCTCCGCTCAGGGTCCAGTTGATCTATTGCCTTTATGCTCAACAAAGATTCTATGCTAGATATTAAGGTTATAGCTAATACAACTCCGATAAATTGAGAAGTAAAAAGAATAGAGAAATCAGGAACAGGAAAACTTGATAAGATCCCTTTTGGTAACTGTACCAATAAAGGTGTCGCTATAGGATACGCTTCGCTAGAAAAATACTCGTAATAGTAACTATATCCAATTACCAAGACCACAATCCACATAGGCGCAGGAATCAGCTTCAAATATTGATTACGAATAGTTCCATGAAAACGCATAATCAATAAACTAAAAAAACCTATAAAAGCTGCAGCAATAGTGCTTGATGATGCTTGAGAAAATAATGCAAAAACAGTTGTCGGGAACGTAATTAATAAATCTATAGTACTCCCTTGAGCACCTATGTTACCAAACATTACATGAAGTTGTTTTGCTAGAATACTAATACCTATGGCAGCTAGCATTCCTTGAATTGCCGAAGAAGGAAAAAAATCACTTAGTATGCCTAATCGCAAGAAACCTATAAGTAGCATGAGTACTCCAGAACAAATAATTGCAGCTAGAGTAAATAAGTAGCCATGATAAAGATCACCACTTGCTAAGGTAGAAATAGCACCCAGAAGTACCACTACCAAACCATTACCGGGCCCACTAATAGTCACATGAGATCCTCCTAAAACAGCTACAATAGTACCACCAACTATTGCAGCAATAATCCCAGAAATTGGCGGAGCTCCAGAGGCTAAGGCAAGACCTAAACCAAGGGGTAAAGCAATTAAAGAAACTACAAAACCAGAGAAAATATTTTTTGGTAAACTACTTAAAAAGTTTACAGCGTTATTTTTAAAATATGCCATTTATCTTACAATTAAAACATCGGTAGGAAGCTCGGATAAAATATATTCCATATCGTGGGGAAAGATTCGGTCTAAAAAAGTATTTTTTTCTGGAGCATTCATAATTAGTAAATCAGCCCCTACAACTTTTGCATAATGCCCGATTGAATACCCTCTTTTTCCAAATATCGGCTGAATTTTTATAGTAATTGTATTTTTAAGATGTTCAGGAATTTTTTTAAGAACATCCCGCAATCTCAAAGCTTGTTTTTGGGTGAGTTGCTCTTTTTTTAATGTACTTTTAAGGAGAGATTGATTATCTCGCACAACTACTTTGACTTCTTTTTGAGATATTTCTTCGACGATGGTAAGTTGATTAGAACCCAAATTTTGAGCAAATTCAAAAGAGGCTGTCAAAGCTTCGAGAGTCTTGTTGCTCTTTAATCCATTTACAACAATATGTCGACAAGGTCTTAAATCTTCTGAGGGTTTAATTAATAATAATACCGAACATGGTGCTTTGCGCACAATTTTACGAGCAATGGATCCGATGTAAAACTTTAAAATATCTTCTTTAGGTATTGCACCAAGCATAATTAGATCTGCCCTTGTATTTTTTGAAGCCTCTATAATCACCTCTACAGGATTACCTTCTTTCCAAATCATTTTTACCTTTTCATTGCCTTCATTTACAATTCCTGATAATAAATGTTTTATAGTTTTTTCTTTTTCTTTTGTTTTTTCCCCCACATGTACAATGACCAAGTTACAATCAAAGAAATCGACTAATCGCATAGCTTCAAAAATATTGTTCTGGAGATTAGGTGAAAAGGCAACTCCTATTAGAATTGTTTTAAATTTTTGTGGAAAGCAAGTATTCAAAAGGATGTTATTTTTATTAAAGGGTAGAATATAGAACTAATATTTAAAAGCGAAAAATTGTTAACGATTTTATCATTCATAAAAAAAATGTCGAACTTGCTAGCTTTTTAAGATAGAACACATATGATCGAGTTATCAGGAATAATCATTTTAGGAATACTTGCACAATGGGTAGCCTGGAAATTTAAAATCCCCGCAATACTACCGTTGATTTTAATAGGACTGCTTGTGGGGCCTATTTCTACTTTATTTACAGAGAACCAAACCAAACTGATTCAGCCTATCTGGAATGGATCAGAAGGCTTATTTCCTGGAGAAAGTTTATTTTATTTTGTTTCATTAGCTATTAGTATTATTTTGTTTGAGGGCGGACTTACCCTTAGGAGAAGCGAAGTTTTGAATATTGGTCCAGTAATTTTAAAACTTATTAGTGTTGCAGTGATTGTAACTTTTTTTGGGGCCGGATTAGCAGCTCACTTTGTATTTGGTTTAAGTTGGCCAATATCATTTTTATTTTCTTCATTAATTATAGTTACTGGACCCACAGTAATTACTCCAATTTTGAGAAATATTCCTTTAAAAAAAGATATATCTGCAATTCTCAAATGGGAAGGTATTTTGATCGACCCAATAGGTGCACTTGTTGCAGTACTTGTATTCGAATTTATTAGTGTTGGTGAGGGCCAAGAATTTACGCAAACAGCATTGATGGAATTTGGAAAAATTGTGTTGTTTGGTTTTACCTTTGGATTTACCTTTGCTCACGCATTGGCTTTTGCTATTAAAAAAAATGTGATTCCACATTATTTATTAAATGTATTCACACTTGCCACAGTACTTGGAGTATTTGTGTTATCAGATGTATTTGCTCATGAATCTGGTTTGCTATCTGTAGTAATTATGGGCATGGTTTTGGGAAATATAAACTTACCAAATATTGAAGAATTACTTTATTTTAAAGAATCGTTAAGCGTATTACTTATTTCAATTCTGTTTATATTATTGTCTGCTAATATTAATATGGAAGAGCTTCAGTTAATTTACAACTGGGACGCTGTTATTTTATTTGCCATTGTAGTCTTTCTAGTAAGACCTTTAGGAGTCTTTCTAAGTTCGATAGATTCTGGGTTAAAACTCAAAGAAAAATTATTTATTAGCTGGGTAGGACCACGCGGAATAGTTGCTGCTGGTATTGCTTCGCTATTTGGATTAAAACTAACAGCAGATGGAGAACCAGGAGCAGAGTATATTACACCGCTAGTTTTTATGATTGTGCTAGGCACAGTTTTATTGAATGCTACTACGGCAAGATTATTTGCTAAACTAGTAGGTGTTTTCTTAAAAAAATCAGATGGTATTTTGATAGTTGGTGGATCAAAAGTTTCCCGCCTTATTGCTTCATATTTAAAAACACACGATAGACATGTTGTATTATTAGATAATAACAAGAATAATGTAAAAAAAGCTAAGAATTTGGGAATAGATGCAATTGAAGGTAATATTTACAATAATACAATTAAAGATAATATAGAATTAAGCGATATAGGTATCGTGATGGCCTTAACAGGAAATAGTGATATCAATAAGTATGCAATCAACAAATTTAGAAACCAATTTGGTGAAAACGGATCGTTTAGACTAGTAACTGCCGAGGAGATGAGTGATCCTGATATGAATCCAGAAGAAGGATTGTTTTCACAAACAGATGATTATTATAAATTAATGGATTTAGCAGAGCGTTATCCAGTTATCATGGAAATTACTATTAAGAATGAAGAGCATTACATGGCATTGATAGAATTATCGAAAGACGAGGGAAACATGATCCCATTATTTATAAAATCACCAGATGAATCTATCCGCATAATACCATCACATAGTGAGGATGTAAAGAAAATTGAACCCGAAAGTGTATTAGCGTATATAGGAAAACCAATAGATGTAGAGGAACCAGTAATTAACATCGATAAAAACATCAATTAGATCGATATAATACATTTATATTCATAATTTTTTGTTAATTCATTAAATTTGCAGTAGTTTAAACTTTTAGACCAAGTCTATTTTAAAATTAACATTATGAAAAATTACTTTTATTAGCAGCCTGTGCTTTAATTGTTGGCTTTACTTCATGTTCAAAAGATGATGATGGAGGAGAACCAGATAGCTTTGAGTGTTTTGGAATTACTATTACTCGAGGCAGTAATGGTAACACATTTGTTGATAGTGAAGATACTGGAGTCGATTATGATGAAGTTGAAGCAGAAGGATGTGATATTGAAATAGGAGTTTAAATACTAAAAAAGAGAAGTCTCAAGACTTCTCCTTTTTTTTTATCAAATAAATACAGACAGGATAATGATCGCTATATCCTCCTGTAAAATTTCCATTAGCAAAACTTCTAAAAGGGTATCCTTTATAATTTCCGGTGCTCGTAGTAAGAAATTTCTTATTGCAAACCTCTGCTTTGTAGAATTCAAAAGTTTCATACTTTGAGGCAATAAAAGATTTTGAAACTAATATTTGGTCAAACAAATTCCAGCTATCACCCCAAGCCAACGATCCGATACCATCTGATAATAATTTATTGAATGGATTAAATAACATTTTATCGGTAAGATGTTCGCTACGGGATGAGGTATTTAAAACTTCTACAATACTTTTATTTCTAGGTCCGTCATTAAAATCGCCCATGGATATAATTTTTGCATAAGGATTATCATAAAGTATAGAATCAATAATATTTCGATTTACAAAAGCAGCTTTTTTTCTCTTATAGCTACTACTAACTTCGCCACCCCTTCTAGATGGCCAGTGATTTACAATAAAGTGCATACGTTCGTTTTCAAAATATCCAGTGATAAGCAATTGGTCACGGGTGTAGATACGTTTTCCGTTTTTTTGGTCGTAAAGCAAAACAGGATACGTAGTTGATGTAATGGGTCTAAAAATTTCTTTTCTATATAATAACGCTACATCAATGCCACGTCGATCGGGGGAGTCGTAGTGAATAATATCATATTTATAAGGAACAAGAGCCTCCTGTTGTATTAGGTCGTATAATACTTTTCTGTTCTCAACTTCGGCAACACCCAATACTGCTGGAGGGGCTTTTGCGAGGTCACTACCGATGGTTAATATTGCAGAAGCCATATTTTTTAGCTTTTGTTGATATACCTCTTCTGTCCAATGATCTTTTCCATCTGGAGTGCGATCATCATCAAATGTTTTTGGATCATCAAGTGTATCAAAAAGATTCTCTAAATTATAAAAGCCAACTGTAAGAATTTTAAAAGAGGTGCTTTCTTGACAGCTACTATTATAAAAGACACTTAAGAGGCAGATTACAAGTGTAAAGTTATAATTCATAAATAGTTAGGTTTAAGAGCTGACAAATTAACGACCCATTTATAAAACTTGCAATAATTTATTTTTTTTGGTTTTCGACTATTTATTACACATACAATCTAATTACAGTAAAACAGTGCATTTTATATCTTAAAATTATAAGTCTATAATCCTAAAAATTTTAATATAGCAATTTCAATTAGGGTATTTTTCCCCTATAAAAAAAATATTAATTATAGTATGTTTGTCATAAGTAATTGAAATAATGTGTTTTGAAATATTTTATTACTTATTCTTATAAACCTAAACCGCAATAATGAAGCATACTTTATCACCAAAAAGGTGGTTTCTTTTCGTATTTGTTTTTTTGAATTTCATCTATATACATGCACAAGAAAAACTAATACAGGGTACAGTGATTGATCAAGAAACAAAAACACCATTAAGTAATGTCAAGGTGCAGTTAAAAGACACCCCATTTCTAGTATTTACTGACATATCTGGATCTTTCACTCTCAAAATTAGTGATCAAACTTTAGTTGATCACATACTTGTTTTGTCATATTCGGGGTATGTAACCAAGCGATTTCCTATCTATATTTCTGAAACAGCGCCTTTATATTTGGGTCAAATTAATCTACAATACGATCGTATTGATGATAATCAACATATCGCTGTCATATCTTTAGGAGATGAAAAGTTTACGGATGATGAGCAATTAGACACATACTACTCGGGAGTATTACAGGCATCAAAGGATGTGTTTTTATCTGCAGCTGCATATGATTTTAGTAGTACTTTTTTTAGACCAAGAGGTCTGGGTAATGAATATGGAAAAGTTCTTATAAATGGGCTTGAAATGAATAAAATGAGTAATGGACGTCCACACTGGAATACATGGGGAGGTTTAAATGACGTCCTAAGAAATCAATCATATGACCGCAATCTAAGTACCAATGAGGTAAGTTTTGGAGATCTTGGTGGAACCACTCAAATAACGCTAAAAGCTTCTCAATATAAGAAGGGCGGTCGAGTATCGTATGCATTTGCAAATAGATCGTATACAGGTAGAGTAATGGGTAGTTATCACTCTGGTGTACTTAAGAATGGATGGGCGTATGCCGTATTACTTTCAAAGAGGTTTGGGGACGAAGGCTTGATCGAGGGCACCTCCTATGATGCTAATGCTATGTTTATATCGGTCGAAAAAAATTTAAATAAAAAACATCAACTCAATTTAACAGGATTTTATACTCCAGTAAAACGAGGTAAATCAACTGCCATTACCGATGAAATATTCAATTTGAAAGGGAGAAATTATAATCCAAATTGGGGATATTTCAATCAAAAAAAAGTGAATGCAAGGACACAAGTGGTACAAGAACCTATTTTTATGCTAAATCATAGCTGGCAGCTAGGTCATAAAACTAAATTGACTACTAACCTAGGATTTCAAACAGGAACGCGTTTTGTTACTCGTCTTGACAATGGAGGTACAGATATGCTGGTTGGAGTAGATGGATCTGTTGGATACAGTGGTGGTGGCAGAAGTAAATACATAAATCCAATGCATCCAGAACATTTGCCAAGTTTTTATATTCAGAATTCTCAAAATAGTGTAAACGATTATCAAAAAGCATATTTGGCAGCGCAAGAATTTAGGGCTAATGGACAAATAAACTGGAATGAAATATTTGCTACCAATACTAGTCAGAGAGATCAATTTAAAAATGCAACGTATGTACTTTTACATGATAAAATAGATGATATTCAATATGCTATGAGCAGCAATATTTACAGTCAACTTAATCAAAAATTTACTGTTAGTGGCGGAGTTGCATATACTAATTTAAAAAGTCATATCTATGCAGAGATCGGGAATATGCTTGGTGGCACAGGGTTTTTAGATATTGACGGATTTGCTAGATATAGTGAAAACCAAACCAACAAAGAGATCGAAAGTAAAGCACAAAATAACCTAAAAAACCCTAACAGAATTGTATCAAAAGGAGACCACTATAAGTATAATTTTGAGTTACTAGGGCAAAATAGTAAAGGCTTTTTACAACTTGAAGGAGACTTTAAGAAAATCAATATTGCAATGTCTGCAGTTATTGCAAACACTACGTATCAACGTTTAGGATTATATGAAAACGGCTATTTTCCAGAAAACAAATCATTTGGAGCATCAAAAAAAGTATCCTTTATTGATTATGGAATCAAAACTAGTTGCACGGCAAAGTTTAAAAGAAATATGTTTCTAGCAACTAATCTAGGTTACTTTACTAAAGCTCCCGTACTTGAGCATAGTTTTGTAAATGCTAGACAAAACAACTTTATTTTATCAGATATAACAAAAAAAGAGCATACTTCAGAAAAAATCTCATCAATAGATGTCAGCTATATTATTCAACAGCAAAAATTAAAATTGAGACTATCGGGATATTATAATACTACTAATAATGTCACAGATATTTCATATTACTATACAGAAGCAATTGATGGAGAGGATACAGGATTGGTTCAAGAGATATTAACAGGTGTAGATAAACAGTATCTAGGAGGAGAATTAGGTGTTAGCTATCAAATCTTACCCACATTGCGCTTAAAAACAGCAGCTGCTTTAGGTCAACACGCATATGCCAACACTCCTAATCTTTGGTTAACCAGCACAAGTAGTTCTTTTGACCAGGATAATGGTATAAAAAACATGGGCAATGTTTATTTAAAAAATTATAGGCTATCTGGTGGACCGCAAACTGTTGCTCAGTTTGGTTTTGACTACAGAGATCCAGATTTTTGGTGGTTTGGAACAAGCATAAACTATTATTCTGATGCCTATATTGGAATTAGCGCTCTTGCGAGAACAGATAATTTTTATAAAGATAGCGATGGTCTACCTTTCAACGAATATGACCCACAAATATCCAGAAGCTTACTAAAACAAGAACAGTTTGAGGAATATATGTTAGTTAATATGGTTGGCGGCAAATCTTGGCGGGTTAAAAACTACACTTTAGGATTTTTTGCAAGTATCAACAATGTATTAGATCAATTATATAAAACAGGAGGTTTTGAATCTTCTCGTAGGGCTAGTTATAGATTAGCGTTAGAAGAATCAAAGCGAGATACTCCGCTATATGGCTCCCGCTATTTTTATGGGCCAAGTACAGCTTATTACTTAAACTTTTATTGTCGCTTTTAATATGTATAGTTTTTAAAACACACGATATGAAAAATTCTTTCAACAAATCAATTTTGCTCTTTGCAGCACTATTATTCACCGCTTGCATTTCTAATGATGATTTTGAACTACCTGAAACAAATAAAAAAGAGCTAAAGATAGAAGGTAATGTGATAAGCATAAAATCTATTCTCGAAGCATTAAAACAAGAACAAGCAAAAAACGGTACCAATGCTAAGGTAAGTTTTTTAGAAACTCAAAGTCTTATCGAAGGATATGTAATTTCTAATGACCAACAGGGTAATTTCTTTAAACAACTAATTATTCAAGATAAGCCAGAAAACCCAACTGCCGGAATTCGAATAAAAGTTGATGTTAACCCGTTATATGTTTTTTACGAAACAGGGCAAAAGGTAGTTATTAGATTAGATGAACTTTCTTTGGGTATGGAAAATGGAGTTCCAACTTTGGGGGTTTTGGAAGAACATAGTGTAACCGAAATCCCTTCTTTCACCCGAGATAAGCATATAATTAGAACTTTGAAAGTTGAAAATTTAGTACCCAAAACAATTCAGATTGATGAATTTTCTAATGCTCATTTAAATCAGTTTATTAAACTTGAAAATGTTCAATTTATTGAGGAAGATGTTTTTGATGATCGACGTAATACTTTTGCATCTGCAGCAACAGATTTATATACAGGAGATCGCACGATTGAAAACTGTAACTCAGAATTGAGTACTGTGATTAGCACAAGTACCTATGCTAGTTTTAAGGGCTTTCAACTTCCTGACAAAACGGGTACTCTATCTGGTATACTCACAAAAAATTTTTATGGTACCGCATTTAATATGGTAGTTAATTCTCCAACGTTCATAGATTTTGATAAGGAACAACGCTGCAACCGGTCTTACTTAGATTGTGAAAGTGAGAAGTCAGGTGAGACTACAATTTTTTTGCAAGACTTCACAGGTATTAAATATAATGACCTAGAACCCTTAGGGTGGCTTAATGAAAATGTATCTGGAGGTATTTTAGATTATGCTATTGGTAAGTTTGGACAGGACTCTTACGCATCAATTACGGGTTTTAAATCTAGGGAATCGGTTTATGAGGTTTGGTTAGTAACTCCAGAAATTGATATATCAGAAACGACAGAAGAAGTTTTAAACATGGACATCCAAGCGGTGTATGACAATGGAAATATTCTTAGCGTTTGGATTACAAATTCTTATAGTGATGCTATAGAAACAGCTACTTGGATCCGGTTGAATGCTACTATACCCAAAGGACCACTTGAAAGTTTTGGAGAAATGATACCTGCAGGACCTATTCCATTACACTGTTTTGAGGGTAAGGTTCGCATAGGATTTAAATATAAAGGCGGTGAACCTGGGGTAACTACGCGTTATCATATTGACAACATAAAGATCACGGGAAACTAATCATAATTAACATTAGAATATACTTAAATTTGTAAATTCATTGAGTCAAAAAGGGAAAACTATGCAGACAAGGAGAATCAGATTAAGAGCATTAACAAAAAGCGATAGTACTGTTTCTTGGAGTTGGCGTAACGCTGATTCAATTAGAGATTATTACTCCGGACATCCGTTTTTTATTAATATTGAAAAAGAACAGGCTTGGTTCGACAAAATTACAATGTCAGACATACCGTTATCTTGCTTTGGTATAGAGTTACTAGACAAAAAGTTGTTAATCGGTATGTCATTTCTTAAAGATATTAATCTGATTCATCGTACTGCAGAATTTGCTATTTTTATTGGTGATGAAAAGTATATAGGTAAAGGCTATGCCAAAGAGGCCACTTTAAGAACGATTGATTTTGCTTTTCAGCAACTTAATTTAAATCGACTATTTTTATTCGTGCAGAACAATAATTCTAGAGCGATAGAGCTTTATCTAAAATGCGGTTTTGTAAACGAAGGGGTTTTGAGAGAAAGCGTCTTTAAGAATGGTAAATACTTTGATAAACATATAATGGCTATCTTAAAAACAGAATACTATAAACAAATACAAGACTCTGTTTAGCCAATTATAACCTCTAATTGGTTCCTTGCTTTTTTTTAACGTTACTTTTTGAAAGTAAATAGAATATATATAATATATACTGCGTTAAGCCTAAAAACACTTTCACACACATGATTAAGAGAATGAAAATTACTGCGGGACACCAGCAAGCTATGCCATATTTGGTAGTTAATAAAGCCGAGGATTTTATAGATTTTATGAGGAAGATTTTTAACGCTCAGGAAATGTTACGTAGGCTTGATAAAAATCATAAAATCCAACATTCTGAATTTAAAATTGGAGAAAGCACAATATTTTTAACTGAAGCCTCGGTTTATAACCCTTCCAGACCAGGCTCAATGTATGTATACGTTGAAGATACCGACGCGACTTTTCACACTGCTTTAGAATTAGGAGCTACGACGTTAATGCAACCTGCAGAAGAGGATAACGGTGCGAGAGAAGCAGGGTTTATCGATCCGTTTGGTAATCACTGGTGGATTGCCACGCTTAACTAATAACATTACTTTTATATCTCTATATCTGCCATTGTTATATCAATACAATTAAAATGATAATACAAATTTTTTTCTGCGATGGTTTTATAATTTAATACTTACCTGTCAAGCTTTGGTAGCTAGAGTTTTTTTACCAAAATTAAAATTAGAAGCACTTTATGAGATCTTAGCGTCCAGTTTATTTTTTGTCAACAGGTTAACCAAAATAAATGTAGTAATTACAGGTAAGACCCATCCCAGCGTATTATTACCAAGAGGAATGCTATTTAAAATAGGTTGCATTATTTCTTTATAACCTATAGCGGCCAAAAAATCAGGAATACTAAATAATATTGCAATAAGTACAACAGCTCTAAATACGATAGGGGTTCCCCAACGTTCTGGCAAAACATTTAAAACAATCAATACAATAGTAATGGGATAAATTAAGACAAGTGCTGGGATAGCTACAATTATAATGTACTGGACATCAAACTGACCCATCAAAACTCCCAAAATAGAACTAGTTATAGCTGTGACAATATAAGCTTTGGATGAGTTATTAAAAACCCCTTTAAAAAAATCAGATGTACCAGTTATAATGCCAACAGCAGTTGTAAAACAAGCAATACTTACTAAAATACTTAGAAATACAGAACCAATATTACCGAGAGTTTCATAGCTTAAACCTGATAGTAATTGAGTTCTACTTATATCAGAAGGAAAAGTTGTGTTGAATAAAGCACCATTGTAGATAAGTCCAGCATAGGTAATAAAAAGCCCAATACCAGCTATTACGCCAGCATTACGAATTACTAGTCTTTTATTATAAAATTCATGGGTTCCCTTCAGATTTAAAGAAATAATTAATACACCTCCAACTACTACAGCAGCAATAGCATCAAAAGTTTGGTACCCCTCTAATAATCCATGGATAAGAGGTTTATTTATAGACAAAGAGTTCATAGGTGGATGTGGTATAAAAATGCCCACACATATAATAGAAAGAATCACTACAAAAATTATAGGAGTAAGAAATTTACCTAGAAAGTCTAGAATTTTTGATCGGTTTAAAACAAAGAATAAGACAAGTATAAAATATAACATACTTGTTAATAAAGGACTGCTTCCAAAAAATGGTGCAATTGCAATTTCATGGGTAACTGATGCCGTGCGTGGAGATGGTAGCGTAATAGAAATTAAGTATATTAAAATACAATAAATCATACTAAACGAGGGAGAAACTTTTTTACCAAAATCCATCAACGTTCCCTGCAATCGTGCATGTGCAAATATTCCTAATAAAGGTAGAATTACTGCAGAAATCATAAAACCAATGGTAACCAAAAACCACGTATCTCCTGCTTCAAAACCTAAATTTGGAGGTAAAATTAGATTTCCGGCTCCAAAAAACATCGAAAACAGAGCAAATCCAGTAATTAATGATTCTTTAGTTAATTTCATTCTATAAAATTTTTTGATGATTATTTAAGAAATTACCTTTGCAATATAATGACTTTAGCACACAAACAAATCAATATTAATTACACAACTCACGGTCAAGGCAAACCCATTGTTTTTTTGCATGGTTTTTTGGAAAATCTTAGCATGTGGCAAACGATAGTTCCTGAATTTTTGGAACAGTATCAATGTATCGCCATAGATCTTCCCGGTCATGGTGGATCAGACAACTTGGGATATGTGCATAGTATGGAAACTATGGCAGAAGTCGTAAAGAGTGTTTTAGAAACATTAAAAATTGATAAAGCAATCATTATTGGACACTCTTTGGGTGGCTATGTAGGTCTAGCTTTTGCCGAAAAGTATACACATAGTTTATTAGGATTATTACTTTTAAACTCTACCTCATTTGCAGATAGTGAAGAACGTAAATACACAAGGACAAGGGCAATTAAAATAGTTAAGCAAAATCCTAATGCATATACGAGTATGTCCATTGCAAATTTATTTGCTCCGTCAAATCGCAAAAAATATGCAACAATAATTTCTTCGGTTAAAAACCAAGCATCAAAAACTTCTTTACAAGGTATTTTGGCTGCCCTCGAAGGCATGAAAGAAAGGCCAGATCGCTCTTTGTTCTTAACTCACTTAAAAGTTCCAAAATGTATTATTTCTGGAGTAGATGACCCAGTAATTACTCATAAACAAAGTCAAACAGAAAGTGAGCTAACAAAAACTGAGCTAGTCGGGCTTAGTGGGGGTCATATGTCTCATATCGAAAACTACTCTGAATGTGTTACAGAAATAGGTAATTTTGTAAGAAAATGTTAGTTCATTAATTGTTAATAAGTTAATTTTAAAAATATCTTTCAACTGATATTTTAGTCGGACTAAAAGCAAATATTAAGGTATAAAATACACAAAAACAGGGTTACAATAGTAAATTTTAGCAATTATTAAAAGTTTTTCTTACAAACATATTGTTAATAACTAAAAAAATTATATTATTGTATTGATTATGAACTTTTAACCCGTATAAATATGAAAACATCGACCCCAAGTCAATCTTTCTCGTTTGCAAAAATATTCTGTTCGTTATTTGGACACAACTATTTTCTCTCCAAATCAATTACAGATCACGTTAAAGAATATACCTGTTCACATTGTGGAGAACAAGCAACAACTAATAGTAAAGGTTGTCTTGAAGCGATGACTCCGGTATTAAAAGAAATAAACGAAGATCTTGCGATTGTTCACGCAAAAAAGATGGCTAGAAAAAACGAAATTAAAACCTATCAAGTTGCTTCTTAAATATATTACTCTTTTATAGGATTCCAACCTTGTGCCTTTAGTTGAATTCGCTCGTTTGCACGAGTAACCAAAGCCATACCGCTCTTTTTATCCAAAATATGACCGATAATCGTAAGATTAGGATTTGCTTTGATTTTTGGGAAATCCTCTTGTTTAATTGTAAAAAGTAATTCGTAATCCTCTCCACCATTTAACGCAACAGTAGTACTATTTAGATTAAATTCTTCACAGGTCGAAATTACTACTGGATCTATTGGAATTTTATCTTCATACAAATTAACACCAACTTTTGATTGTGTACACAAGTGAATAATTTCAGAAGATAATCCATCACTAATATCAATCATGCTAGTTGGCTGTACTTCTAATGCATTAAGTAATTCTTTTATATCTTTTCTCGCTTCGGGTTTTAATTGACGTTCTACAAGATAACTATAAGCATCCAGGTCAGGTTGTGCATTAGGATTTACTTTAAACACTTCATTTTCTCGATTTAATACTTGTAGTCCAAGATACGCCGCACCCAAATCACCAGAAACTACCAAAAGATCGTTCTCTTTGGCACCGTCACGATACACAATTTCTTTTTCTGAAGCATGACCAATGGCAGTAATGCTTATAAGCAAACCACGAGTTGAAGATGTAGTATCACCACCCACGACATCGACTTTGTATAAACTTGCCGCCGCATAAATACCTTCGTATAACTCTTCAATCGCTTCTAGTGGAAAACGATTTGAAACGGCAATTGAAACAGTAATTTGAGAAGCTGTTGCGTTCATAGCATACACATCCGATAAATTGACCATAACAGCTTTATAACCTAGATGCTTAAGAGGCATATATGCCAAATCAAAGTGTACCCCTTCAATCAAAAGATCAGTTGTTATGATACATTTTTCTTCTTTAAAATCTAATACAGCAGCATCATCTCCAATTCCTCGAATGGTAGATTTCTGCTTAATTTTGAAATTTTTGGTTAAATGTTCAATAAGTCCGAATTCACCCAATTCGGATAAAGAGGTTCTGGGTGTATTTTTATCTTCAATCATGCCTACAAAGTTACTTAAGAAAACTTTGAGTGTACTTCGTTTTATAAAAAATATTAATGCAGTTATTTTGAGCTAAAAACATTTTATAGTTGAAATGACTAACGCTTTTATTTAGAAACATCAAAAACCCACCCTGTTTTTTTTCAAAGATTATATCTTTAGAATCAATGAGAACTTTTTGGGAGTATCTAGGAATACTATAGGAATGTATGCAATCGTTAAGTTTTGTTCTTGTTTTTTTAAATATAATTCTAGTAACAAAATGAAGATGGGACAGATATCTCTGCGTATCTCAACATTTTATCATAATGTGCTATAACTTTTGCTAATGCCATTATGTAATAGATATATGCGAGGATACGTGTATTAAATCTACATAAATAGTATATTTGCATTTGATAAAGAAGTAATCTTATATATATATGATTAAAGTATCTGATACAGCTAAAACGAAAGTGGTAGCACTGATGAGTGAGGATGGTTATAATGCTTCTACCGATTATGTCAGAGTAGGTGTAAAGAGTGGAGGATGTTCAGGATTATCCTATGACTTAAAATTTGACAAAACACAAGAAGAAGGAGATAAGGTTTTTGAGGACAATGGTGTAAAGATTATTGTAGACAAGAAAAGCTTTCTATATTTAATAGGCACTACTCTAGAATACTCTGGAGGTCTTAATGGAACCGGATTTGTGTTTAATAATCCCAACGCAAGTAGAACTTGTGGATGTGGAGAAAGTTTTTCATTGTAAAATTAAAAGAACGATCCTAAAAGTTTGGGATATTGAGGATGGCATATACTGAAGATGATTTAAAAAAAGAGTTAGAGACTAAAGAATACGAGTATGGGTTTTATACCGATATTGAGTCTGAAACATTTCCTATAGGTTTAAATGAAGATATTGTGCGAGCAATTTCTTTAAAGAAAGAAGAGCCTCAATGGATGACCGACTGGCGCCTTGAAGCCTTTCGCGTTTGGAAAGAGATGGAAGAACCAGAATGGGCAAATGTACATTACGAAAAACCAGATTTTCAAGCGATATCCTACTATTCGGCACCTAATAAAAAGCCTAAATATGAAAGTCTTGATGAGGTTGACCCAGAGCTTTTGGATACATTCAAAAAACTAGGGATATCCTTAGACGAACAAAAAAAATTAGCGGGAGTGGCGGTAGATATTGTTATGGACTCTGTTTCTGTAGCGACCACATTCAAAAAAACGTTGGGAGAAAAGGGAATTATTTTTTGTTCAATTTCAGAAGCGATTCAAAAACATCCAGAACTGGTTAAGAAGTATATCGGATCAGTGGTGCCTCAAAAAGATAATTTTTATGCTGCTTTAAATTCAGCTGTTTTTAGTGATGGATCCTTTTGTTACATACCCAAAGGTGTGCGTTGCCCAATGGAACTATCCACTTATTTTAGAATTAATCAAGCAGGCACAGGACAATTTGAGAGAACGCTTGTAATCGCAGACCAAGGTAGTTATGTAAGTTATCTAGAAGGTTGTACAGCTCCTTCCCGAGATGAAAATCAATTACATGCTGCCGTTGTCGAACTTATAGCGTTGGATGATGCCGAAATTAAGTATTCTACAGTTCAAAATTGGTATCCTGGTAATGCCGAAGGTAAAGGAGGAGTTTATAATTTTGTGACTAAGCGTGGTATTTGTGAAACAAGAGCAAAAATTTCGTGGACACAAGTAGAAACAGGATCTGCAGTTACTTGGAAATACCCATCGTGTATTTTAAAGGGTGACTACTCTGTAGGAGAATTCTATTCGATTGCGGTAACCAATAATTACCAACAGGCCGATACAGGTACAAAAATGATCCATTTAGGTAAAAATACAAAGAGTACAATTATTTCAAAGGGTATTTCTGCTGGTAAATCTCAAAATAGCTATCGCGGTTTGGTTCAAATAAATAGTAGAGCGACCAATGCGCGTAATTTTTCTCAATGTGATTCACTACTTATGGGGAACGAATGTGGAGCACATACATTTCCATATATAGAAGCCAAAAATAAATCGGCTCAAATAGAGCATGAGGCTACTACAAGTAAAATAGGTGAAGATCAAATATTTTATTGTAACCAACGAGGGATTGATACAGAAAAAGCGATTGCTCTTATTGTGAACGGTTTTAGTAAAGAAGTGCTAAATAAATTACCGATGGAGTTTGCTGTAGAAGCTCAAAAGTTACTAGAGATATCTCTGGAAGGATCAGTAGGATAAATTTAAATTTTTGTAATGAAGCATATAGGAATAGTTATACTGTTTATATTTAGTCTGGTTTCTTGTAAAAATTTTGAAAAGCCAGAAACTAACGTTGAAAATACCGAGGTTAAAGACTCAATTCAATCACCCGAGGTAAGATTGTATACTTTTAATGGAGGTACAATTCAAGTAAACGCCAAAAACCTATTCGCACAAGGAGATACTTACAAGGGTGATACAATAACACTTGCAGATGCTTTTTATGTTATAAAACATCCAAAAGGGAACCTTATTTGGGATACAGGATTGTCTGAGGATTTGGTAGGAAACAATCCAAAAGAGATTAATGGTGGAGCGCTAGTTTTATCTAGAAAAGATTCGTTACTGGCACAATTAGATCTGATAGGTATGACTCCCAAAGATTTTGACTTTATAGCATTTTCACATATTCATTTTGATCATACTGGTGCAGCTAATTATTTTAAAAATGCCACTTGGTTGATTCAAGATGTCGAATATTCCTTTGCACAAAGCGAAGAAATTAAAGCTCAAGGTTTTTATAATAGTAATGATTTTAAAGAATTGACCCATGTTAAGCAACTACAAGGAGACTATGATGTTTTTGGAGATGGTAGCGTAGTTATAAAATCATATCCTGGGCATACGCCAGGACATCAAGCATTGTTTTTAAACTTGGCAAACAATGGACCTACAGTACTTAGTGGTGATTTATATCATTTTGTAAAAAACAGAGAAAATAAAATAGTACCACAATTTAACTACGATATTCCTGAAACCGAAAAAAGTATCAAAGCGTTTGAGGAGTTCGTAAAAAATAATAATGCTAAAGTATTTATTCAACATGATCCTGTGCATTTTGATAAAATGCCTATATCTCCCAAATTTATAAATTAAATGAAAAACTTACTTCTTATTCTTTTTTTGAGCACCATCTTATTTTCTTGTAAACAAGAGAAAAAAGAGCAGATAACAGAAAACAATGTAACAGTAGAGGGAGAGTTTATTTATATCGCGGATGCTGCTGTTATAAAGGGAACGGATTTTATATATGGTGTAGAACTTAATGAGATCATGCATACATTAGCTCAAAAAGTTGCACCCTTACAACGAGAAGAATACGATATGGTCCCCGTTGTTGTCAAGGGAATTGTAAAACCAAATCCAGAAGAAGGATGGGAAGAAATTCTGGAAATTAAAGAAATTGTTGAGGTCAAAAAACCAACCTCTCCTTTACCTACAAAGGTGCAGTCTAAAGATGCTTTATAAAAGTATTGCTACAACTGTATAATATAAATTAATAAAGATAATCTGGTTAAGATAAAATTGATAAAAAGCATGTTAGATATAAAAAATTTACACGCAACTATAGAGGATAAGGAAATTCTTAAAGGCCTTAATCTCAAAGTTAATGCAGGAGAAGTACACGCGATAATGGGACCTAATGGCGCCGGAAAAAGTACCTTGGCAAATATAATTGCTGGTAAAGAAGAATATGAAGTAACACAAGGAAGTATTGATCTAGAAGGAGAAGATATTGATGATCTAGCTGCCGAAGAGCGTGCCCATAAAGGTATCTTCTTGTCATTTCAGTATCCAATTGAAATACCTGGTGTCTCTGTTACAAATTTTATGAAGACGGCAATCAATGAGACCAGAAAAGCGCAAGGTCTTGAGGAAATGCCAGCAAAAGACATGCTTAAGAAGATTCGAGAAAAATCAGAGCTATTAGAAATAGACAGAAAATTTTTATCACGTTCTCTAAATGAAGGATTTTCTGGAGGTGAGAAAAAACGAAATGAAATTTTTCAAATGGCGATGTTAGATCCTAAACTTGCTATTCTTGATGAAACGGATTCTGGGTTGGATATTGATGCTTTACGAATTGTAGCCAATGGCGTCAATAAACTAAAAAATAAGGACAATGCTATTGTAGTTATTACGCATTATCAAAGACTGTTAGATTACATTGTGCCCGATTATGTACATGTTCTATACGATGGTAAAATTGTAAAATCTGGAACTAAAGAATTAGCACTAGAACTCGAGGAAAAAGGATACGACTGGATCAAAGAAGAAATAAATGCATAATATTTTATTAAACATGCCTATTATAAAAAATACTTGGTGCGTATAGTAATTTATTAAAAATGAAATGAACATGGATTTGAAAGAAAAATTAGTTTCCTCTTTTATGGCATTTGAAGAAACTGTAGATATAGATTCTTCTATACATGATATTCGAAGCGAAGCAATTAAAATATTTGAGGAGAAAGGTTTTCCTTCAAAGAAAGATGAAGCGTGGAAATACACATCGTTAAATTCTGTATTAAAATACGATTATAATATTTTTCCTAAAAAGGAAGATGTTATAGAGTTTAAAGATGTAAAAAAATATTTTATCAATGATTTAGATACCTATAAGATTGTTTTTATAGACGGTCAGTATTCTTCACATTTATCTGAGACTACTCATGATAAAATAGATGTATGTCTTATGTCATCTGCACTTAGTCACGATAAATATAAAGCAGTTATAGACAACTATTTCAGCAAAATAGCCACCAAGGACGGTTTATCGTCTTTAAACACAGCTTTTTCGAGAGAAGGTGCGTATATTCATATTCAAAAAAACATATTAGCTGATAAGCCTATTCAAATAATTCATTTTTCTACAGGAAATGAGTCTTCACAAATGTTGCAGCCGCGTAATTTAATTGTAGTAGATGAAAACTCTCACGTACAAATTATAGAGCGTCATCAAAGCTTAACAGATAATCCAGTCTTGACGAACTCGGTGACAGAGATTTTTGCCGATAAACGAGCAGTTGTAGACTATTATAAAATACAAAACGATAATCTCAACGCGTCCCTTATTGATAATACCTATATTCAACAATTAACTCAAAGCTTGGTGTCTGTGCATACTTTTGTATTTGGCGGAAAGTTGATTCGTAATAACTTGAATTTTTATCAGTTGGGAGAAGGTATCAATTCGGTTCTCAATGGTGTTACTATTATTGAAGGAAAGCAACATGTTGATCATAATACTTTAGTTCATCATACACAACCTAACTGTGAAAGTCATCAGGATTATAAGGGGATATTTGATGAGCAATCAGTAGGAGTTTTTAATGGTAAGATCGTAGTTAATAAGGAAGCACAAAAAACAAATGCGTTTCAATCAAATAACAACATTTTATTAGATGATAAAGCAAGTATTAACTCAAAACCGCAGTTAGAAATCTTTGCAGATGATGTAAAATGTTCTCATGGTTGCACTATAGGGCAGTTGGATGAAAATGCTTTATTTTACATGCGTTCTCGAGGCATTGGAGAAAAGGAAGCTAGAGCATTACTAATGTATGCTTTTGCTAACAACGTTTTGGATACGGTCAAAATCCCTCAATTAAAACAAAGAATAAATAAGTTAATTGCCAATAAACTCAACGTAAACCTTGGTTTTGATTTATAGGCTTTAGTAGATAAATATATAATTTAAAGTAAGGATCTGGTATAATGCATTATATCAGATCTTTTTTTTGGCATTAAATCTCTTCAAAATTTATCTATACATGCTAACAAATATAAAAGTATGCTTAGTAATACTTAAAAAGTTTAACCGCTACGACTAGCAAGGATCGGTTAAATCATTTAGTATTTACACAACTGTACTAAGAAATACTTAGTATTTTTGCATAAAGAAAATTACTATGCTAAACGTACAGAAAATAAGAGAAGATTTTCCTATCCTTAAACGTCAAGTAAATGGAAAACCGCTAGTATATTTTGATAATGCAGCTACGTCTCAAACACCTCAAGTTGTAATTGATGCAATTGTAGATTACTATAGTAATTACAACGCAAACATTCATAGAGGGGTGCATAGTTTATCGCAGGAAGCTACCGATGCTTATGAGGCTGCCAGAAAAAAAATACAACTTCATTTTAATGCAGAGCACTCACATGAAATTATTTTAACTTCTGGAACTACCCATAGTATTAATATAATTGCGACAGGATTTACCTCATTGTTGTCAGAAGGTGATGAGATTATTGTTTCAGCTCTAGAGCATCATTCTAATATCGTACCATGGCAAATGCTTTGTGAACGTACAGGTGCTGTTTTAAAGGTTATCCCGATGAACCAAGAAGGAGAACTACTTATGGACAGCTATGATCATCTCTTATCAGAAAAGACGAAACTGGTATTTGTTAACCATATCTCCAATGCGCTCGGTACAATAAACCCTATAGAATATATCATTAAAAAAGCTCATGATGTGAATGCAGCTGTCTTAATTGACGGAGCACAATCCTGTCCTCATATCAAATCTGATGTACAGGACTTGGATGTTGACTTTTATGTTGCCTCAGCTCACAAGCTTTGTGGCCCTACTGGCGTAGGTTTATTATATGGTAAGGAGGAATGGCTTAATAAACTTCCACCATACCAAGGAGGTGGAGAAATGATAGATCAAGTAACTTTTGAGAAAACTACCTATGCTGGATTGCCTCATAAATTTGAAGCAGGAACACCCAATATTTGTGGAGGTATCGCTTTTGGTGTTGCATTAGATTATATGAACGCCATTGGCTTTGATGCTATTGCTGCCTATGAAAAAGAACTTTTAGCATATGGTACAAAACAATTACTGCAAATAGAAGGTCTTACGATTTACGGTACTTCTTTAAATAAAACATCTGTAATATCTTTTAATATAGAAGGTATACACCCTTATGACATAGGATCTATAGTAGATAAATTAGGGGTTGCTGTTCGTACAGGACATCATTGCGCACAACCAATAATGGATTTTTATAAAATCCCAGGAACTGTAAGAGCCTCATTTTCTTTCTACAATACAATTGAAGAAATCGATGTATTAGTGGCTTCCGTTAAAAAAGCAATTCAAATGTTACGTTAGTTCCGTAACCCCTAAAAGGGAATGTAATAAATTGTGATATTTATTACATTTTGTAGATAGTTTTTGGCATTTAGTTAAATTAAATATCCTATTTTGGGTTTAACAATAACACAAACTCAAATATTTAACACTATGAAAAAACTAACGCTGTGCGCCCTGGCACTTGGTTTCATTATGACAACCTCCTGTGAAAAAGAGCAACAATCCTTTGATGAAGCAAATATTGCTAACGTAGAAGAGGTATTGGCTTCAAAGAGAAAATGCTATGCTAGCGAAATGTTAGAAAAGCAACTTAAGGAAGATCCGATGATGGCAAAACGAATGGCTACCATCGAAATGCAAACCAAATCTTTTGCCAATTCTGATATGAAAGCCGTAAACGGAACCGTTACTATTCCAGTAATTGTGCATGTAATCTACAGAACTAATCAAGAAAATATTAGTAATGCTCAAATTCAATCACAGATTGATGTATTAAACCAAGATTTTAATAGAGCTAATAGTGATATTTCACTTGTTCCTAATGAATTTTCTAACCTTACTGCAGATGTAGATATTCAATTTACACTTAAACAGGTAACGCGTAAACAGAGCAATAGACGGTCATGGGGTACTAACGATAGAATGAAAAGATCATCTGGAGGGGGAGTAAATGCCATAGATACTAGTAGAAATCTTAATATCTGGGTATGTAATATTGGTAGTGGGATATTGGGATATGCACAATTCCCTGGTGGTAGTGCAGCAACAGATGGTATAGTAGTTTCTCCGCAATACTTTGGAAGCCAGGGTTCTGTAAGTGCACCATTTAATAAAGGAAGAACAGCAACTCACGAAGTAGGACATTGGTTAAACTTACGCCACATTTGGGGTGATGGGGGCTGTAATGTTGATGACTATGTATCGGATACACCAGTATCAAGTACACCTAATTACGGTTGCCCAAGGTATCCAACACAACATTGTAGCTCTAATGACATGACTATGAATTATATGGATTATGTTGATGACCGTTGTATGTATATGTTCACAACTGGTCAGAAAAACAGAATGCGAGCTTTATTTGCCGCTGGAGGATATCGATCTGCATTTGTACAATAAAAAATTGTTGCTATAAATAAGAAAAAGAAAAAGGCGTCCATGTGACGTCTTTTTTCGTAAATTAAATCAAAAATTACAAATGGTAAAAAAGCTAAGTTTCTATATTGTATTAATATTTTTATTTTCTTCATGTAAAGAGACCAAACGAATCTTTATAGCAGATCACTATGCTGATTGCATGGGTGTAGGTCCCCAAAAATGTATGCTAATCAAAGAAAGGTTACACGACGAATGGACACTATTTTATGATCAAATTGAAGGTTTTAATTATCAAGAAGGTTTTTCATACGAAATAGAAGTCGAAATCAATACAATAAAAAACCCCCCAGCAGATGGATCCACATTAACCTATGTGCTATCCAAAATATTAAACAAAGAGAAATCAGAATCTATCGAAGAGACACCAGATCAACAACCAATTACGGTAGCGTATGAAGCTATATCACGAGGTTTCTATCTTGCAACAAGTATTACGAAAGAAACCATTATGACTACGCGTGATCAAAATAGGAAAGAAACAGTTTCAAAAGAATGTTCAAAAGAGACATGGAATAAAATTTTAAGTCTAATTAAACCTATTGATATTAAAGCTATTAATGCCTTACAAGCTCCAAGTGGTAAACGACTATTTGATGGAGCAGCGCATGCACAATTAAAGATAATATCTATAGATACTAGCTACACCTCTGCAAGTTTCGATCATGGGGAACCTCCAGCTCAATTAAAGTCATTAGTAAACCATATACTCTCATTGGGAGAAAGTGTTGAAAAGGAATAATAGATGTTGTACTTTTGTAAAAAATATAAGCTATGTCTATACAAGAAATACAAGAGGAAATCGTAGACGAGTTCGGTATGTTTGATGATTGGATGCAGCGCTACGAATATATGATTGAGTTAGGCAAATCGTTACCCTTGATAAGTGAAAAATATAAAACGGATGATAATATTATTAAAGGTTGTCAAAGTAAAGTTTGGGTTCATGCAGAAATGAAAAATGACAAGATCACCTTTACAGCCGATAGCGATGCAATTATTACAAAAGGTATTATAGCTATTTTAATACGTGCATTTTCAAATCAGCATCCACAAGATATTATTGATGCCAACACAGATTTCATCGATCAAATAGGATTAAAGGAGCATTTGTCACCCACTAGAGCAAATGGTTTGGTAAGTATGATTAAGCAACTTAAATTATACGCAATTGCGTACCAAACTCAATTAAAATAACATTACAAACTATGAGCGAAACAACAATAGATACAAACGAACTGGGAGAGAAAATTGTAAAAGTTATTAAAACTATATACGATCCCGAAATCCCAGTAGATATATACGAACTGGGACTTATTTATGATGTCTTTGTAAATGAAGATTATGATGTAAAGATTTTAATGACACTGACCTCACCAAATTGTCCTGTTGCAGAATCACTTCCTGAAGAAGTAAGAGAAAAAGTTAAATCTCTCAATGCAGTAAATGATGTTGAGGTAGAACTTACGTTTGAACCAACGTGGTCTCAAGATTTGATGAGCGAGGAAGCTAAATTAGAATTGGGCATGTTATAATAAACTGTCCAAAATCTTACGAATCATAACAGGTATAACATATAGATTCTTTTAGGTTGAAGCTATGGAGGAAGAAATTATTAATAGAGTAGCACAAAATCAAAAACTTATAACTTTTGATTTAGAACAGTATTATCCAGAAGGCGAGAGAATTTTATTTGATATAAAAAATTGGTTATTTGAAGAACTAATTTTAAAGGAAAAGGATTTTAGAGAACATATAGCGCAACATGACTGGACACAATACAAAAACGCTTATGTTGCATTACACTGTTCTACAGATGCCATTATTCCTGGATGGGCATATCTTTTATTAGCAACCTCAATAGCTCCTTATAGTACAGAGGTAGTGGTAGGCACACTAGAAACACTAGAAACACATCTTTATCAAACTATATTAAATGATTTAGACTATTCGGCTTATAAAGATAAATACGTAATAATTAAAGGGTGCGCTCATAAGCCTGTACCACCCAATGCATATACTATGGCCATACAGAAACTACAACCACTTGTTAGGAGTTTGCGATATGGTGAAGCGTGTTCATCTGTTCCATTATTTAAACGGTAAAGTTGTTAATCGATAAAAAAAGCTTTTTGTCGAAAATCAGCTCTTATACTTACGTAACTGTTATCTAGAACTACATGCATTAGTATCTTTACACATATAAAATGTATTTAAATTAATCTATAGCGTTGTATAACAAAAGCTCTAAAAAAATATTCTTATAAAACTACTATTAACATGAAGAAAACTTTTATCACACTAGCTGTATTAGTGAGTGTTGCAACTACTTATGCTCAAGAAGAAACCAAAGAAGAAACACCAAAAGACGGGTGGAGTGATTCTGGCAAGTTGAGTTTGCTTTTCAATCAGTCAGCTTTTAATGCAGAATGGCAGGGTGGAGGTACCTCTAACATTGCAGGTAATGTATCATTAACATATGATTTCAATTATCGCAAAGGCGATTTAACATGGGATAACAAAGTATTAGCTGACTATGGGCTTACTAAGTTAAAAGATCAAGAATTTGTAAGAAAAACAAATGATCGATTAGAACTCAATTCAATCCTAGGTAAACAGATCAACGAATCTAATTGGTTTTATTCTTTCTTTTTAAACTTTAGAACTCAATTTGATGCTGGTTATGATTATTTTCAAGAAGATATCATAGAGAACGGTGAAGTTATCGGTTCAAGAGAAGCTCGTATAGAAACAACTCATTTTTTATCACCAGGTTTCTTGCAAGCTGGACCTGGATTATTATGGAAGAAAAGTGATAATTTAAAAGTAAATTTTGCTCCAGCAACTGCAAAATTAATCTTCGTAGACGATGCTTTTACTAGTACGCCTAACTATGTCGATGGAGATTATTTTGGTGTTGATGCCAATGAATCTACACGCTTCGAATTTGGAGCAGCTATTAGTGGTTACGCAAAGTTTGATTTGGTTAAAAATGTATCTATGGAGAACATTTTGAACTTATATGCTAACTACCTAGAAGATCCACAAAATGTTGATATAGATTACACGGCAAATATAGCTATGAGCATCAATGATTTTATGTCTGCCAATATAACATTCCAAGCAATTTATGATGACAATGCCGTAAAAGGTTTTCAAATACGTGAAGTTTTTGGATTAGGAATCAACTACGGATTCTAACAATAGATTTTACCAAAAAATTAAAGTGTGCCTCCTTATAAGGGAGGCATTTTTCTTATATAAAAAACTAATAAATTTCTTTGATAGCCGTTATCAATACTAAGCACTCTTTATATTTGCATTTTTGAAATTGACTTAATTTTGAAGGATGAGAAATTATCTTCTATATGTTGTAACTACCTTGAATTTTTTTGCGGCGTATTCCCAACAAAAAAATGTTGAAAAGGATTCTATAGATGGATGGAAAACACAAACCAAAATTGCCACGCTAATTAATCAAGCAGCATTTAACAACAATTGGCAAGGTGGAGGGACAACTAATCTTGCAGGGAATATTACGGTAAAATTCGATTTTAATTATAGAAAAGGAAGTCTAACACTTAACAATCGTTTTTTAGCAGATTATGGACTTACTAAAATAAAAGATAAAAAATTCACTCGTAAGACCAACGATAGGATGGAGCTCAACTCGGTTCTTAGTAAAAGAATCAAAACATCAAGTTGGTATTATTCTTATTTTCTCAATTTTAAATCCCAATTCGACAAAGGTTTTCGTTTCGAAAAAGAGCCTGATACCGATGAGGAGATACGTATCGAAGAAACACGCTTCTTTTCTCCAGCCTATATTCAAACAGGTCCAGGTATTTTATGGAAAAAAAGTGATTTACTATATATAAACATCGCACCAATAACAGCGAGAATGATTTTTGTAGATAACCGATTTACGGAAGGGGAGGATTACGAAGACGGAGATTATTTTGGATTAGATAAAGGTGAAACATCAAGGTTCGAATTTGGAGGATCTGTTTCTATGTACGCAAAGTTTACAATCATGAAAAACATATCCCTAGAAAACACTTTGAACTTTTACTCCAATTATATTGAGGATGCTTACAATATTGATATTGATTATATGATGAACCTACAACTCAAGGTGAACAAATACATCTCAACTACCTTAGCTTTTCAAGCTATATATGATGACAATGCAACCGATGGTTTTCAAATAAGAGAAATTCTTGGTTTTGGACTTACCTATAGTTTTTAAATTACTGGTTGTGCTCTTGCTCCATGAATTCTGGATATAAAAAACTGTTATAAGGGAAACGAGTTACATGTATTTCACGAATTTCTTGATACACTCGTTTCTTAAACTCTTCGATATTTTCTTTATTAATGGCAGATATAAATAAAGCATTGTCACCAATCTTACTCATCCAAGTATCTTTCCATTCATCCAATGTATAGTGAGCTTTGGTTCGTTCTGTAGTAAGGTCATCTACTTCAATAGTTTCGTGCGAATACGTATCTATTTTATTGAAAACCATAATCATAGGTTTGTCCAAGCTTTTAATCTCTTCCAAAATTTTATGTACCGAATCAATATGATCCTCAAATTGTGGGTGAGAAATATCAACTACATGCAATAATAAATCAGCCTCTCTAACCTCGTCCAATGTACTCTTAAAACTTTCTACTAATTGTGTAGGTAGCTTTCTTATAAAACCAACCGTATCACTTAATAAAAACGGTAAGTTGCCTATTACTACTTTACGTACAGTGGTATCGAGTGTTGCAAATAATTTATTTTCGGCAAACACCTCACTTTTGGCAAGGACATTCATTAACGTCGATTTCCCAACATTTGTATATCCGACCAAAGCTACACGTACTAATTGACCCCGGTTTCCTCGTTGTGTAGCCATTTGTTTATCAATGGTAAGTAATTTTTTCTTTAGTAAAGAAATCCGGTCTCTCACGATACGTCTATCGGTTTCAATTTCGGTCTCACCAGGACCACGCATTCCTATACCTCCTCGTTGACGTTCCAAATGCGTCCACATTCCCATTAGCCGCGGTAATAAGTATTGATACTGTGCAAGTTCAACTTGAGTTCTAGCATAACTCGTCTGCGCACGTTGGGCAAAAATATCAAGAATAAGATTTGTACGATCAATAATTTTTGCTTTTAAAATACGCTCAATATTACGTTGCTGGGCAGGTGTTAGTTCATCGTCAAAAACTATGGTACCAATATCATGTTGCTCAACATACGCCAAAACCTCCTCCATTTTACCAGTTCCTATAAAAGTTTTAGAGTTAGGTTTTTCCATCTTTTGAGTAAAACGCTTAACCACTTCGCCTCCCGCCGTATATGTTAAAAACGCTAACTCATCCAAAAACTCGTTAAGCTTTTCTTCATTTTGATGTTTTGTAACAATGCCAATTAATATGGCTTTTTCGTACTCAAAGTCTTTTTTTTCTAACATCGATCTTGCTTTAATCTACGTGTGCTTACAGCTACGTTATTTGTTTCCAAAGGTACAACATTGTATGGGTTTGAATTTGTACTTTAGGAGTTTCTTATAATTTCTTCCTACATGCAATTACCATTTTTTAACGCGTCAAAAAAAAAATCGCTTTATACGCTAGCTTTTTACAATCTCGAAAACTTATTTGATACTGTAAATGATCCTATAACCTTGGACGATGACTTTCTGCCAAATGCAGAGCGAAGTTGGAATCGTAAACGTTACCAAAAGAAGTTGTACAAATTAAGCTCTGTAATAGTACAAATAGGAAGTTCTAAAACCAACAAACCACCCTCACTGGTAGGAGTGTCAGAAGTTGAAAACAAAAAAGTTTTATCAGATTTGGTAAATAGCAAAAAAATGAAACGCTTTAATTACGGCATTGTTCATTTTGATTCGCCTGATGAGCGGGGTATAGATGTCGGACTCCTGTATCAAAAAGAACATTTTAAAGTAATTACTTCAAAAACAATTAGCATCCTAGTAGATAATGAACCAGGAGTAAGAGATTTTACAAGAGATATTTTGCATGTTGAGGGCTTATTAAATAATGAAAAAATACATGTATTAGTAAATCATTGGCCTTCAAGAAGGGAAGGTGCAGATAGTACTGCATATAAACGCATTATAGCTGCTAAAAAAAATCGGGAGCTAATTCAACAAATTCGTGCTCAAAACCCAGCGTCAAAAATTGTTGTAATGGGTGATTTTAATGATGACCCAAGTAGTGAGAGTATAAAAAAATACTTGGTTCAACAGGATTTTTACAATCCAATGGAAAAATTACATACTAGATATCGTGGCACGTTAAGTTATCGAAGCCAATGGTACAGTTTTGATCAAATTATCTTGAGTCATTCTTTTCATAAATTTGAGCAAGGAAAACATAGCTTCAATCATGCCGACATATTTGATAGAAAATACGTAAAGGTTTTTAAAGGACGTTATAAAGGGAGCCCTTTTCGTACGTATGTAGGACCAGATTATCAAGGAGGATATAGTGATCATTTTCCCGTATTCGTTACCTTAAAATTGAATTAAAAGTAAATTAAGTTTGGAAAAAAAACAGTACATTGTTATTTAAAGGTTTGATAATCTTAAATACTTACCCGAGTTTACCACGATTTTCTAAATTGCCATGGTATAAATTATATTTAAAACACACACAATGAATCTCAAATTACTCTTCACTTTTTTGGTGACAATTACCCTATGCCGTACTATGAGTAGTACCGCACAAACCATTTTTATTAATGAAATTCACTATGACAATTCGGGCACGGATATTAATGAAGCTATAGAAATTGCTGGTCCCGCAGGGACAGATCTAAGTGGGTGGAGTCTTATTTTATATAATGGAGCCACTTCTCAAATGTATAGAACAATTAATTTATCGGGTACAATTATTAACCAACAAAATGGGTATGGAACTTTGGTAGAGCTATTACCCTCTAATGGTATACAAAATGGAGCACCCGATGGTATCGCATTAGTAAACTCAGCCAATGCAGTTATTCAGTTTTTAAGTTATGAAGGGGTTATTGATGCAACAGATGGACCCGCGGCAGGAATTACAAGCGTTGATATTGGAGTTTCAGAAACCAATACCACCCAAGTGGGTGCATCTTTACAACTTATAGGAAATGGAACAAACTATGCTGATTTTGACTGGCAAGTTTTAAATACAAATACGTATGGAGCCATAAATTCAAATCAGACTTTTGAAACTACAATGATTACTCCACTTATTAATGAATTTGTGTTTAATCATACAGGTTCAGATACAGATGAGTTTTTAGAAATTGTAGCAGGTCCCAACACCGATTTATCTGAGTATACAGTACTAGTAATTGAAGGCGACAGTGAGACTGCAGGAACGATCGATCAAGTTATACAGCTTGCCACTACAAATTCATTGGGGTACTTAACAATTTTTTTTCCACCTAATGCTGTTGAGAATGGATCTTTAACGCTTCTTTTGGTTAAGAATTTTACGGGAACTTTAGGTGAGGATGTAGATAGTGACAATGATGCTCAATTTGATAGTACTCCTTGGGAAGCAATTTTGGATGCAGTGGGTGTTTATGACGGAGGAGACTCTGATAGTATATATACCAATGTAGTACTAACACCATACTTTGATTCTGGTATTTTTACTGTAGGTGGAGCTTCAAGGTTACCTAATGCTATCGACACAGACTCCGTCTTAGATTGGACACGTAATGATTTTGATGGTCAAGGCCTACCAAGTTTTCCTTTAGCAATGGCCCAACCAGGAGAAGCTATAAATACTCCAGGATTTAAAAACCAACTAGTTGCTCCAACTGCGCTAATCATTAATGAGCTCGATGCAGATACTCAAGGTTCTGATGTTTTAGAGTTTATAGAATTATATGATGGTGGTATAGGGAATACTACTTTGGATGGCTACGTTATTGTAAATTATAACGGTAATGGCGATACAAGTTACAATGCATTTGACTTGGATGGCTTTTCTACTAATGCTGAAGGATATTTTGTAATCGGAAATGCTAACGTTGCAAATGTGAACTTGGTAGTACCCAATAACAGTTTTCAAAATGGAGCAGATGCCGTTGCTTTATATTTTGATGATGCAAATAGTTTTCCTAACGGAACGGCACTAACTACAAATCGTCTTATTGATGCCATTGTTTATGGTACAGATGATGATGATGACTTGGAATTGTTGGTTTTATTAGAAGAAAACTCCCCTCAACTTAATGAGAACAGTAACGGGAATAAAGATGGGGAATCTCTACAACGTATGCCAAATGGAACAGGTGGCCCCCTTAATACAAATACCTTTGTAGTCAAAAAACCAACACCAGGAGTTGCTAATGAAGCAATAATAGTAGAGCCTGGCGAGATTATTTCTATTGCAGCAGCTCGTGCAGCAGCAATTGGTACGCCAGTAACTATTACAGGAGTCCTTACAGCGACCGATAATTTTAAAGGACCAGCATTTATTCAAGATTCTACAGGTGGTATTGCTGTTTTTAATCAAGAACTACAATCGGATGCTAACTTTAAAATTGGAGATTCTTTGACTCTCACAGGTACCCGAGTAGCATTTAATGATCAAGTACAAATTGACTCGGTAGTGGATGTTGTTGCTAATGGAAAACCTAAGCAACCTATTATACCCTTACCTATTACGCTATCAGAACTCGCCAATCATCCTGGAGAGTTAGTAATCGTAGAAAACACAGCATTTCCTAATCCAGGCGATTTACTTTTTGGTAATGCAAATTTTACTTTAACAGATGGTAGTGGTACAGGAGAGCTACGTATCGATAATGATGTAACTACGCTGGTAGGAAAAGTACAGCCAATAACGTGTCCGCAACTTACAGGAGTCGTAGGTCGTTTTAGAGAATTTTATCAACTCTTACCTCGTAATGCTGATGATATGTCTTGTGCATTAGACTTCATTTCGCCAGGAGATACGATAGGATTTCCAAAAGAGGAAACTCTTGATGTCGTAACTTGGAATATCGAGTGGTTTGGAGACGAAGCCAATTCTCCAGTAGGCAACAATCCAATGTCTGATGCTATTCAGCGAGACAGTACAGCTGTAGTATTAAAAAAGTTAAATGCAGATATTTATGCCGTGCAAGAAATTGCAGATGACGCACTATTTGCAGAACTGGTAAGTGCACTACCAGGATATGATTTTATATTATCGGATGCATTTTCTAACCCTTCTTCTACCTCAAACGTTCAAAAAGTTGGATTTATCTATAAAACTGAAACAGTTAACATAGTTGCTACACGTCCAATGTTTACTTCTATTCACCCCTTATATAATGGTGGCGATGCAAGTACAATAGACGATTATCCTAATGAAACAACACGATTCTTTGCGAGTGGACGTTTACCATTTTTGATGACTGCAGATATAACAATAAATGGAGTAACCGAGCGTATGGATTTTATTGCTTTGCACGCACGAGCAAATAGTGGTACAAATGCTCAAGACCGGTATGATATGCGTAAGTATGATGTCGAAGTGCTAAAAGATTCGCTGGACACCAATTTTGCGAATAATAAAGTAGTGTTGTTAGGAGATTTCAATGATGATGTAGATGCTACAGTGGCAGATATAAGTTTAAAGATTTCTAGTTATGAGCAATATGTTAAAGATACAGCAAACTACGCTATTGTCTCATCTGCACTAAGTAAAGCTGGTTTACGATCTTATATTTTTAGAGAAAATATGATTGATCACATAGCGATTACCAACGAATTGCAAAACAGTTATCTTGAAAATTCAGTTACGGTGCACTATGATGTATATGACAATGATTATGCTTTTAATACCTCCGATCATTTACCAGTATCTGCTCGTTTTCTATTAACGCCACAAATTGTAGATAATGATTGCGTTGGAGGTTCTGTAATTGCTTTTGATCAAGGTTTACGTAAAGATGGTCGTCGTGTTGCTTCTTATCGAAGTCGTCCTGAAAAAGCTTTGGGTAGCCCCAAAGAGCGCCAATATTTTAACTTTGTAAGTTTAGGATTTGGGGGAGCTATTACTATTGCATTGAATAATGAAATTTTTGACAATGTTGACAGCGACGAATTTATGGTGTATGAATCTACCGGATTTAGAGACAATATTCCCTGTCATTATTTTCCGGAAGAAGCTGAGGTTTTTGCTTCTGTAGATGGAGAAACGTTTGTATCTCTTGGAAGTACCTGTCAGGACGGCGCTTTTGATCTGGCTAGTGGTGGTTTGCGTAGTGCAAAGTATATAAAAGTAGTTGATAGGAGTGATAGCAATAAGTTTCCTTGGTTTGCAGATGGGTATGATTTGGACGCTATTGTTTGTGTAGCATCAGGTGAAACAATCCCATTACAAAAGAGAAGTGTAAGTATTGATAAACCTACTGACTACGATAGCGAGTTATTGACTGAAGCCGATACTGTAGAAGGTGTTGAAATTGTAGCTTCGCCAAACCCTGTGACTGATAGACTAAGTATTCGCTTTACCACAAAAAACCGAAGTTCTTTACTTATATCGATTACCGATGTAACAGGACGAGAAGTATATACACAACAAGCGGTTATGAACTTTGGAAGTTCAATTCTGCAAGTAGACATGAAATCGTTTCCTCAGGGAATCTATGTAATCAAAGCAATCGACAAAGCGAATGGATCACAATACATAGAAAAGATTGTAAAAGAGTAATTCTTTAAACTTTAATGGAACAAGTGTTCATTGAAAAGCCGACTCTAAGGGTCGGCTTTTATTGTAAGTATCAGTTAACATTTTAAGCTTCAACAAAAACAAAAGTTTTACGAATGAAGAATTGTATAATTGGCTTAAGAATTACTTTACCTTTATATACTTCTCTTTACAAGATTCAATGCACTGTGTAGGAAAATCTATAATAAGTTCGCCGTCATTCAATTTGAAATCTATGTTTGATTCTGATGTATCACAGGTAATCCTTAGTTTAGAATCTGCTATTGAATACGATCCAGCTTTACCTATAGTGGTGTCTTTGGCCATATTACAATAGGAAACATTTGTCTTTAAAGTGCCATCTGCAAAAAAAGTAATAACTTTCTCTTGATTTGCCTTTTGAAATGTGCCTTTGCCATTACCAGGATCTACTAAAACTTCAGATAATTTCCAAGTACCAACTAGAGCAGCTTCTTTTTTTTCGGCGCAAGACCAAAATACCATAAGAAAACTTATAGTATAGAGTAAATTTTTCATGAATTATGATTTATGTGTTATTGAGGCACTAAACTATAAAAAATCACATGAAAAGATTTACGGCTATACCGCCGAGTTAGTATTTGAAAAACACTAAAAACCCTATGGTATCATACCATAGGGTTCTTATTATAAAATATTAGAAATCAGCAGTTACTCATTCATTAAGCTTTCAATCTCTTCAGCTTCGATCGGGATAGATCCCATCAAATTAAACGGTTCTCCTTTTTCTTGAACAACAACATCATCTTCTAGGCGAATTCCAAAACCTTCTTCTGGAATATAAATACCAGGTTCGACGGTAAAGACCATATTCGCTTGTATAGGATCTGTAAGGATTCCGTAATCATGAGTATCCAATCCGATATGATGTGAAGTCCCGTGCATAAAATATTTTTTATAAGCGGGCCAGTCGGGGTTTTCATTTTGTACATCTGCTTTATCCAATAGACCAAGTCCTAATAATTCTGATGTCATCAACTTACCAACCTCTATATGATATGTGTCCCAATAGGCTCCAGGTACTAATAATTTTGTTGCTTCATTTTTTACTCTTAGAACAGCGTTGTAAACATCTTTTTGTCTTTTGGTGTATGTTCCAGATACTGGGATTGTTCGGGATAAGTCACTTGCATAATTAGCATACTCGGCTGCAAAATCCATTAATATGAGATCTCCGGACTTACATTCTTGATTATTTTGTATATAATGCAACACGTTGGCGTTATTACCACTGGCTATTATGGGTGTGTATGCAAAACCTTTGGAACGATTATTTAAGAATTCATGCATAATTTCTGCTTGAATATTATACTCCCATACCCCTGGTTTTACGAAAGACAAAACGCGCCTAAAGGCTTTTTCTGTAATAGCACAGGCGTTTTGCATAAGCTTTAGTTCAATTGGATCTTTTACAGAACGTAAACGCTGTAAAATTGGATTACTTTTGGCAACAGCATGTGCAGGATACTTAGCTTTCCACCATTTAGTAAATCGATCCTCACGAGTTTCGGTTGCTACATTAGCGCGATAGTGTTCATTGGTATTTACGTATACTGTATCAGACTGCGTCATGATTTCAAAAAATACTTTTTCGAAGTCTTGTAACCAGTATACAGTTTTTACCCCTGAGGTTTCAAAAGCCCTCTCTTTATTGAGTTTTTCGCCTTCCCAAACGGCAATATGATCATTTGTTTCTTTAAGAAACAATATCTCTCGATGTTTTTCTTTTGGTGCATCGGGAAACAATACTAATATACTTTCTTCTTGATCAACACCACTTAGGTAAAATATATCACGATGCTGCTCAAATGGCATTGTACTATCTGCGCTTATAGGATATATATCATTGCTATTAAATACGGCAATACTTTTAGGCTTCATTTGAGCCATAAAATTTTTTCTGTTTTTGATAAATAGATTCTTATCAATTGGATCGTACTTCATGTGCTATTTTTAAGTGATTCTCTATTAATTTTTATAATATAAACGTTTTCAAAATGATTTTTTTAGCTAAAGGTACAGTATACAAAAGTTGGCTATATCTTTAAGTATTGTTAAACTAAATTTAAATATTTTGACACTATTTTAACATTACATAATTTCATAGGCTTAAATTAATAATTTTCTATGCAAACCTAAGATATTGAAAGAAGATACAATAATACTTAGCTCAGTTTTTAAACATTGTATGGTATTCATTCTTTTTGCATAATCCACAATCAAACACTCATGAAATTAATTTGTACTACCGCGTTTTTTATTACGCTCACAAGCTTCCTTTACGCTCAGCAACCAGCAACATCAGCAAAGGTTTATCAACAAGCGCTTGTTGAAAAGCAAGAACTAGCTAGCAAATCTTTGGTAAAAAATATACCTTTTGAAAACATAGGTCCTTCGGTTATGAGTGGGCGCGTAGTGGATATAGCTGTCAATCCAAAAAAACCTTCAGAGTTTTACGTAGGGTATGCATCGGGTGGTTTATGGTATACTAATAATAATGGAACCACATTTTTACCAGTACTGGATGGCGCAAAAACAATAAATATCGGCGATATTGCAGTACACTGGGAAACTGGTACACTTTGGGTGGGTACTGGAGAGAATAATGCTTCAAGATCCTCTTATGCTGGTACAGGAATTTTGAAATCAGAAGATTTAGGAAAAACGTGGAAAAATATGGGTCTTATAGATTCTCATCATATAGGTAGAATTTTGATTAACCCTTCTAATCCAAAAGAAGTAGTAGTTGGTGTTATAGGTCATTTGTATTCACCTAATAAAGAACGAGGACTCTATAAAACTGTAGATGGTGGCGAGACATGGCAACAAACACTTTTTATTGATGAAAATACGGGAATTATTGATGTAGCAATGGCACCAGAAAATTTTGATATTCAATATGCCTCTGCTTGGGAAAAAAATAGAAAAGCTTGGAATTTTAAAGGTAATGGTACACATTCTGCTATATACAAGAGTATTGATGCAGGCAAAAACTGGACTAAAATTAGTACAGAAGTAAGTGGATTTCCCGTAGGAGAAGGCGTGGGTCGAATTGGATTAGCGGTGTATGATCAAAAGATAGCCTACGCAGTGTTGGATAACCAATATCGAAGAACAGAAAGAACAAAAAAGAATGATGAAAAGGTACTCACAAAAGAGGATTTTAAAACAATGACTATTTCAGATTTTTTGAAAATTGAAGATAAAAAGTTGAATGTTTTTTTAAAACGTAATGGTTTTCAAGAAAAGTATAGAGCAGAAAATGTAAAACACATGGTACGCGGGGGTAGTGTAAAACCAATGGACCTAGCCAAATATCTCGATAATGCAAATACAGCACTTTTTGATACACCAGTAATTGGTGCAGAGGTCTACAGAACAGATGATGGTGGTAAAACTTGGAAAAAAACGCATGATGAGTATTTAGATGATATCTTCTATAGCTACGGTTACTATTTTGCACAAATACAAGTTAATCCTAAAAATAAAGAGCATGTTTATATATCTGGTGTGCCTATAGTGAAGTCAAAAGACGGTGGTAAAACATTTGAGAGTATTAGTGCCGACAATGTACATGCTGATCATCACGCGTTATGGATCAATCCACAAAATGCCAACCACTTGATTAATGGAAACGATGGAGGTGTTAATATTACCTATGATGACGGAAAAAACTGGATTAAAGCAAATCAACCTAATGTAGGTCAATTTTATGCAATACAGGTTGATAACAAAGAGCCATATAATATTTATGGAGGTTTACAGGATAATGGTGTTTGGGTTGGATCCAGTACGGCTAAAGAAAATGTGGCTTGGCATCAAAGCGGTCAATATCCATGGCAAAGTATTATGGGAGGAGATGGGATGCAGGTCCAGGTTGATAATCGTAATGCTGATATTGTATATACAGGATTTCAATTTGGTAATTATTATAGACTTAACCGTGCAACAGGATCGTCAACCTACATTCAGCCAAAACATGAATTAGGAGAGTCACCTTATAGGTTTAATTGGCAAACTCCCATTACACTGTCTTCTCATAATCAGGATATCCTTTATTTAGGAGGAAATAAGCTAATGCGATCTATGAATCAAGGTACCGATTGGGTGGCACTATCAGATGATTTGACGGGAGGTGGTAAATCGGGCAATGTAGCATATGGTACGTTGACATCGATTAGTGAATCTCCGTTTCAATTTGGATTGCTGTATACAGGAAGTGATGACGGTTTTATTTACCGCAGTGATAATTCAGGTGGTAGTTGGAAGTTACTTTCAAAAAACTTGCCTAATAATCTCTGGGTGTCCAGAATCGTAGCTTCCAAACATGTAAAAGATCGAGTATATGTTGCTTTGAACGGCTATCGTTGGGATGATTTTAGCTCGTATATGTATCGTAGTGAAGATCGTGGAGAGACATGGAGTTCTATAAGCACCAATATCCCAATGGCTTCTGTAAATGTTATTATTGAAGATCCTAAGAACAAAAACGTTATCTATGCAGGAACCGATAATGGAGCTTATGTAAGTTTGGATTTAGGAAAGACATGGGAGTCTTTTGTACAGGGACTACCACCTGTAGCTGTGCACGACATGGTCATCGAGACTAGAACCAATGATTTACTATTGGGCACCCATGGGAGAAGTATCTATCGAGCGAATATAGAGCCACTGCAGATATTAGGAAATAAACTTTCTACAATACTACATGTATTTCCTGTTTCTCCTATAACTTTCTCAAAAAAATGGGGTAACACTTGGAGCCGTTGGCAAACGCCTACTACGCCAGAAGTATGGTTTAAAGTATACAGTAAAAAGAAAGGACCTCTTACGGCAACAATCACAACCAAAGAAGGTAAAAATCTATACAGCTTTAAAACTAATGCCGACAGAGGGCTAAATTATCTAGCGTATGATCTTAGTTTAACTGAAGAAGGTAAAAAGAGTTACGAAAAAGAGTTTTCTGATGATGAACTTTTCAAAAAGAAAAATGGAAAATACTACCTACCTGTAGGACATTATAAAATTGAGATTAGTAATGGAGACGAAGTGGTAATCGAAGATTTTGAAATACAATAGAAATTTATTCAAAAAGCTGTAGTCGGTTTCTTAATTTGAGATTCACCTGCTGCAGTTTTTCAATTTTATTCAATAAGTGTTGGATCACTTCGATACCGTCAATATTAACACCCAGTTCGGTGTTTAATCTTAGGATATGTTCAAAACGCCCTATTTGATCTATATGTATATAATACTTTTCTTTAATGTGGTAAATTTCAATTAATTCTTTTTCCTCTAATAGCTTAACAAATGAGGTGTTAATATTATAACGGTTACATAAGTCCTGTGTTAAAATATATTCTTTGGTAATCATACGTTTAAATTTTTAAGTTCGGTAAACAAGCTCTTTTGTTTTGGAGTCAATTGTTTTGGAATAGTAACTAGATAAGTGATGTATAGATCTCCAAATTCTCCTTCTTTTTTGTATTTCGGAAATCCTTTACCTTTTAATTTCACCTTGGTTAGACTTTGTGTTCCTGGCTTGACATTTAATTTAACTCTACCATCGAATGTAGCTACAGTTATTTCTCCTCCTAGAACAGCATCCAAAAGATTAAGCTCAACATTTGTATAAAGATCTGCACCATCTCTTTTAAAATCAGAGGTGTTTAAAATCTCAAATGTTATGTAGAGGTCCCCGTTGGGACCTCCCTGTATTCCTGGTGCTCCATGATTTTTTATTTTAATAGTTTGTCCATTTTCAACCCCTGCGGGAATGGTTAAACGAATTTTTTTATCATTAATAGTCAACGTTTGTTTTTGACTAGTATATACATCTGTTAAGTTTAATCTTACAGTGGCATTATAATCTTGTCCTTTAAATTGAGGGTTATAACCACGGCCTTGTTTTCTTTGCGAACCTCCAAACATGGTTTCAAAAAAATCTGAAAAAGTATCATCATCAAAATTTCCAGAGTATGAATAGCTAGAATCTGTGTTTGCTGAGCCTCTAAAAGGTGAACCTTGTGCCCTTTGTTGTTTTTTAGCGGCTTCAAATTGATCAGCATGTTGCCAATCTTTACCGTATTGGTCATATTTTTTTCGCTTTGCTGGATCACTTAGCACTTCGTTAGCTTCATTTATTTGTTGAAACTTTTTTTTAGCTTCAATATCTTTTGGATTAAGATCAGGGTGATATTTTCTTGCTAGCTTTCGGTAAGCTTTTTTAATCTCTGATGCCGAGGCTTTTTTGTCTAAACCCAAAATTTTATAATAATCTATAAATTCCATGTAGCTCACTATTTTACTTAAAAATATGAAAATCCAACTCGTAGTGATACTAATAAAATATTAAATATATTGTTCATTTTCTATTGGTAGTAATGTAATTCAAAATTTATGACACTTACTTTAAGTATACCCGCACTATTGTTTCCTGCAATTTCGCTAACCATGTTAGCATATAATGCTCGATATTTGGCTATAGCAGCACTTATAAGGCAATTATTTAAAGAAAATGAAGTTTCTTTATCAGACAATGTCAGCTTACAAATTAAGAATTTAAGAAAAAGACTTTGGTTAATACAACATATGCAAGCAATCGCAATTTTAAGTTTTTTGGGTAGTGTTAGTACCATGACTTTTTTATATCTTGACTATATACAGATAGCCCATATTAGTTTTGGGTTAAGTCTCTTATCACTAATGGTATCTCTTACTTTGTCTTTTATAGAAGTGCAATTATCAACAAAGGCTCTATCTATACGGCTAGACAGAATAGAAGGAGATACGTAAGAATTTCATATCTTGTTATAAAAAATCATTTAAATTTTTTTTTGTGTTAAAAAACAGACTCTTTAATAATGTTTTAAAAGATTTTGATACTGGGTACTGGGAGCTAAGCCCAGATACAGCCAAAGTTAAATGGTCAACTAAATTTTTTACAACCTTAGGCTATTCAAAAAAGGAACTGCCGTCTAGTTATGCCTATTTTATCGAACAATTATTGCACCGAGAGGATGCAGCAGCATTTGTAAAGAATTTTAAGGAATACAAGTTAGACAATAAAAATTTTAAACAACATATACGTATCCTGAATAAGGAAGGTAACTATCAACTTTTTAGATGTGCGACTAACGACGAACTTCCTGTTAACATACAGTCCTTGGTACAACTTATTTTCTTTTTTGAAATTAAATTAGAACCAGAAAAATCATTTAAGAAAGATATCTTTTATTATCGCGAGACTGCAGAAATGACTTCTACAGGAAGTTGGTACGTAGATTTTAATAAAAAACAAAGTTATTGGGATTTTGAGACTAGAAGAATACTTGAATATCCCGAAAATTACATTCCCTCCCTTAAAAATTCGGGGCAATATTATGCCGATGATGATAAGCAATTGGCAGCCGATCTATTTTTTAAATGTGCAATGTCTGGGACATCATTTAATACAGAGATCAAAATGCTAACCTCAAAAGGTAGAGAGTTCTGGGTAAAGGCAATTGGCAAGCCAGTCTATGGGAGAGAAAAAGAGATTATTGGGATTAGAGGAGTTTTTCAAGATATTGACGAGGCCAAACGTAAAGAGCTACGACTCCAAAAGTCAATGGATATTATTGCTTCGCAAAACTCTAAGCTTTTTAATTTTGCACATATTGTATCTCATAATTTACGTTCACATACTAGCAACTTATCATTACTAGTACAACTTATGGATGATATAGAAAATATAGATGAACGTGAAGAAGTGATAAGTGAAGTACGTCATATATCACATAATTTAAACACAACAATTGATCATCTTAATGAAATTGTAACGATTCATACAAATAACCAACAAGAACGAATTCCAGTTAATTTTACAGAGGCACTTCAGTTGGTTACTAATGGTATTGGCTATATGATTAACGAAACAAAGGCAGAGATTGTTTCTGACTTCTCGTTGCTTCCAGAAATAGCCTATATTCCTGCCTATATCGAAAGTATTTTTTTAAATTTAATTACAAATGCTATAAAATATCAACATCCAGATCGCACACCAATTATTCATATTTCTTCTTACATAAAAGGTGAAAATAAGTGTTTACAGATATCTGATAACGGTAGTGGAATCGATATGAAAGCAAACGAATCAAAAGTTTTTGGAATGTATAAAACGTTTCATTCTAACAAAGATGCAATTGGGATAGGACTTTTTATTACCAAAAATCAAATTGAATCTATGGGAGGTACAATCCAAGTAGAAAGTGAAGTGGGCGTAGGAACCATCTTTACTATTTGCTTTTAAAAGGAGTGAATAAAAAAGACCGTGGATAACGGTCTTTTTTATTCACTATATTTATTAAATCTGTGATACCCGTAAGGTGTTTACCATACCCTTATTGGATACAGGCATAGCTGCTAAGTTTATTAACATATCGCCACTCTTTACGAAGCCACGATTTAATGCTAATTGATTTACATCTTCAACAGTTTCATCAGTGCTTACATACTTATCATAAAAGAAAGACTTGACTCCCCAAAGTAAATTAAGCTGACATAAAATTCTTTTATTACTGGTAAAAACTAAAATATGTGCAGTAGGACGCCATGCTGAAATTTGAAAGGCAGTGTATCCACTATTTGTCAATGTACATATCGCTTTGGCGTCAATATCATCGGCCATATGAGCAGCATGATAACAGATAGATTTAGTGATAAAACGATTTGTTCTGATGTGGGGTGGGTTTTGAGGTACTTTGATTAAATCAGAATTCTCTACACTTCGAATAACTTTTGACATGGTCTCAATAACCTGTACAGGATATTTACCTACAGAGGTCTCTCCAGATAGCATAACAGCATCTGCACCATCCATTACAGAGTTTGCTACGTCATTTACCTCGGCACGAGTAGGTGTTAAACTATCAATCATTGTTTCCATCATTTGTGTAGCGATGATTACTGGTATACGAGCTATTTTAGCACGTAAAACTAGTTGTTTTTGAATAAGCGGCACCTCTTGCGCCGGAATTTCAACCCCCAGATCACCACGAGCAACCATTAGACCATCACAGTAGGAAACTATTTTATCGATATTTTCAACCCCTTCGGGCTTTTCAATTTTGGCTATTATAGGTATTTTATGATCACTATGCTTTTTAATAAGTTCTTGAAGCTCCATCAAATCCTCGGCATGCCTAACAAAAGATAATGCTATCCAATCTACCTTTTGCTCACAAGCAAATATTGCATCCTTCACATCTTTTTTGGTCAAAGCAGGCAACGATATGTTAGTGTTAGGAAGATTTACTCCTTTTTTGGACCGTAGGGGCCCTCCTTGTATCACCTTTGCTTTTACATTATCCTTATCGTTGGTAGTAACCACTTCAAACATTAATTTACCATCATCCAAAAGGATTTTTTCACCTGGTTTCACATCTTTAGGAAATTCTGTGTAATTCATATATACACGATCGGCAGTACCTTCAAAAGGTTTGCCAGTGATAAACTCTATCGTGTCTCCTTTATTAACAATAACATCTCCTTTCATAACGCCCACGCGTAATTTGGGACCCTGTAAATCTCCAAGAATAGCCGTATTATAACCGTGCTCATCACTAAGCTCTCTGATCATTTTTATACGTTCCTTTACATCATCATAATCAGCGTGAGAAAAATTAATTCTAAATACATCAACTCCAGCATCGAGCATATCTTTAAGTACTTCTTTTGTACTTGTTGCTGGGCCTAGAGTTGCTACAATTTTGGTTTTTTTACGTTTTGGCATTAGTCAAAAATTAAATTATTCTTAGATTTTAGTGTATTATAGTCTACAGTATAAGCCGTCACAATTTGCATTATATGTTGTATCTGCATCAGTAACTTCTTATTTGAAGACTGTATAGAATCTGATTCAATTTTTAAAAAATAATCTACATTTTTTAATTCGGGAATCAGATATTTGGTTGTATGATTTTGCTCGCTACTAAACAATTCACTATGCATTGTATCATTTGTATTCATTTTATGGCGAAATGTATTTGCAAAAAAAGAATAGGTGGTATATAGATACTCATCATAAAATTGATAGAACGGATATGCTGCCAATACATCATCATATTTAAATTGAATATCTCTTTCTTTACGGTAAAGTTTAATATCCAGTATTTTATTTAGCAAAAAAGCTAATCGATAAGATTCTAATGAGCAATGAATAGCTATAAGTTCATAATCATCTTCTGCAAGTGTATCTAAAACGAGTCGTTGAACAGCCACTTAGTGATTGGTTTTGTTAAAATCAATGGGAAATATACAAATTAATTTTACCAAGAAGTTTAAATCTTTGTGAAGATATGAACCGAAAACGATTGCGTTAACATCTTTTGAGTCAAAGAGGTAAAATAGTAAGTGCAAAAATAATTTTTGGTTCCAAAACGGCCCTCTCTAGCTAATCAGTCATTTTTGTTTGCAGTGCAAAATATGCACGTTTTGAGGATTTCTCTTCGGCTTTCTTTTTTGAAGTAGCTCTAGCCTTGGCAATGACTTTATTATCTATCCAGAGTTTTACGGCAAAATGCTTAATTTCATCTTTACCAGTATCTTCATAGATCTCATAGCTAAAGTCTTTTTTCTCTTTTTGACACCATTCAATCAATAAGCTTTTGTAGCTTATAATTTGCCCTTCTAAGCTTTCTATATCAACATAAGGATTAATAACAGCTTCGTGAACAAAACGCTCACAGTAATTAAAACCTCGATCAAGATAAATAGCTCCAATAAGCGATTCGAAAAGGTTACCATGTATGTTTATACCGAACTGTGATTTAGGGATATTGGTTCTTACTAATTCAATTAATTTAAGATCTTTTCCTAATTCGTTGAGGTGTTTTCTACTTACTACTTTAGCCCTCATTTTGGTCAAATACCCCTCATTGCCCTCTGGGACCTCTTTAAAAAGATGTGCGGCAATAATACTGCTCAACATAGCATCTCCAAGAAACTCTAAACGTTCATAATTAACGGCATTTCCTTTTTTATCTTTTAGATTAAGAGATCGATGGGTAAAGGCTTTTTCATAATTGGCAATAGTTCGAGGCTTAAAACCAAGTATTTCCTGAATTCTGGAAAAAAAATTCCCGTTCTTTTCAGAGCGGGAATTTAATATGTTACGAATAACACTCATTATTACTCGTCTAATTTTTTAAATAACACACAAGCATTATGACCTCCGAAGCCAAAAGTATTACTCATAGCGTACTTAATTTCACGTTTTTGCGCTTTGTTCAACGTTAAATTCAAAGAAGGATCTATGTTTTCATCAACTGTTGTATGGTTGATCGTTGGTGGCACAATACTATGCTTCATAGATAAAATCGAAGAAATAGCTTCGATTGCTCCAGCTGCACCTAGTAAGTGTCCAGTCATAGACTTTGTTGAATTAATATTGATGTTAGGTGCATGATTTCCAAAAACTTTTGTAATAGCCTTCAATTCTGCTACATCTCCTAATGGAGTTGATGTACCGTGTGTGTTTATGGCATCTACTTCTTCTGGTTGTACACCTGCATCTTTTAAACAGTTTTGCATAACGCGCTCTACACCAATGCCGTCTGGATGAGGAGCTGTCATGTGATAAGCATCACTTGACATACCACCACCAACGACTTCAGCATAGATTTTAGCACCTCTAGCTTTAGCATGTTCATATTCTTCCAAAATTAATGCTCCACTACCTTCTCCTAACACAAAACCATCTCTGGTTGCATCAAAGGGCCTTGAGGCAGTTTGGGGAGTATCATTTCTAGTTGATAATGCATGCATCGCATTGAATCCTCCCATACCAGCAATTGTAACTGCTGCTTCACTTCCTCCTGTGACAATGATATCACAATGCCCTAATCTAATATAATTAAGTGCATCAATCATTGCATTGGCCGAAGAGGCACAAGCAGATACTGTGGTATAGTTGGGTCCCATAAAACCATTTCGGATGGAAATATGCCCTGGCGCTATATCGGCAATCATTTTTGGAATAAAAAACGGATTAAAACGCGGAGTTCCATCACCGTTTGCGAAGTTAATAACCTCTTCCTGAAATGTTTCTAAACCACCAATACCAGCACCCCAAATAACACCAACCCTAAACTTGTCTACAGTATCCATATCAATGGCAGCATCCTTTATAGCTTCTTCTGAAGAGACTATTGCATACTGAGCAAACTTGTCTAGTTTTCGTGCTTCTTTTCTATCAAAATAATCTGTTGGGACGTAATTTTTGACCTCACAAGCAAATTTAGTCTTGAATTTTTCGGTGTCAAAATAAGTAATGGGAGCACAACCGCTCTTACCATTAACTAATCCATCCCAATATTGATTAATATCGTTACCTATAGGCGTTAGTGCGCCTAGTCCTGTGACTACAACTCGCTTTAAACTCATATTTTGTGGTGAAGTTATTACTTTGCGTCTTCAATATAAGATATTGCCTGACCAACAGTTGCTATGTTCTCTGCTTGATCATCTGGTATCTGAATATCAAATTCTTTTTCGAATTCCATTATCAATTCTACAGTGTCTAATGAATCTGCGCCTAAATCGTTAGTGAAGCTAGCCTCATTTACTACTTCGTTTTCGTCTACTCCTAATTTGTCAACGATTATCGCTTTTACTCTTGATGCAATGTCTGACATAATGTTTAATTTTAATTTTTTAATTAAGTGGCAAAAATAAAAAACTTTATTTTAAAACCCCACAATCCCTGAAAAATGTATTTGTATTTTATCAAATATAACGAAGTATTGTGTTTTTACTGCGTCTAAATGGATAATTATTATTTTTTTTGTAATAACAAATGATCAAGTACCATGCTATTATGAAACGTATTGTAATTTTTGCTTCAGGATCGGGAACTAATGCCGAAAATATTATTAAGTATTTTAAAGCCAACGGGCGGGCAGAGGTTACACATGTTTTTTCTAATAGGCAACAGGCCAAAGTTTTACGAAGAGCTCATGATCATAAAGTTAAAGCATTGCATTTTGATCGATCCTCATTTTACGACACCAATGAGGTGCTTAATATCCTTAAGGATGCAAGTCCAGATCTTATAGTTTTGGCTGGGTTTTTATGGATTTTTCCAAAAAAAATAATTGATGCTTTTCCGAATAAAGTTATTAATATCCATCCAGCATTGCTTCCAAAATATGGCGGAAAAGGTATGTTTGGAGACCATGTTCATCAAGCTGTGATCAATAATAAAGAGCAAGAAAGCGGAATTACGATTCATTATGTAAATGAAAAGTACGATGATGGAGCCATTTTATTTCAAGCAAAAACTTCAATTTCTGAGAAGGATAATCCAAAGGATTTAGCTAGCGCTATTCATAAATTAGAACACATCCATTTTCCTGTTGTAATTGAAAAATTATTATATTCTGAGGGTCAAAAGTAATCATTAAGAAGCTTTAGATATACATGTTCTTTTTCATTCTTATAAAAGAATACAAAAGAATATGAAGCGTCAAGCGAAAGAAAATATAATCAACCATAATCGGATATGGCTAAAAAAGAAAAATTCTATGTAGTTTGGGAGGGTCATCGTCCGGGCATCTATACAAAATGGGAGGATTGTAAAGCAGTTATCAACGGTTTTGCTGGCGCGAAATACAAGTCCTTTGAAAATTTTGAGGTTGCTAAAAAAGCATATCAGGGCGATTATGAAGACTATAAAGGACAAAAAAAAGCCAAGTCTGACTTATCTGAAGCTGAAAAAGTAAGATTTGGCGAGCCTAATCTATATTCTATTGCGGTAGATGCAGCATCCAGCGGTAATCCAGGTATAATGGAATATCGGGGAGTGGATACACAAACGGAGAAACAGCTTTTTCACCAAGGTCCCTTTGAACAGGGCACTAATAATATCGGAGAATATTTAGCATTGGTACACGGTCTTGCGTATTTAAAAAAGATCAATAGCGACCGCATTTTATATACAGACTCTAAAATCGCAATGAGCTGGGTCAGACAGAAAACCTGCAAAACTAAACTTGCCAAAACCAGTAAAAATCTAAAGGTTTTTAATTTAATAGATCGAGCTACACAATGGTTAAAAAACAATACATATACTACTAAAATAGTAAAGTGGGAAACCAAAGCCTGGGGTGAAATCCCAGCAGATTTTGGGAGGAAGTAGAGCTCTTAAATTAGTAGTTAAAATGATACGAATAGTATAAGAATAAAACAAAACCTTATAAATTATGTGGTTTTTCCATACGTAGAGTTTTAGTATTTATTTTATGTTTGTAGTAATATATCTTACCCCACTATAGTATCCAGACTTGGCAGTTAATTTATCAAGGAATATGGATAATTTTACAACATACTAATTTTTTTGAACAGGATTGTCTTTTCTAGGCACATGCGAATAATATTTGTTGCGCAACAATTAGGCAAAAACCGAAAAGCCTTTTTAATAGAGTAGGTATTTAATTAAACATATATAAGATGAAAAGACTAGAAGATTTTGAAAGTAACAAACTTGATGTTAGTAAAATTTATGGAGGTAATGCTATTGTTTTAACATATCAAAACACAATTTATACGGATGATCCATTACTAGACATGGAAGATCCTGGGTAAATTTTATTTGATTTGTATGCTTCTCTAGCTGTGTTCTTGTACTAAAATAAATCAAAAGGATTAGCAATTTTACTAGCTATCTAGTAAAGTTAGCATTACTATAAGAAAGATAGTTTTAAATCACGAAGCTTTCATATTTCTAAATAGTTCCATTATAGATGTTTTTAAAAAACACGGTTCTCTGTTTTATTCACTAAAAACATAGAGTAATACACTATTTATAAAATATATTGTAGCTTAATTACTTGCGAAATTTACTATAAAGCTAATCAAAACATAAAGATCGACTTAACTCTTGCAAAGGTTCTTTATATGTATACTAATGGCAAAAAGGTTATCACAAAAAGTTAAATTTCTATACGGCTCTCGTTTATCTGGATTAGTGACTGATTTAAAGAATTGTTCTGTGATTTTAGATGTATATGTCCAGATAATAGTATCCCCTGTTTATGACAAAATTTCAAAAAGTAGCAGAATCTATCGTTACTTACATTAAGAATAGTAGAGTAGATAATCATTAGTTCTTATTTAATAAAGTTGTAAAAATTAAAGCTATAATAGATATTCATTTTTTCTAAGCATATTCAAATCAATAAGAGATTCAATGTGAACAGAAGAGTTTTTAACGGTTACTTTAAGTAACATTCAAGTCCATATAAAAGTATTTTAAGTGTTAAAACTTATGGTAGATTGGATAAAAGAAAACAAAGATATTGCTATTAAATGATCGTCAAAAACTAGAGGTGAGATCCCAGTAGATTTTGGCAGGAACTAGAATCTATGATCATTAAAACTCTTATTTAAAGGGCATCAATAAAATGAGGTTATGAATATTATAGCGATACTATTGGTTATTATTAGTGTACTTATCATTGCGTTGCCTGTTTATTTTTTATACAAACCAGCCAAAAAAATCAATGGCCTATATGGATATCGTACACCTAGATCTATGGAAAATCAAAAGAACTGGGATGCCGCTCAAGAGTATTTTCCAAGAATGTTATTAAAATTAAGCATTCTTACAATAGCAGCTATGGTACTATTGTATCTATTGTTTTCTATGTTGATCGCGCTATTTATAGGCTTGGGCATATGGGTGATTTGTTTATTTTCTACTATATTCTTGACTGAGATCTATTTAAAGGCTAAAGAAAAAGAATTTAAATGACGGCTGCGCACTTGTATTAGGACTGTTTTTGGTAAAATTATCTACATAAAAAATGCTCTGAGGTAAGTTTCAGAGCATTTAGTTATTAAAGCATTAAAAGAAATTTAATTCTATATAAATGTTTTTGTAAGCTATAGGGTATTAGCTACCACATGGACCTAGATTATTCCATCCCGAAGCGGTTCTTTCATATAAATCTCCGTTGTACGTTACTTGATCTCCTACGGCATAAGTAACACTGGCATTATAAGGAGCAACACCATCACATTTATCAGTCTCAGGACTATCCTCACACGCACCCAGATTATTCCATCCCGAAGCAGTTCTTTCATATAAATCTCCGTTATAAGTAACTTTATCTCCTATGCTATAAGGGGTATTAGCATTATATGGAGAAACACCATCACAGATATTAGTAGTAGGGGTTCCGTCAAAAGGATAAATAGTACCTATAAATGATTTATCAGTCGCAGATAGAACCGTATTTCTTCCTACAGCAACACCATCAGTAGTATGAGCAGCAGGAATTGGATAATGCATTATCGATTTTGGATCATAAACACTGTAGTTAGAAGTGTTAGCTTCATAACGTCTAAATAAATTATTGTCTACCTGAGCTCTACTCCAGTTGTTCGGTGGCCCTGCATAATAAGCATATACAGCTTCTCTATCCCAGTTAATTCCTGCAACAGGATTTTGATGTTCATGAATCAATCCAAGCGCATGACCAAACTCATGAATGGTGGTACGACTAAATTCACTATCGGTAGTAGTATCATTAAACCATCCAAAATGCATACTTCTAGCATAGCTGTTAGAATCTGTTCCAAGGTACGACCAAGATCCACCATCATTTGCATAAGCACCTTCCTTAAAAGTAATTTTGATATTGGCTGTAGTGCTGCTGTTTGAAGCTAAAAATACAAGCTTCACATTTGCAAATTGCTCCCATTCTTTGGCATATTGCTCGACTTTGGATTGGACAAAATTATTACCGTTCAAGAATTTTATATAAATTGTTTGTCCAGGCTCCCATTCCTTGGCTTTGACACTTGCCGCTTTGGTATTGAGTTTTGCATCCCATTTTTCAACACATACTTGTGCACTTTTTTGTTCTACTGCTTCTAGAGAAACTTGAGTAAGTTCTTCTGAATCTTTTTCGCAACTAAACAAAACGACAGATACCAGTAAAAGCGTTAAAATTTTAGTCAAAAATAATTTCTTCATTATAATTAGAGTTTATGTTTAGCCGCAAATAGAAGAAAGTTTTTTATTTTTCACAATTTTTTAACAGTTTCAATTCAAAGATCTAATAGCCGGTGTATAATTCGTTTTTTAAACATAGTATTTTAAGTAAAAAAACAAACGAATCTCAAAATTTTGATAATTTAACAACTTTGGTTTCTATGATTGGTTAGAGAAATGAAAACAGCAACTTTGGTAACCACTAAATTTTTATAACACTTTCAAAAATACTCCTTGCATATTGAGCGAATTGAATTAATGGATTTTTTAAGCTATTTGATTTCTTATCGTATCTAAAAAGTAAAACTTATATTTGCAAAAAAATATTACGCTATCTATGAGTAAATTACTGATTGTAGGCTCTATCGCCTTTGATGCCATTGAAACTCCTTTTGGAAAAACTGATAAAATTTTAGGTGGAGCTGCCCCTTATATAGGACTTGCTGCCGCTACTTTTGAGGTGCCTTCGGCAATTGTTTCTGTTGTGGGAGAGGATTTTCCAGAAGAATACTTAAAAATGTTACAGGATAGAACAATTGATACCTCAGCAGTAGAAGTTGTTAAAGGGGGAAAGACATTTTTTTGGAGTGGTAAATATCATAATGACTTAAATTCTAGGGATACTTTGGACACACAGTTAAATGTATTGGCAGACTTTAACCCTATCGTACCCGATCATTATAAAGAAGCAGAAATTGTAATGTTGGGTAATTTAAATCCTTTAGTACAATTAAGTGTGCTCGAACAAATGACTGTTAAACCAAAATTAGCCATTTTGGATACAATGAATTTTTGGATGGAAGATATGTTTATCGAGGATTTACGAAAAGTAATTGCCAAGGTAGATGTAATTACTATAAATGATGAAGAAGCTAGACAATTGAGTGGAGAGTATTCATTGGTTAAAGCAGCACGTGCTATTGAAAAGATGGGCCCTAAGTATGTAATAATTAAAAAAGGAGAGCACGGTGCGTTACTCTTTCATAATGAGCAAATCTTCTTTGCCCCCGCTTTACCGTTAGAAGAAGTTTTTGATCCAACAGGAGCCGGCGATACTTTTGCAGGAGGTTTTTCTGGATACCTTACAAAGACCAACGATATTTCTTTCGAAAATATGAAAAAAGCAATAATTCATGCCTCCAATTTGGCATCTTTTAGCGTGGAGAAATTTGGAACAGAACGAATGCAGAGCCTCAAAAAAGAAGAAATAAAAAAACGTTTGCAGGAATTCAAAGAACTCACACAGTTCGAAATTGAATTAACATAATAATTTTCTAAGCCCTAGGCATTATGCTCTAGGGTTTTTTATTTACGTCGAAACACAACAATTAGAATTTTAGATATATAATGAGTGACGCTTTAAAACATGAATGTGGTATCGCAATGATTAGATTGCTGAAGCCTTTGGAATACTACAAAGAAAAATACGGAACTGCATTTTATGGAGTAAATAAAATGTATCTGATGATGGAGAAGCAACATAATCGTGGTCAAGATGGAGCTGGACTCGCAAGTATAAAATTAGATACCTTGCCAGGAGAACGTTATATAAGTCGAATTCGTTCTAGCGAAGCTCAACCGATACAAGATATTTTTTCTCAGATTAATGATCGCATAAATTCTGAATTAACCGCTCATCCTCAATATAGTGACGATGTAGCATGGCAAAAGAAAAACGTACCCTATATCGGAGAGGTTTTGTTAGGTCATGTACGTTATGGAACTTTTGGACAAAATAGTGTAGAAAGTGTACATCCTTTTTTGAGACAAAACAATTGGATGCATCGCAATCTTATCGTTGCTGGTAACTTTAATATGACCAACAATGATTTATTATTTAGAAACTTGGTAAAATTAGGACAGCATCCAAAAGATAGAGTCGATACCATTACTGTGATGGAAAAAATTGGACATTTCTTAGATTCTGAAGTAGCCAAACTTTATAAGAAACTTAAAAAAGAAGGCTTTAGCAAAGTTGATGCCTCTCCAGAAATAGCAGAACGTCTTAATGTTGCAAAGATTCTTAAAAAATCCTCTCGTGATTGGGACGGCGGTTACGCAATGGCAGGAATGTTGGGCCATGGTGATGCATTTGTATTAAGAGATCCAGCAGGTATAAGACCTGCATATTACTATCAAGATGATGAGGTAGTTGTCGTGGCCTCAGAACGACCAGTAATACAAACCGTTTTTAATGTAGACTTTAATAAGATTAAAGAATTAGATCCAGGTAAAGCTATAATCATCAAAAAAAGTGGTGAAACTTCAATACAAAAAATAATAACTCCCTTAGAACGTAAGGCATGTTCTTTTGAAAGAATTTATTTTTCTAGAGGAAGCGACGCCGAAATTTATAAAGAGCGTAAAAAATTAGGTAAACTAATTATGCCACAGGTGCTCAAAGAAATTGATCATGATACGATTAACACGGTGTTTTCTTTTATTCCAAATACGGCAGAGACATCATTTTATGGTATGGTTGAAGCAGCACAGGATGAACTTAATAAGCAAAAAAATGAAACCATCCTTGCAGAGAAACAAGATCTAACAAATGAACGGTTAAAGGAAATCTTGTCACATCGTTTACGTACAGAAAAAATAGCTATTAAGGATGCCAAACTACGCACCTTTATAACAGAAGATAGTAGTCGGGATGATTTGGTTGCTCACGTATATGATATAACCTATGGCGTAGTTAATCCCGAAGATAACTTGGTAATTATTGATGATAGTATCGTTAGAGGTACCACATTAAAAAAGAGTATTATAAAAATGCTAGATCGTTTACAGCCTAAAAAAATTATAGTGGTGTCATCTGCTCCACAAATTAGGTATCCAGATTGTTATGGTATCGACATGGCAAATTTAGAAGGGTTGGTTGCTTTTAATGCCGCACTCGAACTACTCAAAGAAAGGGGTAAGTATGATTTAGTTGAAGAAGTATATAAAAAATGTAAATCTCAAGAAACGTTTGAAGATTCTGATGTGCAAAACTATGTAAAAGATATCTATGCTAATTTTACAGATCAAGAAATTAGTAATAAAATAGCAGCGCTTTTGAGTGAAGAATCGGTTACTACAGAGGTTAAAGTAATATACCAAACGGTCGAGAACCTTCATAAAGCTTGTCCAGATAATCTTGGAGATTGGTATTTTACAGGAGATTATCCAACAGCAGGAGGAAACCGTGTGGTAAACAGAGCATTTATTAATTTTTACGAAGGAAAAAAAGAAAGGGCTTATTAAAAAGACAAAATTTTTTGTGTTAAATTTTTGTGTTTTGTGTAGTTCAACAAGTATTTTGACCTTTTATCTAAAACATTTTTCCACAAGGAAATAACGCTTTATATTAGCAGAGCCATAGCATAAGTAGGTTAAGTTCATGGTAGATTTGGGGCAAAAAAAGGTGGATTTTCCACCTTTTTTTATTTTATATACTTTTTAACTTTTGGTCCTGTATCCTTCCCAAAATCAATTTCAATAGCACATAGTTCTCCCCTCGTAAATCACATTTGTAATAAGAACGCTACCTAATTGGTATTAAAAGGATTTTAAATTTTAGTGAAGGGGTGTATTTTTCCAACTAGAGAAGGGATTTTTGCTTAGTTGAGAATTATAATACCGCTTGTCACCAGTTACTTCTTTGCCTAACCAATTTGGTTTATCAAAGTATTCATTTTCATCAGAAAGTTCAATTTCTGCAAGTATGAGAGATTGATTTGCTCCAAAGAACTCATCGATTTCAAAGGTATGTTGATTCACCACAACTTCGTGTCGTATTTTCTCGATGCGTCCAGTTTCACATAACGCTAATAAGTTTTCTGCCTCTTCGACTGTAATTTCTTTTTCCCATTCAAAACGAGTGGTTCCCGAGGCGTTACTGATACCTTTAATAGTTATAAAACCATGATTACCTTTTATTCTTATACGAACGGTGCGTTCTGGGTCTGTATTCAAAAATCCTTGCACAATTCTGTAAGACTGATGCACCTCATTTTTGTAGCTAGAAGCGGTTACCAAAAACTTTCTTTCAATCTCTTTCATACTATATGTTCAGATAAAAATTTACCACTTCAAAGCTATCTCTTGAATTTCGTCGGACTCAATAATATCTTTATCAATACTGTTTTTATCCAACCAACACATTGCTTTTGCTATTGTTTCAGGTTTGATAGATCGATATTTTTTTAACTTACCTGCTAATAATGGATTTATTACTCTCATAAATTGAATAAACAGATATTCACCAATTCTTCTTTCTTCTCTTTTGGTATCAATGAGTGAAGGTTGTAGAATATACGTTTTATCAATTGTAAATTGTTTTACAGCATCCTGCATTTCGCCCTTTACTCTATTGTAAAAAATTTTACTTTGTCTATTTGCTCCAAGTGCAGAAATTACTATAAACTTTGAAATATTATTTTGCTCGCAAAGTTTTGCTGCTGCTACGGGAATACCAAAATCGATTTTTTTGTATAGTTTTTTGTTTGGCGTTTTATTTTTGGTAGTTCCTATACAACAAAATACCACATCTGCATTAAATTGTTCTTGATACTCGCTTAATTGAAATAGATCAATGAGATACTCTTCGATTTTTGGATGTGTCAAATCGATTTTACTTCTCGAAAACAATTTCACTTGACTGTAAGTATCGTCTTTGAGAAGTTTTTCTAGTAGCGCATGTCCAGTAAGTCCTGTAGCGCCCAAAACAATTGCGGTTTTGCTCATGGCCGTTAATTTTAACGTAAAGGTAGGTAATGATAGGGTTAACATTAGTCAAAGAAGCTATAAATTTGCAAGATCGAAGTCTTAAGCAACACGTGAGTTATAGAAAAATCATACACGTTGACATGGATGCGTTTTACGCCTCTGTAGAGCAACTTGACGATCCATCGCTAAAGGGTAAACCGTTGGCTGTTGGGGGCAGTGAAAAACGTGGAGTTGTGAGTGCTGCAAGTTATGAAGCTCGTGTGTATGGGGTGCGATCTGCAATGAGTGGTGCGATGGCTAAAAGATTATGTCCTGAGCTACTTTTTGTACGACCAAGGTTTGAACGATATAAAGAAATATCAACGGCTATCAGGAAGATATTTTTTGAATTTACTGATTTGGTAGAACCCCTATCTCTGGACGAAGCATATTTGGATGTTACCGCAAATAAAAAAGGAAATCCAAGTGCAAGTCTGATAGCACAGGATATTAGGCGGCGAATATTTGAGGAAATTGGTTTGACTGCATCTGCTGGTATCTCTATCAATAAATTTGTAGCAAAAATAGCGAGTGATTACAATAAGCCAAATGGTCAAAAAACTGTAAATCCCGAAGAAGTTATAGGTTTTTTGGAAAAATTAGATGTAAAGAAATTTTATGGAGTCGGTAAAGTAACTCAAGCAAAAATGTATGACATGGGTATTTATACGGGTATGGATCTCAAATCCAAATCCGAAGAGTTTTTAACCCAGCATTTCGGTAAATCTGGTAAGCATTACTATCAAATTGTACGAGGTATACATAATAGTCCCGTAAAACCAAACCGTGAACGCAAATCCTTAGCTGCCGAGCGAACATTTAAAGAAAACATAGCTTCTGAAATTTACATGTTAGAGCGTTTGGAAAGTATAGCCGAAGAACTGCAAAAGCGATTAAAAAACAACAAAGTGTCGGGGAGAACTATTACTTTAAAAATAAAATATAGCGATTTTACCTTACAAACTCGCAGCAAATCAGTGCCGTATTTTGTTAACGATGCAGCAATAATACTTGAACTGGCAAAAGAATTATTGTATCAAGAAAAAATGAAAAACTCTGTACGTTTACTGGGAATTTCCTTATCTAATTTAAATACGGGTAAGGCATCGGTAAAAAAGAAAGAAGAAATAGAGATTATTCAATTAAAATTTGATTTATAGAACATTAAACAGTGTGTAAAACTTCGGCTGCACGTTTGAGCGTCTCGTCACTTTTGGCAAAACAAAATCGCAAAACCTTATCATCTTGTTTGGATGAATTAAATACAGAGATGGGGATTGATGCAATTTTATATTCTTTAGTAAGTCTTTTTGCGAACTCCAAATCATTTTCATTAGTAATAGCAGAATACTCCAATAGTTGAAAATATGTTCCGGTTGCAGGTACGTGCGTAAAAGAAGACCCTTTAAGTAATGAAAGAAAGAGATCTCTTTTATGTTGGTAAAAATCAGGTAAGCTCAAGTAGTGTGAGGGGGTTTCTAGATACTGTGCTATAGCTGCCTGAATTGGATGATTACCAGAAAATACATTGTATTGATGTACTTTTCTAAACTCCTTCATCAATGCAGATGGAGCTAAGCAATATCCAGTTTTCCAACCAGTGACATGAAATGTTTTTCCGAAGGAGCCAATAATAAAACTTCTAGAGGCCAAACTAGGATATCGAGCAACACTTTGATGCACTGTAGAATCAAAGATTATATGTTCATACACTTCGTCACTCAAAACTATAATGTTATTAGTAGCGACTAATTTCTCTAAGTGTGCCATATCTTCACTAGACATAGTGGTTCCGCTTGGATTATGAGGTGTATTGATAATGATCATCCGAGTTTTTGGGGTAATCGCCTCAGCAACCTGATCCCAATCAATAGTGTAGTTTGGATACGAAAGCTGAATGGGTATAGTGACTCCTCCAAACAAGCGTATAGAAGGTTCGTAACAATCGTATGCAGGTTCAAAAATAATCACTTCGTCTTTTGGGTGAATAAAGGCAGCGATACATGTAAACAGGGCTTGTGTAGCTCCGCTAGTAATAGTTATTTCGGTTTCTGGATGATAGGTATAACCATAAGAATTGGCAACTTTTTCTGCAATACGTTCTCGTAGCTGCATCAGTCCAGCCATGGGTGAATATTGATTTTTACCAGATTTCATCGCCTTAGATACTAGAGTAATAAGTTCTGGATCCACAGGAAAATCAGGAAAACCTTGCGATAAATTAAGAGCCTGATACTGGTTGGCCAATTCGCTCATTACTGTAAATATTGTTGTATGGCTTACGGGAAGTTTGGAAAGCAATGGTTTCATAAAAATAAAGTTACGAATTTAGATCGTAATCTTACTTTATTTATTAAAGGCATCCATAATATATCAGAAAAAAGAACAGATCAGTATCAAAGTTTTTTATATTGATTATAAATACTGGATAAAAGTAGGAAAATGTTGTTAAAAAGATGTTTGAGGCGTACTTTTGTTTCTCAAAATTTAAATATTTTAACTAATGGGTGGATTGATAAAATCTTCAATTGCTAGAAAAGTTGCCATGGCTCTTTCGGGACTTTTCTTAGTTTTCTTCTTATTACAACATTTTACTATAAATTTTACTTCTATTGTGAGTGAAGATGTCTTTAACGAGTTGTCACACTTTATGGGAACAAATTTTGTGGTTCAATTTCTATTACAACCCGTGTTGATTTTTGGAGTTGTATTTCATTTTATTATGGGATTCATTTTAGAAATCCGTAATCGTAATGCCAGATCAGTAAGTTATGCGCGTTATGATGGAGGGGCCAACTCCTCATGGATGTCCAGAAATATGATAATAACAGGTTTGGTAGTGTTAGCTTTTTTAGGGTTACATTTCTATGATTTTTGGGTGCCCGAGATAGTACACAAATATATAGAGGTTGCTCCAGAAGATGCTACACGATATTATAGTGAGTTGGTAGAGAAGTTTGAGAGCCCAATTCGTACAGGATTGTATGTGGTTTCCTTTGTGTTTTTAGGATTACACCTATGGCATGGATTTGCGTCATCTTTTCAATCTGTCGGATTTAACAATAAGTACTCTCTAGCTGCTACTAAGTTTGCAAAAGCTTTTGCAATTATTATTCCGTTAGGATTTGTAATTATTGCCTTAGTACATCATTTTAATCATTAAAATTACCGCTATTATGTCAATTTTAGATTCTAAAATACCTAAAGGTTCACTGGCAGATAAGTGGACCAATCATAAAAACAAAGTTGATCTGGTAAATCCTGCAAACAAACGTAACATTGATGTTATCGTAGTAGGTACAGGACTAGCAGGAGGTAGTGCAGCAGCTACACTTGCAGAGTTAGGTTATAACGTTAAAACGTTTTGTTATCAAGATTCTCCTCGTCGTGCACACTCAATTGCCGCACAAGGAGGGATTAATGCTGCAAAAAACTATCAAGGTGATGGAGACTCTAATTATCGCTTGTTTTATGACACGGTAAAAGGAGGAGATTATCGCTCTAGAGAAGCAAACGTATACCGTCTTGCTGAGGTATCCGGTAATATCATTGATCAATGTGTTGCGCAAGGTGTTCCTTTTGCTAGAGAATACGGTGGATTATTAGACAACCGATCTTTTGGTGGGGTACTTGTTTCAAGAACATTTTATGCCAAAGGGCAAACGGGACAGCAATTATTATTAGGTGCATATTCTGCAATGAACCGTCAAATTAATCGAGGTAAGATACAAGCCTTTAACCGACATGAAATGTTGGATTTGGTAAAAGTCGATGGTAAAGCTAGGGGAATCATTGCACGTGATTTGGTTACCGGAAAAATAGAAAGACATTCGGCACACGCTGTGGTAATAGCTTCGGGTGGATATGGAAACGTATTCTTTTTGAGTACTAATGCCATGGGAAGTAATGTGATGGCAGCTTGGAGAGCACACCGTAGAGGTGCTTTTTTTGCAAATCCTTGCTTTACACAAATTCATCCAACCTGTATTCCTGTATCAGGAGATCATCAGTCAAAATTAACATTGATGTCTGAGTCGCTTCGTAACGATGGACGTATATGGGTGCCTAAAAAGAAAGAAGATGCAGAAGCAATTCGTGCAGGTAAATTAAAGCCTACACAAATAGCCGAGGGAGATAGAGATTACTATTTGGAAAGACGCTATCCTGCTTTTGGTAATTTGGTACCTCGTGATGTGGCTTCTAGAGCTGCAAAAGAAAGATGTGATGCCGGTTTTGGTGTTAATAAAACTGGAGAAGCGGTGTACTTGGATTTTGCATCGGCTATTAAGCGATACGGAAAAGAAAAAGCGTTAACTTCTGGTATGAAAAATCCATCAGAAGCCGAAATTATAAAACTTGGAGAAGAAGTCGTAGAGAATAAATACGGTAACTTATTCCAGATGTACGAAAAAATTGTAGACGAAAACCCATATAAGACTCCAATGATGATTTACCCTGCGGTGCATTACACAATGGGAGGGCTTTGGGTTGATTACAATCTACAAACTACTATCCCTGGATGTTATGCAGCAGGAGAAGCTAATTTCTCTGATCATGGTGCAAATAGACTTGGAGCTTCGGCATTAATGCAGGGGTTAGCAGATGGTTATTTTGTATTACCTTATACTATTGGAGACTATTTAGCAGATGATATTAGAACGGGTAAAATTTCAACAGATTCGCCAGAATTTGAAGCAGCAGAAAAAGAAGTTAAGGAACGCATTGAGAAATTAATGGGAGGTAGCGGACAGCATTCTGTTGATTATTACCATAAGAAACTTGGTAAAATCATGTGGAACAAATGCGGAATGTCCCGTAATGCCAAGGAACTTCAAGAAGCTATTGATGAGATCGCTGTATTACGTGAAGATTTCTGGAAAAATGTAAAAATTCCAGGAAGTGCAGCAACCAAAAATCAAGAGTTAGAGAAAGCTGGTCGTGTTGCAGATTTCTTGGAGTTAGGAGAGCTATTCGCAAAAGATGCATTGCATAGAAATGAGTCTTGTGGAGGTCACTTTAGAGAAGAATATCAAACACCAGAAGGTGAAGCATTACGAGATGATGAAAACTTTAAGTTTGTATCAGCTTGGGAGTATAAAGGTGCACCAAAAGATGCCGTGCTTCATAAAGAAGAATTGGTTTACGAAAATATTGAATTAAAAACAAGAAGTTATAAATAAAGTGAATTAGTAGTTAGGCATAAGCCACTGGATGGGAACTGTACAATCATATAAAGATTTGTTAATTTGGCAAAAAGGAATTGAAATTGTCAAAGAAGTTTACTCAATCTGTGCAGAGTTGCCTAAAGATGAAATTTTTGTATTGCAAAGTCAGTTAAAAAGATCATCTATTTCAATTTCTTCAAATATAGCCGAAGGCTGGTGGAGAAATTATACTAAAAGTTATGTTCAGTTTTTGAGTTATTCTACAGGATCACTGCTAGAATTAGAAACTCAATTAATAATTGCACAGGAACTAAGTTTTATTTTAACAGAAAAATTTAATAGAATTCAAGATTTAATTACTGAACAGAGTAAAATGTTAAATGCATTTATTAATGCGGTCAAAGCAAACAAGTGCCTTTTGACTCTGGGCTAACAAACTAAAAATTATGAATCTTACATTAAAAATATGGCGTCAGCAAGATGCCACTTCAAAAGGAAAGTTAGAAGCGTACAACGTGACTGATATCGATGGTGATATGTCTTTTTTAGAAATGATGGATGTGCTTAACGAGCAACTCATTGTCGAAGGTCATGATCCAGTAGAATTTGATCATGATTGTAGAGAAGGTATATGCGGATCCTGTTCATTGCAGATTAACGGTGAGCCTCATGGACCAGACAGATTGGTAACTACGTGTCAACTGCATATGCGGAAGTTCAAGGATGGAGATACCATCACCATAGAACCCTTCAGAGCAAAAGCATTTCCGGTAATAAAGGATTTGGTAATTGACAGAACTTCCTTTGATCGTATACAGCATGCTGGAGGATATATTTCGGTAAATACCTCGGGAAATACAATTGATGCTAATGCTATTCCGGTTGAAAAAGAAAAAGCAGATGATTCTTTTTATGCCGCGACCTGTATAGGATGTGGAGCCTGTGTAGCTGCCTGTAAAAATGCTTCTGCTATGCTATTTACCTCTGCAAAAGTCTCACAGTTTGCATTGTTACCACAAGGACAAGTTGAAGCGACAGATCGTGTTTTAGCCATGGTAAATCAAATGGATAAAGAAGGATTTGGTAACTGTACCAATACAGGAGCATGTGAAATCGAATGTCCTAAAGGCATTTCGTTAGAAAATATTGCACGTATGAACAGAGAATATTTAAAAGCGAGTCTTAAAGGATAAATCGTTTTAAAATAATTATATAAAACCTCCAAGTCGTTTTAGACTTGGAGGTTTTTGTTTATTACCTATTGCAAAATAATGTAAATCCAAAATTTAAGGTCAGTTTATAAGTGGATTAAAGTATTAGTTTTTATTTTTAGGTTGATAATCGGGATGACCAGTTTGCCAAAAAAGGAAAGTCATTATATCCAAAAGTTCTTTGTTTTTTTTGTCTTTTACAGCATTAAATCCGTGACCACCTTCAAAGTCAACAATAAGCAGGACAGGTTTCTTTGAAAGTGTAGAAGCCTTCATTTTTGCAGCAAACTTAGTAGTCTGCCAAACTGCAACTCTAGAGTCGTTTAATCCTGCGGTAAGAAAAACTGCTGGATATAAGGTTTTTTTCTTGTATATGGTGATAAGCATCCATTTCATATAAATATTCAAATTCATTTGGATCTTTGATAGTACCAAACTCCTTTGATAGATTTTGGCCGTTGGGAGCAAACTCTGATCTTAACATGTTTAACATAACTACATGAATAACTGCTGAAGCTGGAATGGCTAGATCTGCAGTAGCTATTAATAATATAGTAGGACAGAAATTTATATTATGTTAGCTCCTAATTACATATACAAACAGAATAAACTCAAAGGAGAACAGAGCAAAAATAAAAAAGGTAGTGGTATTAAACCAACTACCTTAAATCTATTAATTTTGTAACGCTATTGTAGGACGAAACATCATTTTTTTTAAAAGTTAATCTTCTTAAAATGATGTACATGATTTAGTTCAAGGACATTTCCTTGATTATCGATTACTTCATAATATACTGTCCTACTTGTTGGAGCTTCAATAATAGTTCCTGCTGGTGGCCTTTGCCTAATCGTTAAATAATTATCACAATTATCTTTAAGGTTAAAACGAGATTCTAAAAAATCTCTGTTATCAGGCATTGTCATAGGAAAGCTTTTGGTAAATGATTGTTTTGCTATACAAACTTGAGCTACATCAGGTACGGTTATACAAACTGGAGTAATGGTAGGCTTTTCTTTATCATAATCACACGCATTATTTAAAATCACGAAGTATTTAAAGTTACGCCAAGTATTCCATTCTATTCCATTATGTGATAAATATGCTGGAACAGTCCGCCCTGGATACCAAATAGGTAAGGCTAACCAAAGATTTCTAGAAGTGTCAATTACATATATGAAATTAACATCTTCATACTGATAAGTAAATGAAAATTGTGGGTAAAAAAAATGATCTCTTTCTGTAATTGTGTTCCCTTCTCGGGAAAAAAAAGTTGTACCATCATCGGTTTTTCTCCATTCTTGTCGGCCTGATTCTTGGTTAGCTACTTTGTTAAATGCGTCGTATTGATCAAGTTCTGAGATATCTTTTAACGGTTTGGGTTCAGTAAATTGTAAAGGTTCTGTTTCAACCTGATCCTCTTTAAATGATACATTCTCATTTTGGGTTAAAACTTCTAAACTTTCTTGTTCTTCAAGTTCACAAGATTGAAATAAGAGACAGGAAATAATAATAATAAATAAAATCTTTTTCATAATAAATGATTAGTTTAAATTGCTGCTTAAAGGTATTTGTATTCTGCCTGATATAATTCACCGTATTCAGTGAATTTACCCCAAATGTAAACTGGGAAACTTAAGTTGAATTGTTACTTTTAGTCTTCTAGACGTGATCCGACCCTCTTAATCATAGCTAAGTTTTTATACTTTTTTATTGAGTATTTTATGATCGGTTGGAACGCTCCTCAATGAGTTTTTAAATTTCTCTACTTTATCACCTTAAGTCTCAAAAAATGAAACATCTAACCCGTACTATTGTGTTGTAATTAAAACCAATAGACATGAAATATTATAAAAATCTTACTACTAAAGAAATCAACGAAATATCAGGAGGTAGGTTATATACCGCAAACAATTTAGCGATAGATCACTTACCTGTTTGGGACGGAGTTTTTAATCCGGATTGGGGTTGGGAAGGAAGTGGCCCTGGTGGAATAGTGCTTCCTACTATTTAAAATTTATAATTTGTGTGTAATCCCCTGTGTTTTATTTTTAAACACAGGGTTTTTTTGTCACATATATGAGTCAATGGTTTTGATTGTATGAGTTTGCCTATATATTTTTAAGATACTTTCTCTATATATCCTTAATCTCGTATCCCAAATCCTTCTGAATATATTTTGAGTCAATACTCTTACCTTTTGAAACACTCATGTAATCATATTTTGGAACGTCAAGACCTCTTTTCAAACATTGAGCAGTGTAATATTCAGATTTTTTAGGGTGATTAGAAGCAGAGGCATTATAAACTTTATTCCATGCATTGTTATTAATGATTTTTAAAATTATTTGGATACAATCTTCTCGATCAATCAGGTTTACTGGAGCCTCTGGATTTTGAATGTTCTCACGTCCCGATAGCATAGTAGCGGGGTGTCGATCCTTACCGATAAGTCCCCCAAAGCGTAAAATTGTGGTTGAAAAATCAGTACGTTGCTGCAACAACTTTTCTATCACAGTTAATTGTTTACCAGCTATAGATGTTGCATTTGGTAAGGTTAGATTAGTAATTAAGGGAATTTCCTTAGTATCTTCATAAACTGTGGTAGAGCTTATAAACAAAACAGAATTGATAGAAGAAGCTTCTATATAAGGTAGCAATCTTTTAATTTTGCCTACAAAATCACTAGAGGGATTACGCCGTAAGCCTGGGGGAATTGCAATAATTAGAATTTTGCTATCTTTCAAAAATTGAGCAATATTACCTATTACAGCAGTCTCGGTTAATACAATTGTATATGCAGCAAGCCCTTTGCTTTGTAACCTTTCTAGTTTTGCATCAGATGTTGTCGATCCTTTTATCGAATAACCTTTAGCTATGAGCTTTTCAGCTAGAGGCAAACCCAACCATCCAGCACCTAAAATGCTTATTCCCTTATTCATAACTAAAGTTTTCTTCTGCGTCAATAGTAACGACTGAATCCTTAACTATTTCTAATTGCTCTAAAGTAAAGGAACGCTTTACAATCACTGCATCGTTGAGTACGAAAGGTTTTGGCATCATTGCAGATGTACGGGGTGCTATCTGAAACTCGGGATGTTGTAATAAATCGTAAGAGGATTCAAATAAGACAAAACTAGGATCAGTGTCTGTATTCATAGTGATGTCTAATAATAAGGGTTCACTATTTTTTGCATAGTATGTAAATAACTTTTGATCCCATCGTTTACTAAATACATGGTACAATTCATCTTTGTATCGCAACTCCAAAGCTTGTTCACCGTTAACTGTTAACGAAGTAAAATTTGTCACTTTTTGTGTATAGACATCTATTCTATTAATTTCTCTATTAGGTTGAATGTGTAGCCGCAACTCACGTTGGTTATTTGTAATTGTATCGCTGATAAGTTGTATGGTAGCTGCAGGAATATTTTTAAATGGCGCAATACTACTTTTAGTAAAACTAAGACCATATTTACTGTTAATAATCGTTTTATTAAGAGCAGCATTATCTTTAATTTCTTCCGAAAAATATGGAAGAGTATAAGCATCCAACAAGTGATCATATGTAGCCCAAGTGGCTTTATGAGTATCTTCATCTAGTATATAAACCAAACTATTGGGTTTTTGACGCTTCTCATTAAAATCTGAAGTAGTATGTGCTGCAATAAAGAAGACTATCGAACCTATAATAAATACTGCACTATACCAATGCTGATATTTATAAAAAGAAAAAATAGGTAACAAAAGTGCAAATAATAAAACGGTTAATATTGAAGCAATCGGGAGCATTTTAAGCCCCAGAGCTACAGGAAAACTAGCTATAAACGGAAGCAAAATGTATAACGCAGGGAATGATAATACCACCATCAATACGCTATTTGGTCTTTTTTGCCGTATTAAAATAAATAGCTGAAGTAGTGCAAAATAAACAAGCCAAATAAAATAACTAGCACCCTCTAGATAGACTGCACAAAGAATAGCAATAAGTAGCCACTGTATAATTACAGGCACCAAAAGACTTGCTTGATTACGCTCTTTATAGATATAAGAAAACACTTTAAAACAAATAGCAGCAGATAGCAAGGTAAAAGCTAGGATATAGTAATAACCATTATAGGTAAAACCCTGCTGAATTTCGTTATATTCAGGATAAATTAGTTTGAGTAACTCCCAACCTCCATACGTAACACCCCCTGCCAGAAGTAAGCATAATACTAGTGCCCCGCTCGCTTTTAATCCATCAATAATACCTAGACGATAGTTAATCCTACCATAAAATAATAGGACAATAAAAACAATTAAAGCAACTATCCAAAGCGTGTGAATCCAACTAAAGGGATATTTAATAATCTTGGAAATCGGAGCATTAAAATAAATGTAATCCTTATCAGACGTAAGTGTAGACAAATCAGCATTACTAAAATGCCTTAAAAGAGGTAATAAGTAGCTGCCTTGATGTTGTAGGGTTGAAAGATCCAAATTCTCCCAAGTATCATTTGCTGTATGATAGTCAAAATGATCATCGATAAAGGCAAAATTAAATCCTTCAATATTACCTTGTTCTCTAAAAACCGTTAAATCAGTATCATTAGGTAGCATTTTATAAATGCTGTATGCTAGTGAATTGGTTACTGGATATTGTACAGATGCTTCAGAAAAAGCACCGATCAAATTCCCGTTTTTACCATTAGTCTCCATGAGCATAAATGAGTTACCTCCACTACCTCTTGCTTCAAAATTGAGGATAAGTCCTATATCTTTTGCCCAAGTATGTTTTTTCATAAATAAATCGGCACCGTTAAGTCCAATTTCTTCGGCATCGGTAAAACAAATAATTATATCGTTTTTGGGTTTTGGATTTTTTGCCAAATATGCCCGTAAACCTTCCAAAATTGTGGCAACTCCACTTGCTGCATCACTCGCCCCAAATGAAGAGTGTGTTGCACTGTCATAGTGTGTGAGTAAAACTAAAGCCTTGGCAGATGAATCGCTACCTTTTATTTTTGCAACTACATTTTCAGGAGTACTCATGTCACCTGATTTATAAATAGAGAACCCTGTTTGTATCTCGCTTTTTAAGCCAAGTTTATCCAATTCTGAAATTATATAGGATTGAACATTTTGGTGATCAGGACTACCATGATAGTGAGGTGCTTTTGAAAGTTCTTTAACATGATCCAATGCTCTCATAGTTGAGAACTCGGTTAATGGAGTGTCATATGCTGTTATCGACTGTGGTTTACTACTGTAAAAAACATACCAGATTGAAAGTAAAATAAGCAATGTCGAAAAGAATGCGGGGTGTTTTTTCATTGACTTTTGGTTTAGCTAAAGATAATAAATAAGATTTTACTTACAAGGGTCAATTTTAACACATATCAAATCATTGAAAATCACTATATTTAAGATGAACTAAAGATATATTGTTATGGGAATTATAAGTTTTATAGGGGCACGATCCAAATCAAAGAAGCAAGATGAGACCTTAATAAAGGTGTCAGATTACATGACTAGAGAATTGATAACATTTACACCTGATCAATCTGTCATGGAAGTGATTGAGACATTGGTAAAACACAAAATATCTGGAGGTCCTGTGGTAAATCATCGTTATGAATTATTAGGAATTATCTCTGAAGGAGACTGCATTAAACAACTTAATGAAAGTAGATATTATAATATGCCCATAGATGATGCCACCGTGGATAAGTTTATGGTTAAAAATGTCGAAACGATCGATGGCAATGCTAGTATTTTTGATGCTGCTAATAAGTTTATTGAAACTAAAAGAAGACGATTTCCTATCTTGGATGGTGCTAAGTTAATCGGACAAATTAGCCAGAAAGATGTCATGAAGGCTGCGTTAAAAATGAACAGTCAACGGTGGAGAGAGTTTTAATATTTATGCCTTTCTTTTTACCAATGCATAAAAATCATTTTCTAGTGCTAGATAGCCTTGATCATATACAAAATAATATACATTTCCTGTTTTGGTAGTATATATACTGGTGAAGAGGTCAAAATCAAAATTTTGAGCAATGAGTTTACTTTTTGGTACTCTAATTTTTTCATCTGGATTTAGATGCTGTAGTACTCTATAGTTTTTTCGCAAGCGATTGTTGACTGTGCGAATTAGATTGGTAGTATCTTTGTTAAGTTTGTTGTTAAACGCATTACGACAGTAATCACTACAAAATTTTTTATCTCTACGACCTATTATTTTTTCCCCACATTCGGGACATTTTTTTTCCATATAGTATACCCAATAGCGACTCGAAGATACAATAAAATATTAGCTATAAAAATCAGTCAAACAAATGTTTAGCTACACGATAGGTGTTGGCATGTGCCTCTATAATTGTTTTTATATCTGGAGAGTATCCTCCGCCCATCGAACACATTATAGGTATTTGGTGTTGTTTTGAAGTAGACAATACGAATCGATCACGCTCTTTGCAACCAGCAAGCGTACAGTTTATTTTACCAAGTTTGTCACTTGATAGGATATCCACACCCGATAAATAAAAGATAAAATCAGGTTGTTGATCCTGTATTAATTTGGGTAAAGTTTCTTTTAAAATTATTAAATATTCTGTATCAGTTGTCGTATCGGGTAAAGCAATATCAAGATCAGAAATTTCCTTTTTAAAAGGATAATTTGAGGCGCCATGCATCGAGAATGTAAAAACAGTAGGATCCTTAGCAAAAATTTCTGCGGTTCCGTTTCCTTGATGTACATCTAGATCTACAATTAGTATCTTTTCAATGTTATGATATTTTTGTAAATATTTTGCAGCTACAGCTTGATCGTTTAATAGACAAAAAGCTTCTGCACGATTGCTATAAGCATGATGGGTACCTCCTGCAATATTAAAGGCTACTCCGTATTGCAATGCAAATTCTGTAGCCTTAATGGAGCCATCGGTAATTAACAATTCTCGATCTATCAAAGCTTTAGTCAATGGAAAACCAATTTTTCTAACAGCTTTTGCGTCGAGAGTAAGATTGAGTAATTGTGTGACATAATCTTTACAGTGTGTTGCATAGATCAAATCAAGACTTGGATAATCAGGCAAAAAAAAATTTGAATTTGTACAAGTGCCTTCATACAATAATTGCTTTGGTAACAGCTCGTACTTTTGCATAGGAAAACGATGTCCCTCTGGCAATGGATGAGTGTAGATGGGATGATAGGCAATCTTTAGCATACAGAAAAGAAAAAGTTATAATGCAAAAGAGACATCACTGTGATGTCTCTTTTTATACATATTGAATAGCTTCTTATTTATTTTCAGCATATCGTTTCGCTACTTCTTCCCAATTAATAACATTAAAAAATGCATTAATATAATCAGGGCGACGGTTTTGATAATTTAAGTAGTAAGCATGCTCCCATACGTCAATACCTAAGATCGGTGTACCACCACAGCCAACTTCTGGCATTAAAGGGTTATCTTGATTTGGCGTTGCACATACTTCTAGTTTTCCACCTTTATGAACACATAACCAAGCCCAACCAGATCCAAATTGAGTTCCAGCAGCATTAGAAAATGCATCTTTAAAAGCTTCAAAAGAATCAAAAGCAGCATCAATAGCTTCAGCAAGTTCTCCACTTGGTTTACCACCACCATTTGGAGACATTACTTTCCAGAATAAACTGTGGTTGTAAAAACCACCACCATTATTTCTAACAGCTTTGTTAGAAAGATCGAGATTGATAAGAATGTTTTCTATAGTTTTTCCTTCTAGATCAGTACCTTCGATAGCTGCATTAAGTTTACTTGTGTACCCCGCATGATGTTTGCCATGATGGATTTCCATTGTTCGTGCATCTATATTAGGTTCTAAAGCGTCAAAAGCGTAGTTTAATTTCGGTAATTCGAATGACATAATATACTTTTTAAGTTAAAAAATAATAAGTTCAAATTTAACAATTAGTGATAGGATTTAAAACTATTAACTGTTATAAATTGTTTAAAATAAAAAATCCTTACTAATCAACTCGTTAGTAAGATTACACAGCAGAATTTTTATAGAATAAATGTAAAAATTGAAAGGATCTCGGCTAGTTTTTTGTATAATAGTTTAACTATTTGTAGATAGGTGATCAGTGTTTAGTATTTTAGTAAAAAAAACATTTGAAATCAGTCTCTTCTTTTACTGTTTATAATGCTGCTGCGGGTGCAGGTAAAACGTACACATTGGTTCGCGAATACTTGATACGCCTAATAACAGCAGAGTACAAAGATGCATATAAGAACATTTTGGCAATAACATTTACCAATAAAGCTGTTGCCGAAATGAAAGAAAGAATTCTAGAATCATTGGTAGGTATCGCAGCAGTCCCAACTTCTTCAAAATATGAGGGTTTAGTGAATGATTTGGTTAAGCATACGGGGCTTGATCCAATAGAACTTCAACAAAAAGCATCTCGAATTCTTAAAAGTATTTTACATAATTATGCAGCTTTTGATATTGTAACCATCGATACTTTTACACACAGAGTAATTCGCACTTTTGCACATGATCTTAACATCCCTATCAATTTTGAAATTGAGATGGATACAGAAAGCCTAGTTAATGAGGCAGTAGATGCTGTTGTCGCAAAAATAGGAGAGGACACTGTACTTACAGAAACTATTTTGAATTTTGCATTTGAGAAATTAGATGATGATAAAAGTTGGGATATTGCTATTGAACTCAATAAAATTGCTAAACTTCTTTTTAGTGAAAATGATAGAGAACACCTTGAGAATTTAGCAGATAAGACCCCACAAGATTTCAAAAACTTTAGACAGTTTTTACAAAAAAAACAAAAAGTAGTATTAAAAGAAATCAATACGCTTGCCAACGAAGTACTTTCATTGATAACTGCTAGTGACTTAGAGCCTGTAGATTTTAAAGGAAAAGATGGGTATATTCCTTCGCATTTCAAAAAAATGGCACAAAAAAATGTTGCCGTTGACTATAAAGCCGGATGGAAACAAGAGATAGAAACCACAGATTTTTATACCAAAACATTAGCGCAATCAAAAAAAGATAGTATCGATGAGATTCGACCCTTTATAATAAGTGCATTCTTAACTACCAAAGACTTATTTTATGAGCAGAAGCTACTTAAAAACATTCTAAAAAATTTGGTGCCCTTATCAATTTTGAGTGCGATACATAAAGAACTAACTATTATTAAGAAGGAACGAAACATTTTACTTATTTCAGAGTTTAATGAAATTATAAGTGGTGCTATACAAGATCAACCCGCACCCTTTATTTACGAACGATTAGGAGAACGATATAGAGATTATTTTATCGATGAGTTTCAAGATACCTCATCGCTGCAGTGGACAAATTTGATTCCGTTAATCGACAATGCAATAGCCACAGAAACTTTAACAGGTAAAAGGGGAAAACTAACTATTGTTGGGGATGCCAAACAAGCTATCTATCGATGGCGAGGGGGCAAGGCAGAACAATTTATAGCGCTATCCAAGGAGTATAATCCATTTTCAACCTCAGATAAGGAGGTTCTCAACTTGCCGACTAATCATAGAAGTTGTGCTGAAATTATAAAATTCAACAATTCATTTTTCACCTATTTATCAGAGGAATTTAATGATGCAAACCATACAGATCTATATAAACAGGGTAATAAACAATTGACTAATTCAAAATCTGGAGGATTTGTTAACCTTTCTTTTATAGAGGCTAAAAATGCTGAAGAGGAAAACGAGTATTATCCCGAGGCTGTTTTTAATACGATCATAGAGCTTCAGCAAAAAGGATATGTACTTAGTGATATTTGTATCTTAACACGTCGACAAAAAGAGGGAACACATGTAGCTGATTATTTAACCGAAAAATCGATTCCTATAATTTCTTCAGAAACGCTGTTGATTAATAAAGCTCCCGAAGTCAGGTTTATTATCGCTATGCTAACGTGGAGTTTACATCCTTGGGATTTAGTTACAAAAGTAGAGCTTTTACATTTTATAACAACCCGATATGATGTTCAAGACTCACACAACTTTATAAAAGAAGCCGTACATACTGCACAAGAAGAATGGTCAATTCTTTTGACAAGATTTGATATCCTGTTTGATTTTAATCAATTACTAAAGCTTCCATTTTATGAGGTGGTTGAATATATAATTGATGTCTTCGAGTTACAAAAATCAGGGGGTAGTTATATCCAGTTTTTTCTGGATACAGTTTTTTCATATCAACAAAAATACGATGAAGGAGTACTGGGTTTTCTTTCCTTTTGGAAGTTAAAAAAAGACAAATTGAGCATTGTGGCTCCAGAGGGTGAAGATGCTGTACGAATCATGACAATTCATAAATCAAAAGGCTTAGAATTTAAATGTGTTATATATCCCTATGCCAATATAGATATATATAGAGAAATAGAACCTAAGATATGGTTTCCTTTTTCAAATAGCAATACAGCATTTAGCGAAGTATTATTAAATTATTCCGCAGAAATATCAGAATATAGCTCGCACGGAAAAATTTTGGTTGACCAAAGAAAGTCGCAACTAGAACTTGATGCTTTTAATATTTTATATGTCGCACTCACACGAGCAGAAGAACAGCTTTATATATTATCAAAGTATGAAGTAAATGCTAAAGGAGTACGAAACTCAAATAAATTTTCAGGTAAACTAATAGGATATTTAGAACAATTAGGTAAATGGAAGTCAGATAAGTTGGAGTATACATTTGGAGACTCAAAGCCATTTATTAATACTACTATAGCAAAAACCTCTCATAACATACGATCTAACGTTAACTATTATGCGAACAGAGATAAAAATGTTCAGTTAATTACAAAATCGGGACGAACTTGGAATACAAATCAAGAAATAGCTATTGAAAAAGGAAATGTATTACATAACATGATGTCGAAAATCAAGTATATGGAGGATCTGTCTATGGTGCTAGAAGAAGCTATTGAAGAAGGCTTAATCACAAAAAGTGATCAAAATGAAACACAAAAAAAACTAGAAGATATAATTTCCCACCCTGAATTATCAAAATTTTATAGCAAATCGTATAGTATTTACAATGAAAAAGAAATTTTTTCTAAGGGAAGGTCCTATCGTCCAGATCGTATCGTTATTAAGGATAAAGAAGCTATTATAATTGATTACAAAACCGGTTCATATGCTGGAGCCCACGAAGATCAAGTACATGATTACGGGGAAGTTATGAAAAAAATGGGGTACAATATAGCTAAGATGATATTGATTTATATACATGATTCAATCAAAGTTAAATACATATAAAATAATGTATTTTTTTATACGATATATCCTTTTTGACTAAAATTATAGTATACTTGTAACAAAATTTTAAAAATAAATTTGTGAATTTGTCGTTTATTAAGTCAAATGAAATATGTTTTTAAAACTAAACTTTACTAGATAAAACTGCTTTGATGGCTTGTAAACAGTGATAGATACTGGCCTTTTAAGAAAAATTTATTAGTTTTGTCTTTGACAGTAATTTTTAACATATTACATTTGCTCTAATTAACACTTAAAAATTAAATTATTGAATATGAAACATCTTAGCAGATTTTTAGTGGCTTCGTTATTAGTACTTGGGTTTAGTACTGCGAATGCACAAGATCAAAACAACCCTTGGGCAGTATCGATTGGCGTTAATGCTGTTGACATATTTCCTACCGGAGGAGATTTACTCACGCAAGGAGAAATTTTCGACGAGTATTTCAATGCAGCTGATCATTGGAATATCCTTCCTTCTGTATCTAAAATATCTGTTGGCAGATACATAGGTGATGGATTTACCTTTACTGTAGGTGGTACAGTTAACAAAATTGAAAATGCTGGAGAAAATCCTTTTACAGGAGAAGATATATCTGTGGGTGATTTATCTTACTATGCTGCAGACGGTATGATCTCTTACAGTTTTAAAAATATTTTAAACACTAAGTGGTTTGATCCTTATTTAGGTGTTGGTGGTGGATATACTTGGTTGGATGATATTGGTGCAGGAACTTTAAATGGTTCTTTAGGTTTCAATTTTTGGTTAACCGAGAATTTGGCATTGAACGTACAGTCTACATACAAGCATGTATTCGAAGAATATGACGTAAGTAATTATCCTCCAACACACTTTCAGCATTCTGCAGGTCTAACTTTCGCATTTGGTGGGAAAGATACTGATGGTGACGGAGTATATGATAAAGATGATGAGTGTCCAGAGGTTCCTGGTTTAAAAGAATTTAATGGATGTCCTGATACTGATGGTGACGGGATTACAGATGGTAAAGATGACTGTCCAGATGTTGCAGGTACTGCAGAATTTAACGGATGTCCTGATACTGATGGTGATGGAGTATCTGATCCTAATGATGAGTGTCCTACTGTTGCTGGTTTAGCTGACCTTAATGGTTGTCCTGATGCTGATGGTGATGGAATTGCTGATGCTAAAGACGGTTGTCCTAACGAAGCTGGTCCTGCTGCGAATAATGGATGTCCTTACCAAGATAAAGATGGTGATGGAGTATTAGATAAAGATGATAACTGTCCAGATGTTGCTGGAACAGTAGCAAATAATGGATGTCCTGAAGTAACTGAAGAAGTTCAAAAAACTTTAAATGAGTACGCTAAGACTATCTTATTTGACTTAGGTAAATCTTCTATACAGAAACAATCTTATGGTGTACTTAATGATATCGTTGGTATCTTACAAGAATATCCAAACTCTAAATTTACTGTAGAAGGTCATACTGATAGCTCAGGTAGTAACAAAACTAACCAGAGATTATCTGATGCTAGAGCTAATTCTGTTAAGAATTACTTAACTGAAAATGGTGTAGATCAGTTTAGATTATCAGCAGTTGGGTATGGAGAAGACAAGCCAATCGCTTCAAATAAAACTAGAGCTGGTAGAGCTCAAAACAGACGTGTTGAAATCAACTTGGTAAAAGAGTAATTTCAGTAACACACTGTTATAATAAACCAAAGCGTCCCGATTTAATCGGGACGCTTTTTTTATATTATTTTTATTCGTTATTCATTATTTGATTACCTTCATCCATTACAAGTTAATGGGCTATATTACATGAAAACATTTCTACAGGAAGTCGTACAGGCGATAGATTTAGAAAAAAATAATGTCGCTGATCTTATTTTTGTGGTTCCAAGTAAAAGAGCGGGGTTGTTTCTCAAAAAAGAAATACGCTCGTTTTATGAAGATCGTACATTTTTTGCACCTCAGATTTATAGTATAGAAGAGTTTATAGAAAAAGTCTCAGGTTTAAAATCTATAGATACAATTGCTACACTTTTTCAATTCTACGAAACGTATTTGAAAACATATCCTGAACAAGAAAAAGAAAGTTTTGACAACTTTAGTACTTGGGCACAAACACTTATTCATGACTTTAATGAAATCGATAGATACTGTATTGATCATACTGATTTTTTCTCTTATTTATCAAGTATACAAGATATTAATCACTGGTACCTTCAAGAAGAAAAGACAACCTTGATTCAAAACTATATCTTGTTTTGGCAGAGTTTATACGGGTATTATCAAAACTTTAGAAGTGAACTAATACATAAGAAAAGAGGTTATCAGGGTTTGTTGTATCGCGAAGCAGCTTCCTGCATTCAAGACTATGCTAATCAAGAATTAAGAATGCATGTATTTCTTGGCTTTAATGCACTTAACAATGCAGAGCAACAAATTTTTCAATATTTATTGAGCGTCAATAAAGCTAAAATATTTTGGGATGCTGATAGTTTTTTTATGAGGAATAACTATCATGAAGCTTCCTTATTTCTTAGAAACTATAGGGACTCTTGGGAGTATTATAAAAAGCAACCTTTTCAATGGATTGCAGAACATTTTGATCATGAAAAAAACATAGACATAATAGGTGTTCCAAAAAATATTGGTCAAGCTAAGTACGTAGGTGAACTTATTACCCAATTGCCTAAGGATGCATTGCAAAACACAGCAGTCGTTTTGGCTGACGAATCGCTACTACTACCAATACTTAATTCATTACCTTCTGATTTACCGGCATTAAATATTACAATGGGAATGCCACTTAAAGAGGCTCCTATAGCTGCTTTTTTTGAACATTTATTTGAGTTCCACAAAACATATCAGGATAAAGGTGGATATTATAAGCAAATAGTAAATATTTTGAGTGCTCCCGCTGCATTTTGGCTGTTGGGAGCTGAAACAACTTCGATAATTAATAGGATTACTCAAGAAAACCTTGTCTATGTAACCGTCGATTCATTGAGTGATATAGTAGCATTTGAAAGTAAAAGTAGGATACAGCTTCTTTTTAAACCTTGGAAAACTGTCGATGCTGCACTAAAACAATGTTCACTCCTAATAAATACAATTAGGGAAAAATTAAATCCTGATGATAATGCGCTAGAATTAGAATACAGCTATCACTTTCACTTAATTTTTAATAAACTTCAGAGTTTACATGCAGATTTCTCACATTTAACCACAATTAGCGCTCTACATAGATTGTATAGGGATCTCTTATCTACAGAAACTATAGATTTTAAAGGAGAACCGCTTCAAGGGCTGCAATTAATGGGTATGTTAGAATCTCGTTGCTTGGATTTTGAAACCATCATCTTAACTTCGGTTAATGAAGGCATTCTACCTGCCGGAAAAAGTACAAATTCATTTATACCCTTTGATCTCAAGAAAGCATATAATTTGCCTACTTACAAAGAGAAAGATGCAATTTACACGTATCATTTCTATAGATTACTTCAGCGAGCCAAGCATGTGTACCTTCTATATAATACAGAAAACGAAGGTATTGGTGGAGGTGAAAAAAGTAGATTTTTGCATCAATTGATTTTAGATACTTCTGCAAAGCATCATGTCAAAGAAAATATACTCATATCCAATGTTCCGAAAATTATAAATACTCCTATACAGTTCAATAAAACTCAGGATTGTATAGCATCTATACAAAAGCTAGCCAGTTATGGACTATCACCTTCATCATTAACAACGTATGTAAGAAACCCTATCGATTTTTACTATAGATATGTATTAGGTATTAAAGAGACCGAGGAGGTTGAAGAAACCGTAGCGGCAAATACACTAGGAACGGTTATTCATAATACACTAGAAAATTTTTATAAACCGCTGGAGAATCATTTACTCCAAGAAAATGATATTCAGAAAATGATTTTGCAAGTCGATCAAGAAGTGGCAGATCAATTTAAAAAAGAATATGGGGATTTAGATATAAAAGGAGGAAAAAATCTTTTAATTTTTGAGGTTGCAAAGCGCTATCTTTTAAAGTTCCTTACATCCGAATTAGAACTGATCAGGTCTGGTAATGAGCTTAAAATAATTCTAATCGAACAGTCGCTAAAGGCCAAAATAGATATTGCAGAGCTGGGAACAGATATTTATGTAAAGGGAAAAGTTGATCGAATAGACCAATTAAATGGTGTTACTCGAATTATAGATTATAAAACTGGAAAGGTTACTAAGTCAGATGTTACGTTGATGGGATGGGATGGTTTGACTGATGAATATGCGAATAGTAAAATTATCCAGATATTAACGTATGCATTGATGCAACAAAAAGTTGGAGAAGTACAAGTGCCTTTTGAAGCAGGTATTATTTCTTTTAAAAACTTAAAGGAAGGCTTTTTGAAATTTGGCACAAAGCAAAGTATTCGAGGCAAAATAGAAAATGAAATTAATCAAGAAACATTGAATGTTTTTGAAGAACAATTGAAAAACTTAATCACCGAGATTTTTTCGGTAGAGATTCCTTTTATAGAAAAAGAAGTTTAATTACGTATGAAAATAATTAAAAATAGTATCGTTACAGGTAAGTTTAGTAAACCATTACTAACAGATATTTTTTTTGAAGAAACCACATTCGCAAAACCAGTTATTTTATTTTGTCATGGATATAAGGGCTTTAAAGATTGGGGTCCATGGGATTTGGTCGCCAAGTTTTTTGCGAAAAAAGGGTATTGCTTTATCAAATTTAATTTTTCGCATAATGGATGTACGGTAGAGCAACCGGATTATTTTGATGATCTACAGAGTTTCGGAGAAAACACATATTCCAAAGAAATGAGTGATGTAGACAGTTTGTTGGATTGGATATATGGCAAACAAAATCCTTATATTAAGCATATGGATCTTTCAAAAGTTTCTATTATTGGACACTCGAGAGGGGGTGGTATAGCTACACTCGTGGCAGCAATTGACTCTAGAATTCGTACATTGATAACCTGGGCTGGCGTTTCAAATTTTAAGGATAGATTTCCCAAAGAAAAAGCACTTTCTGATTGGAAAAAATCTGGTGTTATGTATGTGACAAATAAAAGAACTTTACAAGAAATGCCACATTATTATTCTTTTTACACTGATTTTTTGCAAAATGAAAAGAATTTAACAATAGAAATAGCTGCCAAAAAGATAAATATTCCTACGTTAATAATACATGGAGAGTTGGATACCGCTGTGACCTATAAAGAAGCCAAAAATTTAAAAACTTGGATACCACATAGTACACTCATCACCATAGAGGAAGCAAATCACGTATTTGGGGCTCAACATCCCTATTGCCAAAAAAAATTACCGAGCCAACTATTAAAAGCAGTAGAAGAATCAATAAATTTTGCATTTCTTTAACAAATAATACTTACACTAAATAAAATTTACATCTTTTTTTTTCGTTTATTTGTAACCATGACTGCAAATAAAAATTTTATTGCTTCACTATTGTTAGTGTTATTCGGCATCATTCAGATTGCTGATCTACACGCATTAGATCATGATGCTGATGATCTTGACTGTAAAATTTGTCAGTTTGCCTCTGATCAGAAGTCAGAATCTTTTCTTCCAATACAGCAAATACAAGTACCACAAACACTGTATGTAAATATTAGTGTTATCTCTTTACTTTATCCCGATGTACTATACACGGAAAATGAATTTGGCACCTTTCACAATAAAGCACCACCTGCTGCTTAATCATTCCTTTATTTTATTGATATCAGTTATACTTTTAGAGTAGTAACTTGATTAGTTCACTTTTTTTATTTTTTTGATGAAAAGATTCGCATGTATTTTTGTGTTTCTTTTAGGTAATAGTATGCTACTTGCACAAGATTGTAATTTGATCCTAACTGGACAGGTTATAGATTTTCATGATGGTTTACCGCTAAAAGATGCAACAATTTCTTTTAATGATTCTGTTTTTACAACAGACAATGAGGGCAATTTTAGGATAACTAACCTTTGTCCCATAGCCTATGCTTTTACAGTTAAGCATGAAGATTGTATTTCGCAGATTAAGACTATTGATATAGCAAAAATATCTAAATATGATTTTTATTTAGAACATCATTATACTGATTTAGAACAAGTAAATATCAGTGCAATCAAAGGGAATGCTATTACTAATAGCCTATCAGAAGACAGACTATCCAATAAAGATTTAGAGAAATATAGTAGCCTTTCTTTGGGAGATGCTTTAAAACAAGTATCGGGAGTAACGAGTTTGTCTACAGGAAACATGATTGTCAAACCAGTAATTCAAGGATTGCACAGTAGCCGAATTATTATTATGAACAATGGGGTACGTCAAGAGGATCAAGAATGGGGAGAGGAGCATGCTCCCAATGTTGACATCAATGCTTTCAATCAAATTAAGATTATTAAAGGTGCTGGAGCTTTGCAATATGGAGGCAATGCTATTGGAGGCGTTATAGTAGCCGAAAATAAGTTAACAACACTTAAAGACACAGTCTTTGGCGCCACTCAATTTACTGCGAGTACTAATGGCAGAGGAACGGCAATGAGTACCTCGGTAAATATCGGATTTGATCAAGGCTGGAGTGCAAAAGCGCAAGGAACTTTAAAGTATTTTGGGGATAGCGAGGCTCCAGATTATATATTAACTAACACTGGACATCAAGAACAAAGTTTCTCATTGGGTGCAGGCTATTCTAACTTTCAATTTGGAACCGAAGCATATTATAGTTTTTATAACACTAAACAAGGTATTTTGAGAGCCTCTCATATTGGAAATGTGGGTGATTTAATACGAGCAATAAAAAGTGACCGTCCTTTAATTGAAGAGGATTTTACTTACTCGGTTAATGCTCCCAAACAAGAAACTCAACATCATTTGGCAAAATTGAAAGCATACAACCGATTTCGGAATCTCGGAAAGTGGGAAATCCAATATGCTTTGCAAATAAATCAAAGAAAAGAGTTTGATATTCGTAGAGGAGAGGATCGTAACAAAGCGAGCTTAGATTTAAAATTACTAACTCAAACTCTTGAATCTTCTTTTTTGTTTGATGCTAATGAAAGTTTCAAAAAAACTATAGGGATTCAAGTAACTAACCAAAAAAACACACCAAATCCAGAAACAGGAGTGCGTAGACTTATCCCTGATTATCAAGAGTTTGGTGCAGGATTATTTTTGATTTCAGAAATAGATCTTTTTAAAAATATCAAAGCTGATTTTGGTATTCGCTATGACTATAGTTACCTAGATGCAAAAAAGTTTTATTTAAAAGACTTCTGGGAAGACCGAGACTACGATCGTGATTTTTTTGATATAATTGTACAAGATGAAGGAAACCAATGGTTGACAAATCCCAAATTCGATTATCATAGTATCGCAGCTTCAGCGGGTATTAAATATTCTTATGGTAGTGAAAATATATTCTTGTTCAATGCTTCGTATGCGATGCGAGCTCCCAATCCGACCGAACTTTTTAGTGATGGTTTACATCACAGTGCTGCCATTATTGAATTAGGTAAATTAGATTTAGATCAAGAAAAAGCACTCAAATTTTCGCTAACTTCAGAGCACAATAATATTTTCAACCTATTATCTCTCAAAGTAGCGCCGTATATAAGCCAGATCCAAGATTATAAATTGCTTGAGCCTACCGGGTTAGAGCTTACGGTAAGAGGTGCTTTTCCGGTATGGGAGTATCGACAAACTAACGCTCTGCTCTATGGATTGGATATTGATGTGACCGCAAATTTTTCTAAAAAATGGAGCGCATCAAGTGCCTTCTCTTACATACGAGGACAAGATCAAGCACTAGATGAAAATTTACCACTAATGCCAGCCCCGGTTATTCGATCTAGCCTTTCATATTCATTAGCAAAATTTCAATTTTCATTAATTAATGTAACTGCAATGGAGCAAAAGGATTTTCCTGATACTAATTTTGAAGTAGAATATGTAGATGCTAATTCTATTCAAAGAGATTTGGTGGACATATCTTCTCCACCACCCGGTTATACATTATTTGATTTTGATATCAACTATACAATGTCTTTAAAAAATCCTAAAGACTTAACACTAGGTCTTTCTATAAATAACACGTTTAACACAACGTATAGAGAATATCTAAACCGACAGCGCTATTATACTGATGCGTTAGGACGAAATATTTCTGTACACTTTAATTTTAAATTTTAAACCCATGAGAAATTTTAAACATTTTGCAACTTTAACAAGTATAATACTATTTTTTGCTGCTTGTAGTAGCGATGATGATCTTCCCGAAGTAATAAACGATGAAGAAACAATTACTACTGTAAAACTGACACTTACAACGGTTGGTTCGGGCGAAACACAAACAGTGATTTGGACTAAGGATAATGAGGAAACCATTACACTAGACCAAGACAGTAGTTATGAAGTGTCTATTCAATTTCTGGATGAATCAGACCCCAATGATGTAGAAGATATTACCGAGGAAGTGATAGAAGAAAAAGATGAACATTTTGTTTATTTTGAAACTACTACAGAGAATTTGACTATTCAAAGCTCAGAGGAGGATGTAATAGATAGTAATAATAAAGCGATTAATTTAATAACAACTTGGCAAACTCCAGCAGTTTCTTCAACAGGTATTGTTAAAGCTTTTTTAATACATGAACCACTTACGAAGACTGGTGAAAAGCGTGATGATTTTGGTGGAGAAACAGATATAGAAGTAAGCTTTGATGTTGTTGTTCAGTAACTTTTGGAATTAGTATAGTTGAAACTATGGCATGTGCAAGTTGAGTTTGTGTATAATTATCTTGCTTGGTTTCGATAAAATCTCCGAAATCTAATTTCGGAGATTTACCTTTTTTTTCTTAGTGTATTTTGAACAACATACTTTTAAACATCAAAAAGACGAATATAAAATATTGATTTGCACTGTTATTACTGCGATTATCTATGGTATATCCTCAGTTTTATTATAAAGTAAATATTTATTTTAACAATTGTTTACAGTATCGTTAAATCTAAATTATGAATAATAAAAACACGTTTTTATACTGTAATTGGTACTATATTCGCAGCTTTAAAATAAAAAACAAAATAATTGAAACCTTCATAATTAGTATAAGTTGAGTTTGTGTTAATACGATTATGTTTCAATTTAGACCTCCGGAAGTAGTTAGCCGGGGGTTGTTTTTTTGTATATTAAACAGCTTAGTAACTTGTTATGGAAAAACAACCTAATAATCCCTTGCATGGAATAAAACTTGTCGATATCTTAGAATATTTGGTAGCAACATACGGTTGGATACAATTAGGTAACCTAATAAATATTAAGTGTTTTACTATCGACCCCTCTATAAAATCAAGTCTTAAATTCTTAAGAAAAACTCCTTGGGCTAGAGAGAAGGTTGAGAAATTATATATAAAATCATTGAAGTAAAAAAAGCTCCATAATGTTATGAAGCTTATTGAAAAATTACTAGAAATTTTTTTTGTGGAGAAGATGGGATTCGAACCCACGACCTCTTGACTGCCAGTCAAGCACTCTAGCCAACTGAGCTACATCCCCGGCTATATAGAAGTGTCAAAAATACATGTTTTTGCTAAATAACCTATCAAAAACTACAATATTCATTCTGTAAAATTGCACTCAAGTTCCTATATTTGAGAAATGATTTCAAAAGCTACGCTATCCGATGTTGAGCAAATATATCAACTAACACAGGCTTGTGCCAAAGCACTTATCTCGAATAATATTTATCAATGGAATGAACATTATCCCACTCAAGATCGTTTTGAAAAAGATATTGAGCGAGATGAAATGTATACCTATAAAGTTGATGGTAAAATACTGGGGATTATCGTGCTCACACCAATAATGGATGAAGAGTATATACCAATTACTTGGCTCACCGAAAACGCAAAAAATCTTTATATCCATAGATTGGCGGTACAGCCAACGCATTGGGGTCAAGGTATTGCAAGAGCGCTTATGGATTTTGGTGAAGCCTATGCACGTAAACATACATACTCTTCTGTGCGGCTCGACACCTTCAGTGTAAATAAACGTAATCAAATTTTCTATAAAAATAGAGGTTATCAAAAAGTAGGTGAAATATTTTTCCCAAAGCAAAGTGAATTTCCATTTTATTGCTACGAATTGGTATGGTAGCAAACTCAATTAGTTTTAAAAATATTAATCGCTTAGCAATACCGGCTATCGTTGCAGGTATTGCAGAACCTTTGTTATCAATTACTGATACAGCTATTGTTGGGAATATTCCCGTTTATGGAACCGAATCCCTCGCAGCTGTTGGTATTGTAGGGTCTTTTTTATCTGCGCTAATTTGGATTCTGGGTCAAACAAGAAGTGCTATTTCTACAATCATCTCTCAATATTTGGGTGCTAATAGATTGGACGAAGTTGAAACCTTACCAGCTCAAGCCATTTTTTTAAATGTTAGTCTTAGTGTTTTAATATTAGTCTCAACTGTTTTTTTTATTGAAGATATTTTTAAACTTTATAATGCGACAGGACGCATCCTTAAATACTGCGTTCAATATTATGAGATCAGAGTTTGGGGCTTTCCTTTAACATTATTTACGTTTGCAGTTTTCGGTATTTTTAGAGGATTACAAAACACATTTTGGCCGATGATAGTCGCCATTATTGGAGCAAGTATCAATGTAGTTCTCGATCTCATTTTGGTATATGGTATCGATACGCTTATCAATCCAATGGGTATACGAGGAGCTGCATGGGCAAGTTTGATTTCCCAAGCGATCATGGCTATCATCGTATTTATCCTTTTGATTGTTAAAACCAATGTGAGCCTTAAACTTAAATTACCTTTTAATAAAGAATTGGGACGATTAGTGGGAATGAGTTTAAACTTGTTTGTACGTTCTATAGCCCTCAATACAGCAATTTATTTTGCAAATGCAAATGCTACTGGTTATGGTAAAGAATATATTGCAGCTCATACGATTGCCTTAAATATTTGGTTATTCACAGCCTTTTTTATTGATGGTTATGGAGCAGCAGGTAATATTTTAAGTGGTAGATTATTAGGATCAAAAAGTTATAATATTCTATGGAGACTCAGTAAAAAGGTAACCTTATACGGTGTAGTGGTGAGTTTGATTTTGGGAATTATAGGTGGTATCTTTTACAATCAAATTGGGGCAGTCTTTACCAAAGAACCTCTAGTTTTAGAAACTTTTTATGCTATTTTCTTTATTGTACTTATTGTCCAACCGATCAATGGTATTGCATTTGTTTTTGATGGGATTTTTAAAGGTCTTGGCGAAATGAGTTTTTTACGCAACGTATTACTAGCGGCTACTTTTTTAGCATTTATTCCAGTATTATATATCTGTGAATACTTTGACCTAAAATTACTGGGAATTTGGATAGCATTTTTAGTTTGGGCACTAGTAAGAGGTGTTGCTTTAGTTATAAAATTTAGAACTATGATACGTCCAAAGTTGATTAGCAACTAAGAAAAGGGTAATATTAACGATGGATAGAAGCAAGGAAAGTTTATATATAAGGTTTGATAACGGTGTTGGCACAATTGAAATTGGCCATCAAAATGACAATCAACTTGATACTGTATTACTAAAACGTTTAGAAAAATCTATAAATGAAATTGAAGCAGACAATACGATTTCAATTCTTGTGCTTTCCTCTCAAAGCAATGAGTTCTTTTGCAGCGGTTTGTTGCCCGAGCTATTGAGCCATACTACAGTAAGTGAAACCGAAGAATCATTGCTTGCTTTAGCTCGTGTACTTATAGCTTTACAAAATTGTTCCAAGTTACTTATAGCTAATGTCAAAGGCAAGTTGGTAGACGCAGGAATAGGTTTGATAGGCTGCTGTGATTACGTTTTTGCTACAGAGGCTGCTTCATTACAAGTAAATCAAGTAAAATATAATTTAGCACCTCTTATAATTCAATTACCATTGTTGTATCGTATAGGATCATCTAGTTTTGATAGTTTAATTTGGACTCCTAACTTATGGAAAAATGCATATTGGTCTTTAAAGAAAGGATTATACCACCGAGTTTTTGAGAAAAGCTTTGAGTTAGATCAAACAGTCGAATTTTTCATTCAAGGACTGGATCAAACTACTCTTAGTACAATAGCAACAACAAAATTATTAAAGCGAAAGGAAGGCGAAAATTGGTCTACACAATTCGCAGAAAGAGCACTGCATATGGCTACCAACTTTCATAAATCGAAGAATTTTTAAAATAATATAATCTTTGATTGTAGAAGTGCTTTCATTTTATATAAAAATGCTTTGTAGCCAGATAGAGATCAAATCAAAAGAATGTTCCTTAACTTTGTCAAAAAATTATTAAAATGAGCAATATCAGGATCACAAAACAATTCACTTTTGAGACAGGGCATGCACTATATGGGTATGATGGCAAGTGTAAAAATGTTCATGGTCACAGTTATAAGTTGAGCGTGACAGTAATTGGAAAGCCAATTACCGATACTAATCACGTTAAACTAGGAATGGTTATTGATTTTGGAGATCTCAAGAAAATAGTTAAAGAAGAGATAGAAGACGTTTTTGATCATGCGACCGTTTTTAATAAGAACACCCCACATGTAGAGTTAGCCAAAGAGCTTCAAGATAGAGGTCACAATGTGATTTTACTAGACTACCAACCTACTAGTGAGAATATGGTTATTGATTTTGCAAAAAAGATACAAGCAAGATTACCACTAAGTATAAAATTATTTTCTTTAAAACTTCAGGAAACTGAAACCTCGTATGCCGAATGGTTTGCGAGTGATAATTAAAATAAATTTATATCTAAAGCTTTTATGACATCAACACAATCTCATCAAATTATACTTGAGCAAGGTAAAAAGATTTACTTTGCTAGTGATAATCATTTGGGAGCTCCAACAGCGTCTCAAAGTTTTCCTAGAGAACAAAAATTTGTAGCATGGTTAGATGAAATAAAAAAAGATGCAGCTGCAATTTTTTTATTAGGCGATTTATTCGACTTTTGGTTCGAATATAGAACTGTGGTGCCCAAAGGTTTTACAAGGACTTTGGGAAAACTAGCAGAACTTACAGATTCTGGTATTCCAGTATTTTATTTTGTTGGAAACCATGATTTATGGATGAACGGATATTTTGAAGAAGAACTTAATATTCCAGTTTTTCACGCTCCACAAGAATTCACTATTAATAGCAAGAAATTTTTAATTGGGCATGGCGATGGTTTGGGGCCAGGTGATAAAGGTTATAAACGAATGAAAAAGGTTTTTACTAATCCATTATCCAAATGGTTATTTCGTTGGCTACATCCCGATCTGGGAGTACGTTTAGGCCATTATCTTTCTGTCAAGAATAAATTAATTTCTGGTGAAGAGGATGTAACCTATTTGGGTGAAGAAAATGAATGGTTGGTTCAATATTGTAAACGAAAATTACAAACCAAATCTATTGATTATTTTGTTTTTGGACATAGACATTTACCTATGAAAATTGAACTAAATGAAACGGCTACGTATATAAATCTGGGAGATTGGCTTGTGCACTATACTTATGCCGAATTTGATGGAAAAGTATTAGATTTAATAGAAAGCTAATCTAGTTTTTTCATACGTTTTTTAACAAGCTCTAATGGAAAAGTTATACCTAGAGATTGTCCAGTAGCTATAGGTGTTGGATGTTCGATAAAAATAATTTGATTATCTAAAACACATTCTAATAAAAATAAGTTTCCTTTAAAATAAACAGCTTTTAATCGTACTTGTAAAGGAGAGTCGTTACTTATTTGTATTTCATGTGGATACAGTAAGATTTCAGTTTGATCTGGATAATCTGGATATAAAGTAGCTATTCTAATACTATTCACCTCACCAAATAAAGCAGCTGTATAATAATCACTAGGGTTTTCATATAACTCCTGTGTGTTTCTTTTATGCAGTACCTCCCCTTGTTTGATGACTATAGTTTCATCAGCAAATGAAAGAATATCCGTTTTATCATGAGTAGCCGTGATACTGGTAATTTTATTTCTGTTTAAATATTGAAAAAGATTGCGGCGTAATGCGCTGCGACGGTAGTTGTCGATATTACCAAAAGGTTCATCTAATAATATAAGTTCTGGACGTCTAGCTAAGCATCTGGCTAATGCTACTCGCTGTTTTTGTCCTCCACTTAATAGTTCTACAGCTGTATTAGCGTAAGGAACTAGTTCGACAATCTCAAGTAATTCTTCTACGCGACCTTGTTTGAGATTTGGTTCAAAATTCGACATATATTGCCCTATATTCTCTGCTACCGATCGATAAGCGGCTAGCTCGAATCCTTGAGCAAGATATTTCATGTTATCATGACCTGGAATTAGATGAAATGAGGGGCCGAGAAGTTTTTGATCATGCCATAGTAAAGAGCCTTGGTTTACATCTAAGAGTCCGTAAATAATTTTAAGTAAAGTGCTTTTACCACAACCGCTTTCACCAATTACAGCGATATGTTGTCCTGCTTTTACCTCAAAACTAATATTTTTTAGTACAGGTTGCGTATCGTACGCAAAAGAGATGTTTTTTACTTTCAGCATACTCAAAGATATTGAACTTTAGATAAAAAAAGATCCGCTTTCACTAAGAAAACAGATCTTTTACTCTAAATATCTTATTTTAACTTTTTAGCTTAGCATTTTGTTTCTCAGGAAGTACCTCAAACCCCATATTGTATAGAGTAAAGCTAAAAATATCGGCGTATTGCTCGATTGTTTTGGCAACAGGAGTTCCTGCGCCATGACCAGCATTTGTCTCTATTCGGATAAGGACAGGCGATGCACCCGCATGTTTTTCTTGCAATTCTGCAGCAAACTTGAACGAATGAGCAGGTACCACACGATCATCATGATCACCTGTGGTAACTAAGGTTGCAGGATATGATACACCTTGTTTTACATTATGTACTGGCGAATATCCTTTTAAATACTCAAACATTTTTTTATCATCCTGTGCAGTACCATAATCATACGCCCAACCTGCTCCAGCGGTAAATGTATGGTATCGTAGCATATCCAAAACTCCTACAGCTGGCAGGGCTACCTTCATTAAATCTGGCCGCTGCGTCATTGTTGCTCCCACAAGAAGACCTCCATTTGATCCTCCGCGTATGGCTAAATAATCGCTTGAGGTATACTTGTTATTTATAAGATATTCTGCAGCAGCTATAAAATCATCAAAGACATTTTGTTTATTGGTTTTGATCCCTGCATTATGCCATTTCTTACCATATTCACCACCACCTCTTAAATTAGGAACGGCCAAAACTCCACCTTGCTCCATCCACACAGCATTGGTTATACTAAATGACGGAGTTAAACTTACATTAAAACCACCATACCCATAAAGCATCGTAGGATTTTTACCATTCAGCTCAATTCCCTTTTTATGAGTTATCATCATAGGAATTCTAGTGCCATCTTTCGAATTGTAGAAGACTTGCGTGCTCTCGTAATCAGAAGGATTATAATCAATAGAAGGTTTCTTATAGAGCCTAGAAGTACCCTTGTCTATGTCATAGGTATAAATATTACCTGGAGTATTATAATTTGTAAAAGAATAGTACAAAGTATTTTCTTCTTTTTTACTTCTAAACCCACTTACGCTTCCTTTACCAGGTAATACAACTTCTCTGGCTAGTTTTCCATCATAATCATATTGAAGCACCTTTGACAAGGCATCAACCATATACTCTGCAAAAAAGTACCCACCACCCTTACTTGGACTCAAAACATTTTCTGTTTCTGGAATAAAATCAGTCCAATTATCTGGAGTTGGATTTGAAGCATCTACAGTAACTATTTTTTGATTTGGCGCATTCAAATTTGTTACCAAGTATAGTTTTGATCCAATGTTATCTATTAAATAAGTATCACTATCGGTATGATCTAGTATGGTAATTAATTTATCGCCTTGTGTAGAGAGATCCTTCAAAAAGAGTTTGTTTCCAGACGTCGAAATACTTGCTGATATTAGCAAATATTTATTATCTTCGGTTACCTGCCCATTAACATAACGATGTTTTTCTTCTGGAGTGCCACCAAAAATTAACTGATCACTTTTTTGGGAAGTACCTAACTTATGATAAAATAATTTGTGTTGATCGGTCTTTGCCGAAAGTTCACTTTCTTCTGGTTTGTCATAACTAGAATAATAAAAACCTTCGTTTCCCTTCCAAGACATTCCAGAAAATTTAACATCAATTAAGGTGTCTTCGATAATTTCTTTTGTCTCAGTATTTTTTATAATAATTTTTCTCCAATCACTACCACCTTCAGAAATAGCGTAGGCAAGCAAGGATCCATCTTCAGAAAAACTTGCACCTCCAAGCGATGTAGTTCCATCTTCACTGAAGGTATTAGGATCTAAAAAAACTTCGGGTGCATCCCCTTCATTTTTAAATCGATATAATACGTACTGGTTTTGCAAACCATCGTTCTTATAAAAGTAGGTATACTCCCCCTCTTTAAAAGGAGCACTAATTTTCTCATAATTCCAAAGATCTGATAATCGTTCTTTCAAATCATTTCTAAAAGGAATATTTTTTAAGTATCCAAATGTAACTTCATTTTGTTGTGTCACCCATGCTTCAGTTTCTTTACTCCTATCATCTTCTAACCAACGATAAGGGTCTTTTACTTGAGTATCAAAATAAGTATCCACAGTGTCTACTTTTTTAGTTTTTGGATATACCACGGCACTTTTTTGTTTATCATTTTCAGCTTTTTTGTTCTCGGTACAGCTCATAAATAAAGCAATTGTACTTAGTAAGCATAAGATTTTTTTCATAACTAGGGATTAAGGATATCTAACAAATTTATTAAAATTTTAAGAGATGTTCATTTAACTTATACGCTTAGCTGTTCTTTTTCTAAAAACAGAAGTTTATATAATTACGGTAAACATATGCTCTTTTAAATTTGAACCTAAAAACTAACCTACTAATTTATTGCTTACTAGGTATTTAGCTATTTGAACAGCGTTGGTAGCAGCACCTTTTCTCAAATTATCGGCTACAATCCACATATTAAGAGCATTTTTTCTGGAGTAGTCTCTACGAATACGACCTACAAAAACATCATCTTTACCTTCGGCATATATAGGCATGGGGTAGGTATTTGTATCTGGGTTGTCTTGAACGACTATTCCTGGTGTATCATTGAGAATTTGTCGAATTTCATTCTCATTAAAATCATTTTCAAATTCTAAATTCACACTCTCGCTATGTCCTCCAACTACAGGAATACGTATTGCAGTAGCAGTGATAGCAATGGTCGTATCATTTAAGATTTTTTGGGTTTCATTTACCAATTTCATCTCTTCTTTGGTATATCCATTATCTTCAAAGACATCACAGTGTGGTATGGCGTTACGGTGAATTGGGTAGGGATAGGCCATCTCACCTTTTTCATTCTTATATTCTTTTTCTAGTTGATTTACCGCTTTGACTCCAGTTCCTGTAATGGATTGATAAGTAGATACAATAATCCGATTGATGTGGTATTTTTTATGAAGCGGAGCTAAGGCCATAACCATTTGAATGGTAGAGCAATTAGGGTTTGCAATAATTTTGTCCTCTTTTGTAATTTCATGAGCATTTATCTCTGGAACAACTAGCTTTTTTGTTTTGTCCATTCGCCATGCCGATGAGTTATCAATAACGGTAGTGCCTGCGTTAGCAAACTTTGGAGCCCATTCTTTTGAGGTTTCTCCCCCAGCAGAAAACAAGGCTATATCTGGTTTTAGATTTATGGCAGTTGAGGCATTTACTATAGGGTAGGATGTTCCCTTAAACGTAATTGTTTTTCCAACTGATTTTTCTGAGGCTACTGGAATCAATTCCGTCAACGGAAAATTATGTTCCTCTAAAACTTTTAAGATTACGGTACCTACCAATCCGGTAGCACCTACAACAGCTACTTTCACCTGTTAAAATTTAAAATATTGATACAAACTTTTCTATGTGTTCGCAATACGAACACTACAAATGTGACAAATAATTAAACTATTTTACGCTTTTTCTTGACTTTTCTATGCATTTACCATAATTGTTAACTATTAAACAAAAAAAGAACCGCTCTTTTATAAAAGAACGGTTTTGAAATTAAAATATGTAGTACAGCGGTGACGCTATTATATACTTATGAATTTTGTTTTTTCAATTCGTCACGAATTTCTAATAAAATTTCTTCTTGTGTTGGGCCTTTTGGAGCCTCTGGTGCAGCAACTTCTTTTTTCTTTGTTTTTTCATACGCTCTTAGAATCATGAATATGACAAAGCCAATCACTACAAAATTAATTATGGTTTGAAGAAAATTTCCATAGGTCATTACTGCTGCATCTGCAGCTTTTGCCGCTGCAAGTGTTTCATGATTACTTCCGTCAAGGGCAAAAAACATATTATTTACATTTTGGCCTCCCATAAATAAACCAATAAAAGGCATAATAATATCTTGTGCCAATGAACCAACAATTTTATTGAAAGCTCCTCCAATAATTACAGCAGTTGCTAATGCGATAATATCACCTTTCATTAAGAAAGATTTAAAATCTTTAAAAAATCCCATATCTTATATTTTTAAATGTTTAGTCAAAGAAGCTCTTTTAAGAGAACAACGTAACCAAAATAAGAAATTTTGAAAGAATAAAATCGATAAAAGGCATTATTTTTCGATAAAAACTCTTTTAATACGAGCAGACATTGAGGTTATTAGTTCGTAGGAGATAGTTCCAGCATCTTCAGCCAAAATATTTGCGGGATAGGATTCATCAAAAATAGTTACTTGATCTCCCTCGTTACAATCAATCGCTGTGACATCTACCATAAGCATATCCATACACACGATTCCGAGGATAGAGGCTCTTTTATTATTAACTATAACAAATCCTTTATTATGTCCATATATTCTTCCTATTCCGTCAGCATGACCAATAGGAATGGTTGCAGAGCGAGTAACTTTTGTAGCTATAAACGCTCTGTTATATCCAGAAGATTCACCAGGCTGAAGTGTGTGGATTTGTGAGATAATAGATTTTAAAGCGGCGATTGGTTTTAATTCTTTATCAAATTTACTTTCGTTTCCAAATCCGTATAAACCAATGCCTGAGCGTACCATGTCAAAATGCGCTTCGGGATAATTTAAAATACCTGATGTATTTACCTGATGTAAAAGTGGTTTGTACCCGATACTATCAATAATTTTTGTTGAGATAGTCTTAAAGGTATCTATTTGTTTTTGAGTAAACGTAGTTTCATTGGCATCTTCACTAGCTGCAAGATGAGAAAAAAGCGAAGTAATTTTAAGAGTCTTGGTTTCTTCAAGTTTTATTAATACTTGGTCAACTTCAGATAAAACGAATCCGATACGGTTAAGTCCAGTATTAAATTTAAGATGGACTGGATAATTCGTAAGTTTTTTTTGGATAGCTAGTGTAATAAAATCGGAAAGTATGCGAATGCTGTAAAGGCTAGGCTCTAAATTATACGATATTAGTTCGACAAAATTACCAACTTGTGGATGAAACACTAGAATAGGTTTTTTGACACCAGCTTCTCGCAAGGCAATACCTTCTGCAGTGTAGGCTACTGCAAAATAATCAACACCTATTTTTTCTAAATGCAAAGCAAGTTGTGAAGCACTATTACCATAGGCATTGGCTTTCACCACAGCAAGAAATTTAACCCCTGATTTAATTTGATTTTTAAGATAGTTATAATTGTGAGTTAAAGAGGCTAGATTAATAATCAATGTTGTTTCTTGTACCTTATTCATTCGGTTTTTTATTAATCTCTTGTGGATCCTTTACGTCAATCTCCTTAACACGTTCTTTTAACATTGCTTTATAGTATGCACCACGACTTAAGGGTTCGTACTCTTCTGTTTCCCCTAACATAACAAGAGCATCGTTAGTAGATTTTCTAAAACTATATTGGGCTAAATTTCCAGTTCTAGTACATACTGCATGTACTTTTGTCACATACTCTGCAGTTGCCATTAATGCAGGCATAGGACCAAATGGATTTCCTTTAAAATCCATGTCTAATCCCGCTACGATTACTCGAATACCTTTGTTAGCTAAGTCATTACAAACCGTGATAATTTCATCATCAAAAAATTGTGCTTCATCAATACCAATAACATCACAAGTATCTGCGAGAATTCTAATATTAGCCGCTGCAGGTACAGGCGTTGACCGAATCTCATTAGCATCGTGAGAAATAACCTTTTCATCATCATAGCGAACATCGACTGCGGGTTTAAAAATTTCAACTTTCTGTTTTGCAAATTGAGCACGTTTTAGTCTACGAATCAGTTCTTCGGTTTTGCCCGAAAACATGGATCCACAGATTACTTCAATCCATCCAAATTGCTCTTTATGATTTACTGTATTTTCGAGAAACATTTTGTATTTTTCAGCATCAAATTAAATGATGTCTTTGTTTTGTCTAAAGACCCAGCAAATTTATTAAAAAACAATAAGCATTGCTAACGCGAATAAGAAAGTTATGAAGAAGAAATTGGAAGAAGAACTTATAAGTATTGCCCATAAAATCTTACAGTTAAAAAACAAATCTGACGTGCATGTATTGCAGGAACAGTCACGAATCCTATATGAAAAGCTTACAGTTTTAAGTTTTGCAGAAACTCATTTTGAAGGTGTTCAACCCACCATCGGTAAGGTGCGCGAACAATTAGAACACTTTGTAGATAACGAAAAAATACAAAAGGATAAATCAACAACGCAAACAACGGATAGTAATGTTCAAAATGTACCTAAAAAGATAGAGTCAGACACTATCGAAAAAAAATCTGAAAAAAACGAGGTAGTGAAGGCCGAAGAATTTACAAGGCAAGTAGCTACCAAGGAGCTCAAAAAAGAGGATAAGATTATAGAGGAAATATCTCCCAAGCTAGAAGAAAGACCAGAATTGATTATTGAAGAAATCAACGCTCGAGTAACAGGTGATCTTTTTGTTAGAGCGAATGAAGAAGATAGGTATAAAGAGGCATTAATGACAGATCAAAGTTATAAAAAAAATGATTTTGAAGAGATTACTGCTGCACATGAAGGCTTACCTATATTAGATAAAATAAAAGAACATCCAACTAATGAAAAGCCAAAATCATTACATGATCGATTAAAAAAAGGAATTCATATCGGTCTTAATGATCGTCTGGCATTTATAAAACACTTATTCGACGGCAGCTCTGCCGACTACAACCGTGTTTTATCGCAACTCAATACCTATAGTAGTAAAGAAGAAGCAGATGACTTTATACAAACGATGGTGAAACCAGATCATAATCATTGGAATGGTAAAGAGGTTCATGAAGAGCGATTCATTAATTTGGTAATGAGTAAATTTGAATAATCAAAACACATAGTTGACTCTATTAATTTATGTCAAAATTATATATAGTTCCTACACCGATAGGTAATTTGCAAGACATTACGCTACGTGCTATTGAAGTCTTAAAAACAGTTGATTTGATTCTAGCAGAGGATACGCGTACTAGTGGTAAATTGCTAAAGCATTTTGACATCACTACCCCTATGCAAAGTCACCATATGCATAATGAGCATCGGACTGTAGAAAGCATAATCAATAGATTATCTCAAGGCGAGGAGGTAGCATTGATCAGTGATGCAGGTACTCCAGCGATTAGCGACCCTGGATTTCTTTTGGTAAGAGCTTGTGTAGCAGGCAATATTGAGGTAGATTGTCTGCCAGGAGCGACTGCCTTTGTACCAGCATTAGTTAACAGTGGTTTACCCAATGATAGGTTTGTGTTTGAGGGATTTTTACCAGTTAAAAAAGGTCGGCAAACACGACTTTTGGCATTGGCGCAAGAAAATCGAACGATGATTTTTTATGAATCTCCTCATAAATTACTTAAAACATTGCATAATTTTATAGAATACTTTGGTCAGGATCGTTTAGTTTCTGTTTCCAGAGAATTAAGTAAATTGTATGAAGAAACAATACGAGGTACGGTGAAAGAAGTTTTTGAACATTTTGAAAGTAAGCCTCCAAAAGGTGAAATTGTAATTGTTTTAGCAGGAAAGAAGTGACATCTTTTTTGGTAGTGTAGTGTCCAATAAATTATGTAAAAGAAAAATAGGCAAGTTTTAACAATCGTAATGGATTTTCTAGCAAGCGGATTAAACAGAGTTGGATAAGAGCCAGATAAACTATACCTAGAAACTGTCAAGGCATGTTTGAACTTGCTATTAATCCTAGCACAAGGGTAATTATTTATCAATAGACAGTATAATCATTCCATCTCTACATCAAAGATAATAGTGCTTAGGATATTTGAAATGAGCTTCTGGAAATTTTAATAGATTTGACTTCTCTAATTCAGCTATTTTCATTTACTATTGGTAGAGGGAATTAGCATCTTTGAAATTGGAAGAACAAACCTATACAAAGTATTAATCGCTTCATATAATATTGTCTTTCAGTTCACACACCCATATAAAGTGATAAACATTACTGCTTATCTTGTGGTAAGACTTAATTGTGAAAGTCATAAAAAATTATTTGAAATTAGGCGTATGTTTGATGAGTATGCTGTATTTTGTTAAAATATTGTTACTGATATAAGGCCGCAGGGTCTAGAGGATAACTTGGTGAAGATAACTGATATCCTTAAGGTATTGTCAACCGTAGATACTCAAATCTATTTAGTACATCAAATTAGAAATAGTTCTAGGTATGTAGTTTGAAAAGGTAAAAAAGCCTGTTATAGGCGATATGAAATATAATTATAACGCTCCACTATAGGAATTGCTGAAGCAGAATTAGAGCGATTTGTAGAGAATTGAGATGAACGAATATCCGTACGCTGTGTAATCTTGGTAAAACAATTGTGAAGATCTTATTTTGTTCTTTGACTCTTCCTAGCAATCAGAAAAGGTATTTAGATAACAAACAGTATCCATAACTTTTGTTTACACAAAATCATGGATACTACCAAAAAGTTAAACCCGTTGAAATTGTAGTTTGATAAAAATTAGTATACCCTCGTTAACACTAACCATGTTTTCCTTTTTCCCAACCATGTTTACTTAGATATTTTTCTCCAGATGCTATAGCGCCCTCTTCTACTGTAGTTCCCATAGAATCGTTCCATCGATTTAGATATCCAAATAAGGAAATAACACCCAGCATCTCAACAATTTCTCCTTCATCCCAATAGTTATAAAGTTCGGTTTTTACAGCTTCATCTACCCTGTTTGGAACCGAAGAAGCAGCAATCGAAAAATCTAGGGCCGCACGCTCTGCATCCGTAAATGCGTCATGTGTTTTGTAATCCCAAATGTTATCCAATTGTTCTTGTTCTGCTCCATAGCGTTCGGCTGCACGAATGGCATGTGCCTGACAATAGCGGCAACCTGTAGCATTACTACTTACCCATGCAATCATCCTTTTTAAGGCTGAAGTCACACGACCTTCATTAGCCATTACTGCTTTATTCAGATTTATAAAAGCTTTGGATATAGCAGGTCGACGCTGCATGGTTAGTACAGAATTTGGACAAAAACCCAATGTTTCATTGAAAAAATCAGAAAGTTTTTGTGTTTCTAAATCATGAGTTGCTGGCAAAGGTGTTACTAATGGCATAGATGAGATGTTTTTTATAAGTATATTGGAAAAATACAACTTTAACGAATTAAAACCAATACGCAACCTCAGTTAAAATCTTGTACCTTTAACCACCATATTTCTTAAATTATATTACATGCGTTGGATTTTAAAACCAAAACCAGATCACAGTGTTGTTGTAAAACTTGCAGAATCTCTAAATATCGATCAAGTGTTGGCCGAGTTGTTAGTACAAAGAGGTATTGAAAGTTTTGAGGATGCAAAAAAGTTTTTTAGACCGGATTTGGCAGATCTGCATGATCCTTTTTTAATGAAGGATATGGATAAAGCGGTACAGAGAATTAGGAAGGCGTTGGACTCTGGTGAGAATATATTGGTGTATGGCGATTATGATGTCGATGGTACTACATCTGTAGCATTGCTGTCTTCATACTTACAAACAGTTTCTCAACAAATAGCCAGTTATATTCCAGATCGGTATGATGAGGGTTATGGTGTTTCTTATAAAGGTATAGATTATGCAGCAGATAATGACATAACCTTAATCATCGCGCTGGACTGCGGAATTAAGGCAATTGATAAGGTAGCCTATGCTCAAGAAAAAGGTATTGATTTTATAATATGTGATCATCATAGACCAGGAAAGCAACTACCAAAAGCTGTGGCGGTGTTGGACCCAAAGAGAGAAGATTGCTCGTATCCTTATAAAGAACTTTGTGGTTGCGGAGTAGGTTTTAAACTAATTCAAGCACTGCAAACTAGTTTTGGAGGAGAAATAAAAGATATTCTTCAATATCTTGACCTTGTGGCGACGGCAATTGGTGCAGATATTGTTCCTATTACTGGTGAAAATAGAATTTTGGCATATTATGGATTACAAGTTTTGAATAAAATGCCTCGCATTGGTTTTCAAGCAATGCTCTCCCAAGTTAAAAAAAAGAAACTTACCATTACAGATGTTGTATTTCTATTAGCGCCTCGTATCAATGCTGCTGGCAGAATGAAACATGGCTTACATGCTGTTACGCTAATGACCGCCACTAATTATGAACAAGCGGTTGCATATGCTAAGGAAATTGAGGTTTATAACGTTGATCGTAAGGAAACTGATCAATCTATAACGATTGAAGCTTTAGAACAAATAAAATCAAAAAACGAAGAAAATAGATGTACCACTGTGGTCTATAACGCTAGTTGGCATAAAGGGGTTATCGGTATAGTAGCCTCTAGATTAATCGAAACATATTACCGTCCTACGCTTGTGTTTACAAAAAGCGGTAACAAATTAGCTGCCTCGGCAAGGTCGGTTAAGGGTTTTGATGTATATAATGCGTTAGAGTCCTGTACAGACTACATCGATCAATTTGGCGGGCATAAGTACGCAGCAGGTTTAACAATGTATGAAAAAAATTATGATGCTTTCAAAAACAAATTCGAGGAGGTAGTTGCAAAAAGTATAGATAGCGAATTAAAAACACCTGAAATTTTAATAGATGTACCTCTAGAATTAGATCAAATATCCAATAAGTTTTATAGAATATTGAAACAATTTGCACCCTTTGGTCCAGGTAATATGGCACCTGTTTTTTTAACAAAAGCTTTAGTTGATAAAGGGTGGGGTAAATGCGTAGGTGCCGATGAAAAGCATTTGAAGCTCACGGTAATTAAGGATAAATTTCAATTTGATGCCATTGGATTCAATCTCGGTAATAAATATGAATTGATAAAATCTAACAAGCCCTTTGATGCGGTGTATACAATAGGAGAAAATGAATGGAATAACGAGATAAAACTTCAATTAATGTTGAAGGATATAAATTAACTAATTTTTATTTAGATTTATTATAAATAATATTATTTTTGAATTAAATATTAGTCTATGAGTACGATTGATAAGATTTATAGTAATTCTATTGGAATGTCTTTTTATTGGAAAGAAAAGTTAGAAACATCCTTGCCTAAAATACAAATAGTTTTTTGCAACACTGGGTTTTTACTTTCTTTTTATGAGCTAAAAGATTTTGCTACGTTTTGTCATGATAGCATGAAAACTGCACCTTGTGCTAGCTGTGATAAAAAAAATAAATGCAGAAATCTTTTATTACGAACTCCTTCGGATAAAATTGATCTAGCGGTTAATCGGGAAGAGTTACAACAAATAGAAAGACTTATAAACGAAACCATCTTTAGAATAGAGAAGCGACGTTGGATTACTTCTCCTTGTCCGAACTAAGAAAGTTTCTAATAAGGTAGCTAATTTTTTTTGCTTTAGTTTCTTGTACAAAATGTTTTTCATCTATAATATGTATTGCCTCTTCTTTAATAGCAAAACTATTTGCAACGCTTATTTGTTGAGGTGGCCACTGTAACATAGTATCATGTATACCCCATATAACCATGGTTGGCACGTTAAAACTTTCAAAAACGTCTCTATAGTCTGGAAGTGTATTACACGTTTCGCTATAATAATAATATAAAGCATCAGTTTTACCTTCGGTTAAAGGAATTTTATAACCTTCTACATCGAGATGATTCAAGGTATTCTCTTGTAGTCCTTCGTCAAATAGTTTTTTAAATAAATTATTGGTGGCGATACCTTTTCGATATGACCACATTTTCGTTTTTGAAGCAATCCCAGGCTGTAACTGTATGGGTGGATAAAATCCATTATCAAAAATAACCGTATTTAGTAACACTAGATTTTCTATACGATGAGGTTGACTTTTTATAAGTTCCCATGTCCAAACACCTCCGGCATCATGAACTACTTGGGTCCATTTTTCAACACCTAATCCTTCCATAAGTTCTAGCAAGCGCTTGGCATGATTTTGTTCATTATAGATATCAAAACCCTCAGGAGAATCGCTTGATCCAAATCCAAGCATATCAGGCACTACAACCCTGTAACCGCCAGAGACTAATGGATCAATCATTTTACGATATAACCAGCCAGAAGTGGGCACACCGTGAAGTAAAACAATCACAGGACCATTACCTTTGTCAATATATTTTATAACACCGTCTTGCGATGGAAATGTTCTTTGTTGTAAGCGAAACTCATCATAAGTTATTTGATTTTTACGAACTTTGGTAGTTTCATAAGGTTTACATCCTATAATCGTAGTTAAACTAATCAAAAGGATAAAAATTCGATAATTCATATGCTTATATTAATCAAAGTGGTAAAATACTATATTTAAATTATATTTTCAATAACGATTGGGTTTCCATTAAATTGAATGATATCTCCAATTTTTTTTCCCAATAACATCTTGCCAATCGGAGAGTTTACCCCTACAGCATAGTAAGTTGTATCATGCACCTCCAAACTTCCAATAGATATACTCATAAAAAAAGCGGCTCCGCTAGTATAAACCAGAGATCCTAGAGTAATCAGCGTAGACGGTGTGATATCTATTTTTGACAAGATAACATCTAGTTTTTGTGCTTCGGCTATTTGTATCCCAAGTTTTTCACGCTCTAGGTGAAGCATTGCTCTGCCAGTTTCGTGCTTGTCACCTGCAGAACTTTTAGTTTCTGATTCGAGAGCACTTTGTATATCATAAACCTGATCTGATAAGCGTTTGAGCTTCATAGCAGTATAATCTCTACATTGACTATATAAGTTTTGTTTTATTTGAGCAGAATTCATAAAAGATGCTTAAAATTAATTAGAGCAAATCTGCCAGTTCTTTGCCTACGGAACTTCCAATAGCAATGCCCATTCCGCCCAGACGTACGCCGCAAAATACATTTTCAGATAATTGCTTAACAATTGGCTTTTTTTGATCACCCACACCCATAATGCCACTCCATCTACGGTCAATTGTAATTTCATAATTAGGAGCGATTATAGTTTTAAGTAAATTTTCTAATGCATTTTGAATCACAGGTGTGTGACCTAGAGAGAGTGTATTTTCTGTTTTGAAATCCAAATTGCGACCGCCTCCAAGTAAGATTCTATTCTGTATATTTCTAAAATAATAGAACCCTTTATTTATATGAAACGTACCTTTGATTTTTAGATTTTTAATAGGTTTTGTTATGACAACCTGAGCTCGTGCTGGTGTTACTTTATCACTACCAAGTTGTTTGGCAAAACCGTTCGTTGCGATACAAATTTTATCGGTTTTGAACGAAAATTTTTCTGTTTCAACGAACACAGATGTTTTATTATCGATAAAATTAAGAACAGCACATCCGTTTAAAATTTTTATATCACTTTTAACCACTTTTTTCAATAAGGCACTCATCATTGCTCCTGTATCAATTTGACCTTCTAAAGAGTTGAATAGCAGTTTTTTTTGAACACCTTGAAAACCGAAATTAGTAGTTTTTTCTGAAAATATACTTTGATTAAATACAGGATAAAGCATCTCATTTATAGAAGACATGTTTTTAATACAATTCTCATATAATTCTGATGTATCGTTGGTAAAAACTTCATAACCTCCATATTGCTTAAAGTCAATAGCTTTATCTCCTAGGGTAGTACGTAAATTTTGAAGTCCCGTATATCTCTTTTGTACTAATTGAACTATCTCCTTTTTTGTATGAAAAGTAAGATCATCCATTATCTCAGAGATGCTGCCAAAACATGCAAACCCTGCATTTTTAGTACTGGCACCTTCTGGGAGTATACCTTTTTCAAAAACAATGATCTTTGCTTTGGGAAAACGTTTTCTTGCTTGTAACGCACACTGAAGCCCTACAATGCCACTACCGATAATTGCAATATCGATATTTGATAACCAATTTTTATATTCCCAGTAACTTATATCCATAAAAAAAGCCTCAGTTACGAGGCTTATTATATATTTAGTTTACAGGATCATTCATAACAAATGATTCCATAAATTTTGTAGTATAATTACCAGCAACGTAGTCTGGGTGATCCATTAATTGTCTGTGAAAAGGAACCGTTGTACTTATGCCTTCGATAATAAACTCATCTAGTGCTCTTTTCATCTTATTAATTGCTTCTTCTCTAGTTTGAGCAGTAGTAATTAATTTTGCAATCATGGAGTCATAATTTGGCGGTATAGTGTAGCCGCTATAAACATGCGTGTCAACACGTACCCCATGTCCACCAGGAATATGTAAATTAGTTATTTTTCCAGGTGAAGGTCTAAAATCTTTGTAAGGGTCTTCGGCATTAATTCGGCACTCTATAGAATGTAATTGCGGAAAATAATTTTTACCAGAAATAGGAATTCCAGCAGCAACCAAAATTTGCTCTCGTATCAAATCATAATCAACAACTTGCTCTGTAATTGGATGCTCAACTTGGATACGAGTATTCATTTCCATAAAGTAGAAATTACGATGTTTATCCACCAAAAACTCTACAGTACCAGCACCTTCGTATTTTATATATTCTGCAGCTTTTACAGCAGCTTCTCCCATTTTTTCACGTAGTTCGTTGGTCATAAAAGGAGAGGGTGTCTCTTCAGTTAATTTTTGATGTCTACGTTGTACAGAGCAATCACGTTCTGATAGGTGACAAGCAGTACCGTTACTATCTCCAACGATCTGAATTTCGATATGGCGAGGCTCCTCAATAAGCTTTTCCATATACATACCATCATTACCAAAAGATGCGGCTGCTTCTTGACGCGCACTATCCCAACTTTTACGTAAATCTTCTTTTTTCCAAACTGCGCGCATTCCTTTACCACCACCACCAGCCGTAGCTTTAAGCATAACGGGATAGCCCATTTCATCTGCTAATGTTTTGGTTTCTTCAAATGAATCTAGAATACCTTCACTTCCAGGGATAGTTGGCACACCTGCTTCTTTCATGGTAGCTTTAGCCGTAGCTTTGTCTCCCATTTTTTCTATCATTTCTGCGCTAGCACCTATAAATTTGATTTCATGCTCTTCGCAAATTTTTGAAAATTTAGCGTTTTCGGAGAGAAAACCATAGCCTGGATGAATAGCATCGGCATTAGTAATCTCTGCAGCAGCAATTATATTTGCCATTTTAAGATACGACTCACTACTGGGAGCGGGTCCTATACATACAGCCTCATCTGCAAAACGTACATGCAAACTTTCTGCATCGGCAGTTGAATAAACGGCTACAGTTTTGATCCCCATCTCTTTACAGGTTCGAATTACCCTCATGGCAATTTCTCCTCTGTTGGCGATTAGAATTTTTTTAAACATAACTAATTAAATTTAAAATCTTTGACTCTGTGATTTTATGGTACTTTTAAAGTACCTAAAGATAAAATCAATAGAAAAATACACAGTTATCTAAGAGTTGGGTTATGATGGATCTATTAAAAATAGTGGTTGATCAAATTCCACAGGTGATGAATCATCCACGAGTAATTTTACGATCGTTCCCGAAACTTCACTTTCAATTTCATTGAAGAGTTTCATCGCCTCGATAACGCAAAGTACATCTCCTTCTTTAATTGAGTCACCAACTTCAACAAAGGCAGGTTTATCTGGAGAAGGTTTGCGATAAAAAGTTCCTATAATAGGGGATTTTATAGTAATATATTTTGAGTTATCCTCTTCCGCTTTGCTTGCACCCTCGGTAGTTGTAGCGACTGGGTTAGGAGTTACAGGTATTGGTGCCTGACTCATTTGATGACTTGGCATCTGAGCATTCATAGGGATTTGCTGTAAAATAGTGGTTTCTTTACTATCTTCAGATCCTGTTTTAATGGTGATTTTAACATCATCCATTTCTAATTTTACTTCGCTAGCTCCCGACTTGGCTACGAATTTAATTAAATTCTGAATTTCTTTTAAATCCATAATATAGTGTATTGTGTTTTGTTATTATTTAGGAATTATAAGCCCATTTTAGATAAATAGAACCCCAGGTAAAGCCTCCACCAAACGAGGCAAAAACAATATTATCTCCTTTTTTCAGTTGCTTTTCAAAATCACTTAATAAAAGGGGTAAGGTTGCAGAGGTTGTATTGCCATATTTTTGAATATTCATTAGAACTTTAGTTTCGTCTAGATTCATGCGATTTGCAGTAGCATCAATGATACGCTTATTCGCCTGATGAGCCACCAACCAGTCTACATCATCTCCAGATAAATTATTGCGCTCCATTATTTTACTACTAGCGTCAGCCATATTAGATACGGCATATTTGAAAACAGACTTTCCATCTTGTTGAACAAAGTGTTGTTTTTTAGTTACAGTTTCTTCTGAAGGTGGTAGTAATGAACCACCAGCTTCTATTTTAAGAAACTGTCTACCGATTCCATCGGTACGCAAATATTCATCTTGAAATCCTAGTCCTTCTTCGTTTGGTTCAAAGAGTACGGCGCCACCACCATCTCCAAAAATAATACACGTTGCACGATCAGTGTAATCTATGATAGAGGACATTTTATCGGCTCCAATAAGTAGTATTTTTTTATACCTACCAGATTCAATATAGCTCGAGGCTGTCGACATACCATATAAAAAGCTTGAACATGCTGCTTGTAGGTCATAAGAGAATGCATTAACAGCACCTATTTGAGAGGCTACAAAAGCAGCTGTAGATGCAACTGGGAGATCTGGTGTAGCGGTTGCAAAAATAACCATGTCAATTTCTGATGGGTCAAGATTGCGTTTTGCAATTAAATCTTCTGCTGCTTTGATTCCAAGATAAGAAGTTCCTTTGTCTTTGTCTTTTAGGATTCTTCTTTCTTTAATTCCTGTACGACTGGTTATCCATTCGTCATTTGTGTCCACCATTGTTTCTAAAATCGCATTGGTTAAGACGTAATCTGGCACATAAGCACCTACTGCTGTAATAGCGGCTGAGATTTTACTCATATCTTGGTTTTAGTTTCCGTGCTTAGAGAGATATAAGGACTCAAAAAGCCGTTGAAATTACTAAATTATATGTAAATATGGCGCAAAATAGTGGGATTTTGACACATATTCAACTAAAAACAAAAAAACTCTCACTTATGTGAGAGTTATAGTTTGATTTTTAACAGTTTGCTTATGCGGCTGTTTCTTCTTCTGTGTTGTCAATTACGATTTGACCACGATAGTATAATTTTCCTTCGTGCCAATGTGCTCTATGGTATAAATGTGCTTCACCAGTAGTTGGATCAATAGCAATTTGTGGTACAGAAGCTTTATAATGTGTTCTTCTTTTATCTCTTCTCGTTTTTGAGGTCTTTCTTTTAGGATGTGCCATTGCTAAATATTATTTATCGTTTAATAAGTTTTTTAATTTATTCCAACGAGGGTCAATATCCTCGTCATTTTTTTGTGTTGTGTTCTCTTTAGGACTAAGTTCATCTAACTTTTCAAGTACTTTAGAATTTAATGTTCCGTCTTCTACACCTGGGTGTACCCTTTTGTAAGGCACGGCCAAAGCTATTAATTCGTAAATGTATTGTTGTACATTTACTTCATACGCTCCGTATGGAAGGATCAAAAGTTCTTCATTTTCATCATTATACGTTTCGCCAAAATTAACTACCAAAAATAATTCATTATTAATGGGTAAGTCAAAAGGTTCATCGGTAACATCACAATTTACATTTACAAAACCTGTAGCTGTAAATTTGAGTTCCAACATGGTATTCTTTTTATTGAATTCTAGCACCACACGTACTGTGGCTGCATTAAATTCGTCATACTCAAAATGTTCAAAGAACGTATTGTCAATTTGATATTCAAACTGGTGTATTCCTTGCTTCAGTCCAACAAAAGGGATGTTATACGCTTTTAGTTGTTTCATTTCATCATCAGTTTCAGGCTTTTGCTATATTGGCAAAGGCGGGTGCAAAGATAATAAAAAAATTTTATCAAAGTACTTTTGTAAATAAAATTATATCAGATTGTTACTTTATGTTAGATTACAACATTTTTCATGCCTACTATTCCTTTTAGCATATGGTCTACTAAGTATTTTGAAATAGTAATTTGAAATTTTTTCCCAAATTATTATTTACGTTGTATGGGTTTACGAGCGTGTTTCTTCAAAGGGTTTTCAGTTAGAATTTTATATTCGTTACGTTTTTTGAAAATGGATAGCGCAGCGAATACGGCTTCTTTAAAAGAACTGGGGTCTGCAACACCTTTGCCTGCAATTTCGAACGCTGTCCCATGATCGGGGGAAGTACGCACTTTGTCTAGCCCTGCAGTATAGTTTACGCCTTTCCCAAAAGACAGTGTTTTAAAAGGTATTAAACCTTGATCATGATAGGCAGCAATTATTGCATCAAATGTAGTATATGTTTTGGATCCAAAAAAACTATCGGCTGCATAGGGCCCATATACAAGCTTATTTTCTTCTCTTATTTTTTGAAGTGTTGGTTTTAAAATTTCTTGATCTTCTTTACCAATAACTCCGTTGTCACCACTGTGAGGGTTGATACCTAATACAGCAATTTTTGGTTTAGAAATACCAAAATCTTGTTGGAGTGTAGAGTATATAGTGTTAATTTTACTTTGTATCAAAGTTGGAGTTATAGTCTGAGCGATATCTTTTAAAGCTACATGATCTGTGAGTAAACCGATTTTGAGATCATCGGTTATCATAAACATAAGGCTGTCTCCATTAAATTCTTGATTTAAATAATCTGTGTGTCCAGGAAATTTAAAATCTTCTGCCTGTATACTTGCTTTGTTAATTGGTGCAGTAACCAAAACATCTATTTCATTATTTTTTAATGCGTTGGTAGCTGCCTTTAGAGATTTAATCGCATAGGCACCAATCGTAGCATCTTCCTTTCCAAAATTAATAGCTACAGATTCTTTCCAAACATTGAGAATATTTACTTTTCCGTCTAGAATTTGAGAAGTAGTGTCAATGCCATGTAAGTTGATAGTACTTTTGAGTTGCTTTTTCAAAAAAGAAAGTACTTTTACCGAAGCAAATATAACTGGAGTGCAAAAATCCAACATGCGAGGATCTTCAAAAGTCTTCATAATTACCTCACTTCCAATTCCATTAAGATCTCCAATGGATATACCAACTCTTATTCTTTCTTCTTTCTTCATTTTAAGCGCGTTTATGATTATTTTTGCGACTCACGAGACGTATCAACTAATCCGTGCGCAAATTTAACTAAATAATTCGCAATTATGTTCACAGGGATCATCGAAGAATTAGGTAAAGTAGATCATCTAACTTCTAATAAGGAGAATCTTCATATAACAATCAAGACCAATTTTACAGATGAATTAAAGATTGATCAAAGCGTTGCGCATAACGGAGTATGCCTCACGGTTGTAGCGATTAACGAAGGAACTTATACGGTAACGGCTATCAAAGAAACGTTGGAAAAAACAAATTTGTCCACACTCAAGATAGGAGACCTGGTCAATTTAGAACGCGGAATGAAGCTTGGTGCCAGATTGGATGGACATCTTGTACAAGGCCATGTAGATCAAACAGGTATATGTAAAGACGTTAAAGAAGCTAACGGTAGCTGGTATTATACATTTACGTATGATACGAGTATGGGTAATATAACGATTGAAAAAGGATCAATCACAGTAAATGGCGTGAGCTTAACTGTTGTGGATTCTAAGACTGGAGAGTTTAGTGTTGCTATCATTCCTTATACATACAAGCATACTACCTTCAACACACTTTATAAAGGGTCAATCGTAAATCTCGAGTTTGATGTCATTGGTAAATATGTAACCCGTCTTCAGCAGCTTCAGTAAAATACAAGTAGAAACAATTAGTTTTATTTTTTCATAGTACTATTATTTACGGTTTAACCGTAAATAACTGATTTAAATGTAATTAAACTGTTAAAATAGTAGGGTTTTTATAGTAGTTAAGCGTTTTAGATATACATTTAGTTCGCAATGTCTTTACCCCAATAGACATTTTCATCAACAACAATTTATTTATAGTTGCAACCCCATTGCATGACTAATCGATGATTTTATGAACGATCAAACCTACATTTATGAAAGAAATTTCGACTACCCACGCTCTCGTATTAAAAGTACTATGGATTGCTATGTTATTTTTAGCTACTCCTACAGCAGTTTTAACTGCACAAACTCAGGTTTTTGCTAATATCATTGTAAACGAATCCAACGTAGATTTAGCAACGAATGCCACCGATGGTGATCTCGCTACAAAAGCAGAGGTGCGTGCTTTTCCAGGAAGGCTCTTACCCTTGCCAGTTCAGCCTTCGTATTCGGGTGTTCTAGAAATGGAATTTCCATCTTTACTACCTGCAAACACTACTTCTTACGTTAAAATTGATACAGATTATAATTTGCTGCCCGCTTTGTTAGGAGGGAGCCTAGGAGGTGTTTTGACCGAGATATTAGATTTGGTTCTTATTGGAAATCAAGAATTCACAGTGGAAGCTCTAAACAATAACACGGTTGTTCTAGATGGAGACTCTGCGGTCGAAAATAGTTTTGCTCAATCAAATTTAAAAATTATAATAGATGCAGCTGGCAACTATTATATTGCCCTTACACCTACTCAACCCTATAATCGTATTAGATTAACCAATAGAATTAATACGATAATTGAATTAGACCCAGATCCCGTGAAAAAGCTTAGTGTGTATGGAGCATATTATGTGAGTGATGCTAATAACTGTGGGGGAGCAAGTTTTACCTCATTTGATGGTAGCGGTCTTAATCTTGACGCATTAACTTTGGGTGGAGCAGGGGTTACTAATCCCGAAAATGTTTTAGATAACGACGAGACTACTTTCTCTGAGTTAAGTTTAGGTTTGATAGCCGTTGGAGCTTCTATAGAACAAATTATTTATTTTGAAGGAGCCTCTGCCGCTACTGATAATTTTAGTATTCGTTTACGTTTAGATCCTTCTTTACTAACACTAGGAATCGCAAATTTTATAAATATTAAAGGGTATAATGGAGATACGCTAGTGCAATCCACGGAACTTTCTGCACTTTTAAATGTTGACTTACTTACATTACTACAAAACAATCAAATTGGAACCATTTCATTTACACCAGGTGCTCCGATAGATCGCATAGCTATAGAATTCTCTTCCTTTGCAAGTGTCTCGATTACTCAACGATTAGAATTATATGACGTCACTAGGACACCAGCCTTACCAACTATAGATGCTGGTTCACAAAATGTAACTATTTGTGAAGGAGATACCGCTAGTTTGGTTGCCACGGCAAATCCTGCATCGCTCCAATTAAAATGGTACGATGCTATAATAGGAGGTAATTTATTAGCTACAGTAAATTCTGGCGAAGTTTTTAATACTCCTGTAGTAACCACAGATACTACTTTTTATGTGGCAACAAATAAAGTAGGATGTGCCAATGAATCTGTACGGCTACCAGTAGTTGTGTTGGTTCAAGAAAACACACTTGCGCCAACTATAACATTAGATTCAAATATAACCGTTGATGATATAGTTAATGCAACTGAGGCTGCAGGAAATGTAATTATAGAGGGTACAGCGAGTGGAGATGCTAAGGTTAATGATGAGGTAAAATTATTTATAAATTCTACAGAATATACTGGAACTGTTGGAAGTGATTTTAGGTTTTCAATCACCGTAAATGGAAGTGATCTTGTAGCAGATTCTGATAAAATTATAGATGCTTCTTTAGAAACCAGCAATGGAGTGTGTTCTAGAATAATCACGGATACTGAAGCTTATGAAATAGACCTAGTAAATCCTGTCGTTCCTACAGTAGATTTATTAACTACCAATGATACAACACCTACACTTACTGGAACAGTAGATAGTGATGACACCCTTACGGTGACAGTAAACGGAATTACCTATACAGAAGGAGACGGTAATTTAACCGACAATACAAACGATACTTGGACACTTCAGATTCCCACAGGAAATGAGTTACCAGAGAACACTTATGATGTGGAGGCTATCGCTACAGATACTGCAGGCAATGAGTCAACAGATATCACCTCAAATGAGTTAACGATTGATACTTCTGACCCTTTCGTTCCCACAGTAGATTTATTAACTACAAATGATACAACACCTACACTTACAGGAACAGTAGATAGTGATGACACCCTTACGGTGACAGTAAACGGAATTACCTATACAGAAGGAGACGGTAATTTAACCGACAATACAAACGATACTTGGACACTTCAGATTCCCACAGGAAATGAGTTACCAGAGAACACTTATGATGTGGAGGCTATCGCTACAGATACTGCTGGCAATGAGTCAACAGATATCACCTCAAATGAGTTAACGATTGATACTTCTGACCCTTTCGTTCCCACAGTAGATTTATTAACTACAAATGATACAACACCTACACTTACAGGAACAGTAGATAGTGATGACAACCTTACAGTGACAGTAAACGGAGTTACCTATACAGAAGGAGACGGGGATTTAACCGACAATACAAACGATACTTGGACACTTCAGATTCCCACAGGAAATGAGTTACCAGAGAACACTTATGATGTGGAGGCTATCGCTACAGATACTGCAGGCAATGAGTCAACAGATATCACCTCAAATGAGTTAACGATTGATACTTCTGATCCTTTCGTTCCCACAGTAGATTTATTAACTACAAATGATACAACACCTACACTTACAGGAACAGTAGATAGTGATGACAACCTTACAGTGAGAGTAAACGGAGTTACCTATACAGAAGGAGACGGTAATTTAACCGACAATACAAACGATACTTGGACACTTCAGATTCCCACAGGAAATGAGTTACCAGAGAACACTTATGATGTGGAGGCTATCGCTACAGATACTGCAGGCAATGAGTCAACAGATATCACCTCAAATGAGTTAACGATTGATACTTCTGACCCTTTCGTTCCCACAGTAGATTTATTAACTACCAATGATACAACACCTACACTTACAGGAACAGTAGATAGTGATGACGCCCTTACGGTGAGAGTAAACGGAGTTACCTATACAGAAGGAGACGGAGATTTAACCGACAACACAAACGATACTTGGACACTTCAGATTCCCATAGGCAATGAGTTGCCAGAGAATACTTATGATGTGGAGGCTATCGCTACAGATACTGCTGGCAATGAGTCAATAGATATCACCTCAAATGAGTTAACGATTGATACTTCTGGAGGACCTGAAGCACCTATAGTTGTAATTGTTGAAGACACTAACAATGATGGGTTTATTAATCGAGATGAATTAGATGGGTTGATTGATGCTACTATTTCTTTACCTGCGCTAGCCGCGCCTGGAGAAACCATAACAATTAATGGGGCCGCTCAGACAATTACTGCATCTCAGGTTGCCGATGGTGAAATAAGAATTACGTACACAAATCCTGGAGAGGGAAACACCCTGACCGTATTAGCTACCTACACAAACGCTGCCGCTGTAACCAGTGTTCAAGGAGAGGACAGTGCGACGATAGCTACAACTATGCCGGTAATACCAACGGTAGATGCGCAAGAAACCTCAGATACAACACCTTTAATTACAGGAACTGCAGATAGTGATGACGCGTTGATGGTAGAAGTGGATGGTGAAATGTATTACGAAGGTGATGGAGATTTAGTAGATAATACCGATGATACTTGGGCTTTACAAATCCCAGATGATAATGCTTTAGAGGATGGAATTTACGATGTTGTAGTAGAAGCTACAAATACTGCCGGTAATGTTGCTACAGATCAAACTACAAATGAGCTACAACTTAGATCCAAAGCAGTATCGTTAGTTACAGATTTGGCAGTTATCAAAGTGGTTGATAATATGAATCCATCTATTGGCGAAACAGTTGTATTTACTATCACGGTTCAAAATTTGGGACAAACAAAAGTTGATAGTGTTGAAGTAAGTGAAGTTATTCAAAGTGGATTCACATTTAGTAATGCAAAAGCTACTGTTGGTAATTATGATTTGAATACTTCTATATGGATGATCTCTACATTAGAGCCTAATACATCTGCAGAACTCAATATTACAGTTAAGGTTAATGAATCTGGCGAATATTTTAATACAGCAATAGTTCAATCTTCTCTACCCGAAGATCAAGATATGTCAAATAATAGTTCTGAAATTGAATTGAATATCAACTGTATTACCGTATTTAATGAGTTTACTCCTAACAATGATGGGTCAAACGATTTTCTTACCATCGACTGTATTGAAAATTATCCTAACTCGATATTCGAAGTTTATAATCGCTATGGTAATGTAGTATATCAATCTCAAGCGTATAAAAATGACTGGGATGGTATGTCTAATGTAAGTGGAGTAGTACAAAAAGGTAAAACGTTGCCTACAGGTACTTATTTCTATGTTCTTAAAGTGGATCCCACGATGAAAGAAAAGACGGGATGGATTTATATCGGCAGGTAATACTTTGTAACCACTTCATTTTACTAACTTAAACAATAGGAATATGCGTTTGACAACAATCTACATATATGCAGCATTTATTTTAATAGTTATTTGCGATTCTAAATTGAATGCTCAACAACTACCACAGTATACACAATATATGTATAACACAATGAGTATTAATCCAGCCTATGCTGGATCCAATGATAGACTAGAAGCTTCGTTATTACATCGCTCACAGTGGGTAGGGATCGATGGTGCGCCTCAGACTCAAGTATTAACAGTAAATGGTAAATTTTTTGATAGGGTAGGACTTGGGTTTAATATTTTTAATGATAAAATAGGCCCTTCTAGTCAAGTAGATATCAATGTGGCGTTTTCATATCATCTAAAACTAAATGCGACCGTAAATATAGGATTAGGTATGAATGCGGGTATGGATATCTTGTCTATTGATTGGTCAAAAGGTGAGATTTACGAAAATGAAGATGCTATTTTCAATGAAAACATAAATAAACTTCGACCAATAATAGGAGCAGGTAGTTTTATTTTTGGAGAACAATGGTATGCTGGTATTTCAGCTTCAAATTTTATTAAATCTGAGCGCTATGATGATCAAGATGAAGTGCTGGTAGAACGGGCAGTGCATTACTATCTTTTAGGAGGATATGTGATACCAATTACACCTCAATTAAAACTTAAACCAGCAGCAATGGTAAAATTAACTGAAGGCGCTCCAATAACTATTGACGTTTCATCTAACTTTTTAATTCAGGAAAAAGTAACTGTTGGAGTCTCTTATAGGTTTAATGATGCAGTAAGTGGATTGGCTGGATTTCAAATAAGCAATACCTTTTATTTAGGTTATGCCTACGATTATTCTATAAGCGATCTAAGTAAATATAACAGTGGATCTCATGAAATTATCTTACGTTATACATTGCATGATAAAAAACGAAAAGCAAAATCACCTAGATTCTTTTAACCCTATAATAGTAATATCAATGAAAAAAATAGTACTACTACTTGTTATACTGTTTCAAATTACCGCTATTGCTCAAAGTAATCGCAAGCGTGCTGACGGCTATTTTGAAGATTTTAAATTCAAAAAAGCTATAGAGTTTTACCAACGAGCAGCCTCTAATAGTAAAAACGTGCATCCTGATGTTATGAGAGGATTGGCGAATAGCTATTTTAACATAGCTGCGTATAAAGAAGCTAAAGAATGGTATGAAAAACTTTATTCTGAAACAATAGAAACTATGGATGAGCCTACTTTTATTCGTTATATCCAAAGTTTGAAATCAAATCAAGAATATGAGAAAGCTAATTCTTTGATTAAACAATATTATCGCGATAATACGGAGCGTATGAGGCTTATCGAGTTTCAAAAAAAACATTTGGATAGCCTACTTGATAATGAGGCTATCTTTAGGATTGATAATCTTTTAATAAACTCAAATAAATCTGATTTTGCACCTGCTTATTACAAGAATAACGTGGTATTTGCTTCTAGTAGGGATACTACCAAAGCAATGCAACGTAACTATTCTTGGAATGATCAGCCTTTTCTAGATCCATATGTCGCCACGATCGATCAAAGTACAGGTCAACTACGCAATACCAAAAAATTTCTAGAAAATTTAGATTCTTCCTTTCATGAAGCGACAATGACCTTTTCACCTGATTTTAAAACGGTTTATTTTACACGCAATTATGCTTCTAAGCGTAAGTTAAAAGTTAATAAAGAAGGAGTGTCAAACATACAAATCTTAAAAGGCACTATAAAAGAGGGTAAGATTACCGATGTAGTACCCCTTAATTTTAATAGTAAAGAATATTCTTGTGGTCATCCCTCTATTTCTTCTGGTGGAACACATCTCTATTTTGCCTCAGATATGCCAGGTGGATTTGGAGGAAGTGATATCTATGTGTGCGAAATAAAAGCAGATGGTACTATGGGAACTCCTGTTAATCTCGGTTCTTATATCAATACACCAGGTAGAGAAATGTTCCCCTTTGCACTTGGTGAAGATCTCTATTTTGCATCGGATACTCATTTTGGACTAGGAGGACTAGATATTTTTAAGGCAGAACAAAAATCGGTTACCAAGTATACAATGCCTGTAAATTTAGGTAGACCGATAAACAGCAATATGGATGATTTTGCATATATCGAAAATGAGAGCGTAGCTTCGGGGTACTTTTCTTCGAATAGAGCTATGGGGAAAGGCGATGATGATATATATTATTTTGAGCTCTTAACACCAAAAGCATTTCAACTTTATAGCGGCCAGATTATGGATAAAAACGCTAATACTGCTATTCCTTTTGCTACGGTAAAAGTTTACAACAAACAAAATACTTTAGAAAAAGAAATCGTAGCTAACGAAAAAGGAGAATACAGTCTCAAGTTACCTTTAGAATCTGAGTTTACTATTGTATTTACAAAACCAGGATATACGCAACATACCACCGTTGTTAAAACACTTAATGCTCCAAACGCAGAATCAAAGAAAAACTTGGTATTACTAGTCTCATTTGAACAATTCGTAGTTAAAGAGGGAGATGTTGAAAAAATAAAAGTAAATCCCATTTTCTTTGAATCGTTTAAATATAATATTACACCACAAGCTGAAGTAGAGTTACAAAAGATAATTGTTGCCATGAACAGTTTTCCCAAGATTCGTATACGTATAGAATCTCATACCGATAGTAGAGGTGCAGACTTAATGAATTATAAATTGTCAAACCAAAGAGCACGTTCTACATATGATTACTTAATTGCAAATGGCATAGACCCAAGTAGAATTGAAAGTGCTATTGGTTATGGAGAAACAGAACTAAAGAATTATTGTATTAATGGATTTAAATGTACAGAAGATGAGCATCTGATCAATAGAAGATCTGACTTTATAATAGTTTCAAAATAACAATAAAATTAATGATTTATAAGAGAAATCAAGGTAAATAAAAAGCCTTACAAAATCTGTAAGGCTTTTTTGTGGTCCCACTTGGGCTCGAACCAAGGACCCTTTGATTATGAGTCAAATGCTCTAACCAGCTGAGCTATGGGACCTAAAACGGAGGGCAAATTTAAGAATTAGATAGATACACGCCAAACATTTTTTGTGTTTTGATTGTATTTTTTTTACCGGTTTCATTGAAGCTTTTAAAATCAACAGTTTAGTAAGTAAAATAAGCTAATCTTTACAATTTGTAAAGGATCAATTTGTAATCTCCTGGCATAGTTCGATCAATACGCCATTTGAACTTTTTGGATGCACAAAAGCTACGAGTTTATTATCTGCTCCTCGCTTAGGTTGTTCATTGATAAGCTTAAAACCTTCAGCTTTTAGCCGTTTTAATTCTAGTTCAATATCCGTTACGTCAAATGCAATATGATGAATACCTTCTCCTTTTTTAGCGATAAATTTTCCAATCGGTCCATTTGGATCAGTACTAGCCAACAGCTCAATTTTACTTTCTCCTACTTCAAAAAATGAAGTTGCTACGGATTCACTTTCAACGATTTCTTCCTTGTATGGAGCTACGCCCAATAACTTTTGGTACAATTGATTTGCTTGATCTAGGTCTTTGACAGCAATTCCTAGGTGTTCAATTTTGTTTATATGATTCATCTGGTATTATTTCAATAAGGTAAAATTACGATTATTATCGTAGACCTACATCTACATCATATTAATATGTATTTTTGCAATATGGAAACAAATAGACAGAAAAAAATAGGAGGAGTTTTACAGCGAGATATCGCAGATGTGATTCAACAAGCCTTACGTGATGCAGGGGTGCAGGGTATTTTGGTTTCTGTAACCAAAGTTTCTGTAACCACTGATCTCTCAATAAGTAAAGTATATATGAGTGTTTTTCCACATGCTGAAGGAGAAAAAGTTTTAAAAGAGGTTAATGCAGTGAAATCGCAAATTAAACATCAAGTAGCTTTGCGAACAAAACACCAATTACGTCGAATGCCCGAATTATCTTTTTTTATAGATGATTCGCTTGAATATATTGCAAATATTGAAAAAGCAGTAAAAGGGGAGGAAAATCCTTTACAAGATCCAGACTTACTTGAACGACGAAAGAAAAAATAGATAAGGTTCTTTAAAGACTAGCACCACAAATAACATCGCCATTTAAATTTTGAAAATTTCACTGTATATCGCCAAGCGTTATTTATTTTCTCCTGGGAGTAGTAATGCGATAAATATAATTACTGGTATCGCGGCTATGGGTGTTGTGATTGGAGCAATGGCGTTGTTCCTTGTGCTTTCTGGATTTGCTGGGCTCAAGGATTTTAGTCTACGATATACTTCATTTTTTGATCCAGATCTCAAGCTATTTCCAACAAGTGGCAAAACGTTTCAACTCACTCCTAAGGATCGCGAACAATTACAAGATATTACAGAAATTGTGACCTATGCCGAAGTTGTTGAAGAACGTGTCTTTTTAGAATATAAGAACAAACCTAAAACCGCTTATATTAAAGGCGTAAGTGAAAGTTATGCACAGGTTATAGCGCCAGACAGTATTTTAATCTATGGAAATTGGTTAGGTAAAAATGATTTTCAAGTGGTTGCAGGTAACGGTATAAGCAGAGAGTTAGGCATGGGTGTAGAACGTACCTATACTAATTTTTTGAGCATGTATGTTCCACGTCCAGGTAAAGGAATTCCTAGCGATGCCTCAAAAGCTTTTAGAAAACAACGTGCTGTACCTATAGGAATCTATAGTGTGAATGAAGAATTGGATAGTAAGTATGTATTCTCAACTATTGGATTAGCGCGTAACTTATTAGAACTATCAAACGATCAAGTATCTGCTATAGAGATTAAATTAAAGAATGAAGAGGACGAAGCTGAAGCAATAGCAAAAATAGCCGCTATCTTTGGTGATCGTATTATCACAAAAAATAGAATTCAACTTAATGCAACCCTGTATCGCATGTTAAATACCGAGAATCTTGTTTCTTATCTTGTGATAACACTTATTGCGGTTATTGCATTGTTTAATGTTGCGGGGGCAATAATTATGATGATTATTGATAAAAAAGGAAATATAAAAACGCTTTATAACTTAGGCGTTTCCCTATCGGGATTAAAGAAAATTTTTCTTTTTCAAGGGTTGTTGATGACGATTTTGGGTACTGTACTTGGTTTGTTTTTAGGTTTGTTTTTGATTCTTGCGCAACAACAGTATGGATTGCTTATGATAACACCGAGTTTACCTTATCCCACACGTATAACCGTTTTAAGCTTTATTATTGTTTTCTTTACTATAACAATTATAGGCGGCATAGCATCCTATCTTGCATCAAGTAGAATTAATCAAAGACTTTTAAAGTAAATATTTGGATTAAACCATCAAAGATTTACGAAAAAATAAAATTACTAAAACTTTGTTCGATTTCATCAAATACGTCAAAAACATCTTGAGATGCATCACTAGTAACCATTTTCATTCTGTACTCCTTAAAATGTGGAATGCCTTTAAAATAATTAGTATAGTGCCTTCTAGTTTCAAACACTCCTAGCTTTTCGCCTTTCCAATCTATAGCCATTTGTAAATGTCTTCGCGCAGCGTCTACACGCTCTTGAATCGTTGGCGGTGCTAACTGCTCTCCTGTTTTAAAATAATGCTTAACCTCTTTGAAAAACCATGGGTAGCCTATACTCGCACGACCGATCATAGCGCCATCCAGTCCGTACTGATCTCTCATGAGCATCGCACGTTCTGGGGTATCGACATCACCATTACCAAATACAGGAATATGCATCCGAGCATTATTTTTTACCTCAGCTATTGGAGCCCAATCAGCAGACCCCTTATACATTTGTGCTCGTGTTCTGCCATGAATAGCAATAGCTTTAGCACCAACATCTTGCAATCGTTCTGCTACTTCTACTATTTTGATAGATTCATGATCCCAGCCCAGTCTAGTTTTTACGGTTATTGGCAGATTGGTATGTTTGACCATAGCTTCAGTAAGGGAGACCATTAGATCAATATTTTTTAAAATTCCAGCACCTGCACCTTTACTTACAACTTTTTTTACAGGGCATCCAAAATTAATATCTATAATATCTGGTTTTGATGCTTCAACAATTTCTACAGATCGAAGCATCGATTCTAAGTTAGCCCCAAAAATTTGGATACCTACAGGACGTTCTTTTTCATATATATCCAATTTCATAACACTTTTTGCAGCATCACGAATTAAACCTTCAGAAGATATAAACTCAGTATATACAACATCAGCTCCTTGTTCTTTACAAAGAGCTCTAAACGGTGGATCACTTACATCTTCCATCGGAGCCAAAAGCAACGGAAATTCACCTACATCAATATCACCAATTTTAGCCAAATTAAATTTTCTTTAGTTAATTTATTTTCTTTAATACAAACAAGTTAGCATCCATCATTTCCTATGGAAATTTACGTAGTATTAGAATGCAAAAATACGAATATATCAAGATGAAAGATATAATTTATGTTGAGAAAAACTTAACAACTCCTCTTAAAATGGTGCAAATTAACAAGTACTTGTGAAGCTTAAGTCTTAAAAATAGGCAGTTTTGTAACCGAAACTTATAAAATTTAATATTATGCCTTTAAGAAATCTACTATTTTTTATACTGCTATTTACATCTTTATTCGGGATGGCTCAAACAGATTCACTTTCTTTCAGTGATCGAGAAAAACAACACAGATATAATTATAATTTTAAATATGAGTTGCCTATTACAGCAGTAGCTGCAGGAATCACACTATATAACTTTACACAAATTTATAGCAAAGATAGGGTGCCAAATGAACGGGTTATGAGTATAGATAGAGCTAATGTAAATCGCTTTGATCGTGGTGCAGCTGGGAATTTTGATGAAGATGCAGAAAAAATTAGTGATATGATATTTTATGGATCTGTTCCTGTCCCATTATTAGTTTTTGGTATAGATCCTAAAATTAGAAAAGATTATTTACGTGTGAGTTTATTATATCTTCAAGCAATGTCATTTACAGGAGTAGTGTATAGTACCTCGCATCAGCTTAATGATCGCCGCAGACCTTACGTATATAATACAGAGCTGGATATTTCTGAGAGAAATCGTGGAGCTTCACAAAACTCATTTATTGCTGGTCACCCAGCATTGGTTGGTACAGCAACATTTTTTATGGCCAAAGTTTATGCAGATTATCATCCAGAATCCGCATTTAAATGGGTAATGTATGGGTTGGCAGGTGCTTCGACCTATGCAACAGCACATCTACGAGTAAAAGCTGGTCAACATTTCCCAACCGATGTAATGGTAGGTAGCTTGGTTGGTGCAGCTTCTGGATTTTTGGTCCCTTATTTTCATAAAAACAAACTTTTTAAAGATCCTAATCTCGGTTTGATGCCTATCACGGGTGAATACCACGGGTTAAGTCTTTCCTATACTTTTTAAACTATTACTAATTAACACAACACTCCAGCCGGATAGCGAATTATTTTCGTTGTCCGGTTTTATTTTTAGTGGTCTTTGGATTAAATCAGTATCTTATGACATAAATGAATTGCATCTAATGATCTAGATGCTATGAAATCAATTATATTTGCAAATTGAAAGATCGAATTTTAACTTAGCTTTAGCTTGGATTAAGAAACGTTCTATACGTAAAATTGATCACTGATAGAGTAGAAGTGCTCTAGTAACGGTGTAACCAGAGAAGGATGAAGAATATAAGAAACTTTTGTATTATAGCACATATTGATCACGGTAAAAGCACATTGGCTGACAGGTTATTGGATTTTACGGGTTCAGTTACCGCTCGTGAGGCACAGGCACAATTATTGGACAGTATGGATCTTGAACGCGAGCGAGGGATTACTATTAAAAGTCATGCAATCCAAATGGATTACACTTACAAAGGAGAACATTATATATTGAACTTAATTGATACTCCTGGACATGTAGATTTCTCCTATGAAGTTTCTAGATCTATTGCTGCATGTGAGGGTGCTTTATTAATAGTTGATGCCGCACAAAGTATACAGGCACAAACAATCTCTAATTTGTACTTAGCCTTAGAGAATGATCTTGAGATTATACCAGTACTTAACAAGGTAGATTTGCCAAGTGCAAATCCAGAAGAAGTTACAGACGATATTGTGGATCTCTTAGGTTGTGATGCTTCTGATGTTATCCCTGCAAGTGCAAAGACAGGTATTGGTATCGAAGAAATCTTAACAGCTATCATTGAGAGGGTACCAGCTCCCAAGGGAAATCCTGAAGAATCGTTGCAAGCATTAATTTTTGATTCTGTTTACAATCCTTTTCGTGGAGTTGAAACCTATTTTAGGGTAATGAACGGTGAAATCCGGAAAGGTCAGCAAATCAAATTTGTCGCAACAGGTAAAAGCTATTTTGCAGATGAGATAGGTACATTAAAGCTTAAACAAGTACCAAAGCAAGTTATAAAAACTGGAGACGTAGGATATTTAATAACAGGTATTAAAGATGCTAGAGAAGTAAAAGTTGGAGATACAATCACCGATACAAAAAGTCCTACAAAGAATGCAATTGGTGGTTTTGAAGATGTAAAGCCAATGGTATTTGCGGGAATTTATCCTGTAGACACCGAGGATTATGAGGAACTACGTTCATCAATGGAAAAGTTACAGCTCAACGATGCTTCATTAGTATTTGTTCCTGAAAGCTCTGCAGCACTTGGTTTTGGTTTTAGATGTGGTTTCTTAGGGATGTTGCATATGGAGATCATTCAAGAACGTCTGGAACGAGAGTTTAATATGACGGTAATTACAACGGTGCCCAACGTTTCTTATCATGCTTTTACAAATAAAGAACCAGATCAAATTATTATAGTAAATAATCCGTCTGATTTACCAGAACCTTCAACCTTAAACAGAGTTGAAGAACCTTTTATAAAAGCTACTATTATAACAAAGTCTGACTTTGTTGGTTCTGTAATGTCTTTATGTATAGAAAAACGTGGTGAAATAACCAATCAAACCTATTTAACTACTGAACGTGTCGAATTAACGTTTGATATGCCACTTGCAGAAATTGTTTTTGACTTCTATGATCGTCTAAAAACTGTTTCAAAGGGCTATGCATCATTTGATTATTCACCTATTGGATTACGAGAATCAAAACTTGTAAAAGTTGATATTTTACTTAATGGAAATACGGTAGATGCACTTTCTGCATTACTACACAAGGATAATGCATACGATATCGGTAAGAAAATCTGTGAAAAGTTAAAAGAGTTAATACCTCGACAACAATTTGACATTCCTATACAGGCTGCAATTGGTGCAAAATTTATTGCGAGAGAAACGGTTAAGGCATTACGTAAAGATGTAACTGCAAAATGTTACGGAGGTGATATTTCTAGAAAGCGTAAACTACTCGAAAAACAGAAAAAAGGTAAAAAGCGAATGCGTCAAGTTGGAAATGTAGAAATCCCTCAAGAAGCCTTTATGGCCGTACTAAAGCTGAATGATTAATATTAATAGATATAGAGGAAAATAGTGTTGAGAAAAGCTATTTTAGTATATGTATATGCTGAAATAGCTTTTTTATTTACTCAAAATTGTAGTCTGAGCTTTAATTTTTGCTTCTAACACTTTTTCCATTATACGCTCCACCCCATAGTTAGCATTACTCTCGGTACGATAATTTGCGGCTTTAAGGACATTAGGATGTGCATTTTTCATCGCAAAACTATAAGTTGCAGCCTCCATCATTTCCAGATCGTTATTATAATCTCCAAACACCATCGTTTGCGCGGCGGTTATACCTAGGTTTGTTTGTAATTTTTGTAAAGCATTTCCCTTATTTGCTTGAACATGTGAAATATCTAGCCATATTTTACCTGATATCTTTACCTTTAATTCATTTTCAAGATGTTTTACGATTGGATAGACATGCTCTTCAGTCCCTTTTGTATTACAAATTGCAATTTTAAATATGGTGTCTTGTATATTTGCAAAATTATCTACAATTTCATAGCGCTCATAAAATTCTGAACACAGCTCAATAAATTCTTTGCTATATGCTTTGGTATACGCTGTTCTTTTGCCACAAATTATAATTTGTGATTCATGGAGTCTTTCTTCGAGTTTCAATAAATTAAGATAGGTCTCTATCGGTATTTCTACACTATCTAGCTCATTTTGTTGATGCATTGTTAGGGCACCGTTTTCTGCAATAAAATAAATTTCATTTTTAATTGATGCTAATTTGGAAACAATGCTATAGTATTGCCTTCCGCTTGCAGCAACAAATATAATACCGTGTTGATCAACGAGTTCTTTGTACACGTTAAAAAATCGACTACTTACTTGATGTGATGAATTTAATAAGGTGCCGTCCATATCTGTTACGACAAGCTTTATTTTTGATAGATCCATCAATAAAAGTATAATTTTATTTCTGTAGATTAATTATAGCCAATTCGACCATGGAATTCTTGAAAGCATTAGGATTGCAGCAATTGTATAAAAAATCGCTAACGTTTTTAGCTTTGGTGTCGAAGTTAATTTTTTCTTATGTTTAGAGTAGCCAATAGTGATAAAGGCAATCATCAAAATCATAGTTAGCGGATGCTCAACGTTATAAAGTCTTAAAGTTGGGTTTTTCATGATTTCACCCATTGAGCTTGTTCCAGAAAACCATACGACAAGAGGGGAAGCAATAAAAAGAACAATACCAATAAGAAGTTGTATATGAGACGTAATAAGCGCGAATAAAGAAATACGGAAATCTTTGGGAGAGTATTCACGTTTACTAATAACACCGGTGATTGCATTAATAGTAGCTAGGATTACTACTAGGACTACTAAGTAAGCCCAATAAGAATGAAGGATTTGAACAGCTTCGTACATAAGTGATATAATTTTATTCAAAGATACTCATTATTGTATAAAAAAACCTCACTCGGTAAGAGTGAGGTTTTAAAGATATTATAAAAAAATTGGTTTAGTTAAATGTATAACGTAGTCCAATTTGCATTTGCCATCTTGATGAGTTTAACCCACTGTCATCAACTAGATCTAGATCTCTTTCGGTATCTGGATCATATGAAAAAGTAGGCGTAGTACCATCTGTTTCAAAACCTTCAAAATTTAAAAGATTGACCGCATCAAAGCTACCAGCAAATGATCTAACACCCCATTCTTTATTTAGAAGATTGGTGAAGTTGAAAATATCAGCTGTAAATTCTAATGTATTCTTTTTGCCAAATGCGTTAATAGAGAATTCTTGAGCGAACTTTAAATCTACAATATGACTCCACTCTGCACGATCGCCATTACGCTCTGCAAATGTCCCTCTTCTGCTTCTTAAATAATCGTTCCCTTCTATAAAACTATTTAAAGCATTCCATTGTTGTTGAGAGGTTAATATTAAGTTATCCTCATCATCAAGTAGGTCAACGAGATTGGCATCAGCTTGAGTTGCAGGAACAAATATTAAGGCTGTGTTATTGCCAGTATCTCCGATTAACTGGCCTGCACTTGGACCACCACCTCTTGGAGAGTTTCCGTAAACGTAAGAGAACGGATCACCTTGAGAACCTTGGTAAAAAATTCCAATTCTAGTTTTAAGATTTTCATTCCATTTAAACTCAATTGTAGAATTTGCCACAATTCTATGACCAGGTGAAAAATCAGAAGTAGATAATCCAGGTCGGTTAGATCCATTAACAGATTCTAATCTTTGCCATTGCGAACTATTTTGAGAAGACTCTCCATCAAAAACGCCATCAGAATCTCCGTACGAATAAGTAGCTTGAGTAGTTACATCTACTAAAGAACTATAAAAGTTTTTGCCTAATGTCGCAGAAACGTTGTAAGAAGAACCTTTACCAGTGTTTGATGCTAAGAAAATTCCTGAGTAATTACTATCAATTCGATTAAATCCATAATTAGGACGCGAACCAGCTCCTGTAGTTGTAAATTCTGGATTAGGAAGATTTAAATTTTCATAAGAAACTGCAGTAATATTATCATTGTAAATAAAATCAGCAGAAAGCGTAAAGCCAGTAGGTAATTTTTGATCAAAAGCAATGTTATACTTCATTACTTGTGGTAATTTGAAATTTGCTGCGAATAAATCTACTTGACCTCCTGTAGTACCAGAACCAGGTAATGGATCTGTAAATTGATTATTTACATTTGGCTCAAAAAATGGAGCGTCATCTCTAAACAATTCTACAAAGCCAGCAGTTACACCATTGTTAGTATACGTTGCCCCTGGCCAAACTAGTGGTAATCTAGAAGTGAAAATACCCAAACCTCCTCTAACTTGAGTCGTTTTGGTTCCATTAACATCCCAGTTAAACCCTAATCTAGGGGATAAATGAGCTTTTGTATCAATACCTTTACCTACTCTTGCACCTTTTAAATCTTTACCTGAGGCTTCAAGTAAAGCTACCGAGCGTGTATTAAAATCTTCATTTTCTAAACCATCTTCCCAATATGGAAGATCAATTCTTAGACCTGCAGTGAATACAAAATTATCAGTAATATTTACTTCGTCTTGTGCATAAAATCCAAGTTGAAATACATTAAATTTAGCAGCTCCTTCAGAGTCATCTCCAAAACCTCCTTGTAAAGAATAACCTCTTCTATATCGGTTCGGTTTTTCACCATTGATAAAATCGTTAATATTACTATATCGGTAATCTCCAAAATTTTGTCTGAAAAATACATTGTTAGCAGATGAGAATTCATTGCTAGTTCCTAATGTGATAGTATGTCTACCAGAATAAATTTCTAAATTATCGGTAAATGTAAATACAGTTTGATCTAATAAGTTTGCTGTCGAAAAAGGTTCTGAACCAAAGAAAATGCTTGAACTTCCGTCAAAAATCTGAACCGAAGGAAATGGATCTCCATTAGGTCCTCTATCATCTTTAACACTTGTATAACCAACAACTAAATTATTAGAAACTTTGTTGTTAAATCTTGAACTCAATTCTAAAGCAGTTGAATTAGTAACAGATTCAAAATTTATAGCTCTGTTTAAAAAGTTGATTGAACTTCCATTAGAACCATTGGCATCAAGCTGTTCGGCTCTTACATAGCTATGCTTAAGAGATAAATTATTGTTGTCATTAATATTCCAATCAATTTTAGCAATAAGTTTGTCACTTATCAATGAGCTTGTATTGTTGTCATAAACTCCAGGATCGTATCCATACGTATTTTTTAAGAAATCACTCAACGCATTAATTTCTGCTTGTGAGGATGCTCCTCTATATGAATTAAATTCAAATGGCTGTGGTGTCTCATTATCCTGTCTTTCGTAATTAACAAAGTAGAATAATTTATCTTTAATAATAGGACCTCCCACTCGCAATCCATATGTCTCGGCATTAAAATCTGCCAATTTCGTTCTTTCGCCACCGTCTGCTATTGCTTCAGGAGTTTTTCCTGCCAAATCTTGGTTTCTGAGTAAATAGTATGCAGAACCTTCGATATTGTTTGTACCAGACTTTGTTATTGCGTTAATTGAACCTCCAGAGAATCCTGACTGTTTTACGTCAAAAGGAGCCACATTAATTTGAAAAGATTCAATAGCGTCTAAGGATATTGGACTTACGCCCGTTTGTCCACCATTTGTTCCGCTTCCAGCTAGACCAAAAACATCGTTATTGACTGCTCCATCTATATAAATAGCATTGTAACGGTTGTTTTGTCCAGAAATAGAAATTACATCATCTCCACTTACTTGAGCTTGAGGTGTTAATCTTGCAAAATCAGCAATGTTTCTAGAAATTGAAGGTAAAGTATTAACTTTTTTTCGATCAACATTAGTAGCTGCTCCCGTTTTTCCTGAATCAAATACGCCATTGTTAGTAGCAGTAATAACTACCTCTTCTAAAGCGTTAGCTTCTTCTTGCAATTGAGCACTGATGTCTTGCGAATCTCCTAGCTGAAGAAAAACCCCATCTTTAAGATAGCCTTGAAAACCTACGTAAGAAATAGTTACTCGGTAAGGACCACCACTTCTCATGTTAGCAATTCTATAAAAACCATCAAAATCAGTAATTGCTCCATACTTTGTTCCAGACGGACCGTGAATGGCAACTACATTTGCTCCTGGTAAAGGATCTCCTAAGTTATCGGTAATTTTACCATTGATAGAAGATTTTGTTACCCCCTGAGCAAAGGTTGATGTTACAACTGCCATCAACATTACAGTAAATAAAAATGTAATCTGTTTCATTATAATGAATTGAGTTTAATATTCCGTGCAAAAGAACGAATCTTTCTTGAAACCAACTTTATGTAATTGTTAAAAATTATCACATAATTTTTTTATGGTTTTACAATAAAATTACTTTGCATCGCCCTGATTTTAAATCAATTAAAAATATGAAAAATTGAGGAAACACTATTTGGTTATGCTAAAAACTTTTTTAATAGAGATTTTGTTGAAGAATCGTGTGTTAAAACTTGTCTAGTTTCTATTTCGGACAGGATGGTATTGGCTAATTTTTTACCTAATTCTACTCCCCATTGATCATAGCTATAAATGTTCCAAATCACTCCTTGTACAAAGATGCGTTGTTCATATAGCGCTATAAGTTTTCCTAAACTCTTAGGTGTTAATTGATCAATTAAGATTGTAGTTGTGGGATTATTTCCCTTGAAAACTTTAAAAGGGCTTAGCTTGTCGATATCTGATGCATTATACCCCTGATTTTTTAACTCTTGTACAACTTCGTTACTTGATTTACCTTGCATTAAAGCTTCTGTTTGTGCAAAGAAGTTTGACATCAATTTGTTATGATGATTTTGATCTTTGAAAAGAGATTTTTTAAACCCTATAAATTCTGCAGGGATTAATGTTGTTCCTTGATGCAAAAGTTGAAAAAAAGCATGTTGTGCATTTGTGCCAGGCTCTCCCCAAATAATAGTACCAGTTTTATAATTTACAGTTTTTCCATTGCGATCTACACTTTTACCATTACTCTCCATAATCCCTTGTTGTAGGTAGGCGGGTAGTCTGTGTAAATATTGCGAATAGGGAATTACAGCTTCACTAGTTGCTCCAAAAAAGTTGTTGTACCAAATGGTCAATAATCCTAATATTACAGGAATATTTTTTTCATAAGGGGTGTTTTTAAAATGTTCATCCATCTCATGTGCCCCCTCGAGTAAAGCTTCAAAGTTTTTGTAACCTACAGATAAAGCAATAGATAGTCCCACAGCACTCCAAAGAGAAAATCGACCTCCAACCCAATCCCATAGAGGAAAAATATGATCTTTATCAATACCAAAATTTAAAACATTTGGGATGTTGCTTGATACCGCAACAAAATGTTTGGCAACTGCATCATTTGATGCATTTTTGAGAAACCAATTACGTGCTGTATTTGCATTGGACAAAGTTTCTTGTGTAGAAAAAGTTTTAGAAACGATAACGAATAGCGTAGTTTCTGGATTTATTTTTTTGAGACATTGATGAATGTGATCTCCATCTACATTTGAAACGAAATGAATTTTTAAATGATTTTTATAATACTCCAAAGCTTCGGTAACCATAACTGGTCCTAAATCTGAGCCACCAATTCCGATATTTACTATAGTGTCAAAGGCTTTACCCGTATGACCTTTTAATTGACCATTTATTACCTTATCACAAAAATCTTTGATTTTTTGTTTGACGGCTTGTATCTCGGGTATGATGTTTTTTTTATCAACATTCACTACAGTGGATGCTGGAGCTCTAAGTGCAGTGTGAAGAACTGCTCGATTCTCTGTTGCATTGATAATATCTCCTTCAAAATAGCTTTTTATAGCTTTTTCTAGTCCCACTTCTTTGGCAAGATCTATAAGCAAGCTAAGTGTGGTGTGATTCACCCGTTGCTTAGAAAAATCTACATAAAAGTCTTTCCATTCAATCGAAAACTCTGGTCCCCGTTTATCATTCGTTTCAAAAAGTTCTTTCAAAGTTATATCCTTAAACTCTTCAAAATGATCTAACAAGGATTTCCAAGCTTTTGTGGTGGTCGGGTTAATAGTTGGCAATGTCATAAAATTATAAAATTTGGTTTTCTTTCTCAAAGGTTATTTGGTCTAGTTGGGATTTGAGCGGTATGATATGGTTTTTAAAGAGAGGTTGTAAAGAATCAGCAAGTGGTTTGCTTGCTGGGAGATCCTGTTTAAAAGGATCGACTTCACGACCATTTTTCCAAAAGCGATAACACACATGAGGGCCGCCTGTATTACCTGTCATACCGATATAACCGATAACATCTCCTTGGCGAACATACTCTCCTTTTCTAACCGCTTGTCTGCTCATATGAAGGTATTGTGTTTCATAAGTTGCATTATGTCGTATTTTTACATACTTGCCGTTACCCCCTCGGCGTTCGGATTTTGTTACGATACCATCTGCCGTGGCAAGGATAGGTGTTCCTATGGGAGCAGCAAAATCAGTACCTCTGTGAGGTCTTATTTTGTTCCCGTAGTATTTAATTCTTCTTTTTAGATTATATCTAGAAGAGATTCGGCTAAATTGTACAGGTGCTCTTAAAAAGGCACGTCTTAAATTTTCGGCGTTTTCGTCGTAGAAGTCTGCGATACCTTTGGTGCTGTCTGATATAAATTTAAAGGCATATACTGATTTACCTCTATGCTCAAAATGAGAAGCTTTAATTTCTCCTATACCAGCAGGAATTGTATCGTTAATAAATTTTTCTGTATATAATACCTTAAATCGATCTCCTGCCTGAAGTCTAGTGAAATCAATAGTCCAAGCATAAATATCTGCAAGCTTATAAGCTACTAAAAAACTAAGATTGAGTTCGTCAAATGTTTGAGAAAGGTTACTCTGGATAGTTCCTGAAGCAATTTTCTCTATAAGTTTAACTGGTTTTTTCCTTTTATAAACTTTAATACTATCTGTAAAATCAACAACCGTATAATCTACTTTATTATTTATATAGACAAAAACTTGTGCAGATTTGCTAGTATCCTTTGGTTTTAATACGACATACGGCTTCCCTGCTCTAATGCGAGTGACATTAAAGGAGTCTTTTATCGCATTGGTAATTTCAAAAACTTTTGCTCGGCTAATCCCATGATTATCCAGTATGCCTCCAAAACTATCACCTCTTTTTATAGTGTCTCTAATTACTTGATAATCATTAAGCACATAACCATATTCTTTGATAACGGGAGGTGCTATTTTTTTTTCAACGTTAACAGTAGCAGGAGCTACTTTTTCATTTTCATTTTCCTTCTTACATGAGTAAAATACTGCTAAGCATAGCAGTATGCAAATAGACTTCTTCAATTGATTAATGCTGTTTTTTGTTGTTAAATTGATGAGTAACCCATTGTTGCCCCCAATTATCTTTTTCCTCTTGACTCCAAAGATTAGGAAAAAATGTGATTCTTTGAAAGCTTGGAGGCAAAAAACTTTTCCAATTTGTTCCTCCAGTAGCAGAAATTTCACCTTTTCCTTTATTAAGATAGCGATAAGCTGCCCCCATATGCATCAAAAGCCAGTTAATGTTAACATTTACGTCAAAAGTACGTAAAGCTTCAATAAGTTGGGTATTGTCACGCTCTTTTTGGGGTAATTGCTGGTATTTTTGATATAGAGTGCTATTTTTAACTTGAGTAGCAATACGAACCATACGGGGTGTATAGCGATATTCGAATTGCTTGAGTGTTAAGGTTTTTTCACCAGTTGCTAGATCTGTAGCACCAGATTTCCAATACAAATTTTCGTATAGATCTTCTAAGGGTGTGTCGTTTCCAAATTTATCTCTTCGATCAGCGCTAACCAGGTTATGTAATGGCGTAGCGTATATTTCGATAAGTCTAAATTGAACGGATTGGAACCCACTGGCCGGCAGTAGGGACATTCTAAATTTAAGAAACTGTTCTTTATCCATGCCCTTGATCATTATATCAAACGAGTCTATCAAAACCCCAAAATAACGATTGATCCTAGTTAATTTTTCAATAAAAAACTGGGCAGATTGTAATTTATCATCAATAATTTGTTTGAGTTCGTGAATGATTAGCTTAAAATAAAGTTCTGTTGTTTGATGATAGGTTATAAAAATTTCTTCATCAGGAAAGTGAGTTCGGGGTACTTGTAAACTCAATAGTGTATCAAGGTGTATATAATCCCAATACGTGAGATATTTATCATGAAGCAAACCATCCAGATAAGCGCCTAGGTCTTGTCCTGAATTCTTAAATTTTTTCTCGAGTTGTTTTATCTTTTCGGTTATTTCTGGTTGGTTGTTTTCTTTCATTAGTCTACAATAATTTTAAATGGATGTTTTAACCCCTTAAATGCTTCAAGATCTGCCTCTATAGATCCTACAAGAATGTCTGCTTTAATTTTAATAGGCATACGATTTTTATCGTCACTAATCCAAACAGTCATACTTTCTTCCTCTTTGAACACGCGCTCTGCTTGTACGTAGGGTCTAAATTTTAAACATAAAATTTTACCTAGTTCTGATTTGACAACTTCTCTTCCTAGGAATTTTAGTTTAAATTTATAGATTTCATTGTCAAAAAACATATCAACGAATTTCTCATCACCAATTTTTAAGTTTCGGGTATCAAGATTGTTTCTTAAATAGTAGAAAGATGACATTAAATCTTGAATATCTTCTTTGGTGTCAAAAGTACGTTTAGTACTTCTTTTTTTATCATGCACAAAAGCTTTTCTTTTTGTGTGATCAAAATTAATTACAATGTCTTTTGTATGACCGCCTTCATTTATTTTTCGAATAAAGCGATAGGGAAGTACTTTATTACGGTCGATATAGGTTTCGTAGTAATCTTCAACTTTAAAGAAAGCACTTAATATCCCAGAGGATTTACCTATGCCAATTACATGGTGAACTGGTTTTCCGTCCAGTATTTCATTTTTTACTTCTAGCGTAGCATAACTTGCTGTAAACCATCCATAATGTATTCTAAATTTAAACCATTCTCCATCTTGAAAAGCTTGATGGGTTTGCTGTGATGCTGCAGAGATGCTTATAAAAAAAAGCAATATACCTATATTTCTCATAAAGATTTGGGATTTAAAAGGCTATGATTATCAACTCATTTGCAATATCCATTCCAAAAGTAAGGTTTAATATAAACACTTAAAAAACAATTATGTTGCAAAATCAAAAAAACAAAAAAAGAGAGCCACCACAGCTCTCTTTTTACTTTTATTAACCAACTAAAAACTTAAATTATGAGAATAATTATTGTTTTTTAATAAATGGTAACCACTCCATTTATTAATACAAAAGTGGGTTTTTTTTAACGATTTATCAACCGAAAACGTTTTTTTAATATGAATTTTAACAAAAATTTAGATATATAAATATAATAATATAAATTCTTCTGTATTTTAAGGGTTCCTATTACGAATATGTGAAATTGTTTTATCTCCTTTTATCCGTTATAAAGTACCGCGTTCCTCTTGTTCACGTTCAATAGCTTCAAATAATGCTTTGAAATTACCTTTTCCAAACGATTGAGCGCCTTTTCTTTGTATAATTTCAAAAAACATGGTGGGTCTATCAAGTACTGGCTTTGTAAAGATCTGCAATAGATATCCTTCGTCATCTCTATCGATTAGAATACCTAAGTTTTTAAGTGGTTCTAAGTCCTCATCTATTTCTCCAACACGATCTAAAACGGTATCGTAATAGCTAGAAGGTATGGTAAGAAAATCTACACCTCTAGCTTTTAAAGCGGTAACAGTTTCGATTATATTATCAGTTGCTAACGCCATATGTTGTACACCTGCTCCATTGTAGAAATCAATATATTCTTCAATTTGAGATTTTTTACGACCTTCTGCAGGTTCGTTTATTGGAAATTTGATTCGACCATTACCATTACTCATCACTTTACTCATAAGCGCTGTATATTCTGTAGAAATGTCTTTATCGTCAAAAGAAACTAGTTGAGCAAATCCCATAACCTTGGCATAAAACTCACACCATTTATTCATCTCGTTCCATCCCACATTACCTACCATATGGTCTATGTATTTAAGGCCAGTTGGTTTAGTTGCATATGTTTTTTTCCATGATACATAGCCTGGTAAAAAAATACCGTTATAATCTTTACGTTCGACAAAAACATGAACAGTTTCCCCATAGGTGTGGATTCCAGAAGTAACAACTTTTCCATTTTTATCACTTTCTGTCTTAGGTTTAAAATAAGATTTGGCTCCGCGTTTTATAGTTTCTTCATAGCTTTTGGTGGCATCATCTACCCAAAGCGCAACAACTTTAACTCCATCGCCATGTGCATTAATATGTTGATTGATTACCCCATCTGGCTGCAGTGGTGATGTTAGTACTAAGCGAATTTTATCTTGTTGTAGTACATAAGACACGCGATCTTTTAGGCCGGTTTCTAGTCCTGCATAGGCAATAGGTTCAAACCCCCAAGCGGTTTGATAATAATAGGCTGCTTGTTTAGCATTTCCTACGTATAATTCGACGTAGTCAGTTCCTAATAATGGAAGAAAATCTTCGGCTTGAGCATTAATTTTTTCTAAATTATCTGGTGATGTATGTGTTGACATGATTGTAGTTTAAAATTATTGAAATAAAGCTTGGTTGATATGGATCAAAGTATATTTTGAAACAAATATGCTACCACATGGCTCTAAGGTGAGAGGTAATATCTACTCTGAAATTAAGCATACTTTCTTATTTTTTAATTTAAAGCAATAACAATAAATAGTTCAAAATATCATTTCTTGTAACTCAATACGTTTCAATCTATCTAAGACTCAAGCCATGATTTATGATAGGTATCATCAGCAATTTCCATTGCAGCTTCTGTAACCATTAATGGTTTAAATGTATCTACCATAACAGCTAATTCATCTGTTTTGGTTTTACCAATACTTCGCTCTACAGCTCCTGGATGTGGTCCATGTGGAATACCTGCTGGGTGTAGTGAAATATGACCTGCATCAATATCGTTTCTACTCATAAAATCTCCATCAACATAGTATAAAACCTCGTCACTATCTATATTGCTATGATTATAGGGTGCTGGTATGCTATCAGGGTGGTAATCATAAAGTCGGGGAACAAATGAGCACACCACAAAAGTATCTGTTTCGAATGTTTGATGTACTGGTGGTGGTTGATGAATTCTACCTGTAATGGGTTCAAAATCATGAATAGAGAATGCATAAGGAAAATTATATCCATCGTAGCCTACGACATCAAATGGATGGGTGGCGTATACGATATCAAAAATTTCGTCTTGTTTTTTGACTTTTAAAAGAAATTCTCCTTTTTCATCATGTGTTTCTAGTGCATGAGGTGCACGTAAATCACGTTCGCAATAAGGAGAATGTTCAAGTAATTGTCCGAACCAGTTTCTATATCTTTTGGGAGTGTAAATCGGACTTCTAGACTCTACAATAAACAATCTATTATCGCTAGAATCAAAATCCATTTGATAAATAGTTCCTCTAGGTACTACAATATAATCCCCATATTTGAAATCGATAACACCTAAGTGACTTATAAAACGACCACTGCCTTTGTGTATAAAAAGCAACTCATCGGCATCTGTATTTTTATAGAAATAATCTTTTACAGATTTTCTAGGTGCAGCTAGTGCAATGTGTAGATCAGAATTGGTTAATATGATTTTTCTACTTTTCAAATAATCGTCAATAGGCTTTATTTTGAAACCATGTAAGCGATACGATTTCAAGTTGTTTTTTAAAGCTATTTTTGGAGCTACATCGTAACTTCCTTTTATTTCTTTAACTTGGGTAGGTCTATGATTATGATAGAGGTTTGTAGACATACCATCAAATCCAATGGTTCCAAACAATTGTTCATAATACAAGGTCCCATCGGGTTTTTTAAAAATGGTGTGGCGTTTTGGTGGGATTTTACCCAAACTATGATAAAAAGGCATACTTCAATATTTTAGATAAATACTAGACTTTACTCAAAAATAATAGGCAATAAAATGATAGCCTTTATTCAGGATTACGCTTAATAAGGTAATGAAGAAATATCAGTAAATTTTGCCAAAATAGAGTCATACTTTACAAATATCGTAATTTTTTTTAACGCTTTATCATTACAGTCATTTTAAAACCAAAATCCAATACTAAAAAACCATTCACTTTCTCCTAATTCTGGTGAATACGTATATTTTATTTGAACAGGCCCTGCAAAAGTTTCTAGCCCATATCCCAATGCATATCCTGTAAACTCTGGACGCTCGAACCATTTACCTGTGCTAAAAAGTTTTTTGCCAGCATTTGCATAATTCGCGGCTAGATTTACGTGATTGTTAGGGAATAATTCATAGTCTATAGACAATCCTACTTTTGCAAAACTTTGCCCAGTAAAACCAATAAAATCATAGCCATAAAAAGGAATAAAATTATTGATCGTTTTGGTACCGAAACCACCTAAGAAAAAATCAAAAGAATCCAGATCTGTATTACCAATTTTGGAACCTGCTTCTGCTTCAGTATGAATAGAAATATTATGTCTTAAAGGAAAGGCGTAACCAATTTTTGCTTTAAAAACAGAAAACTCCTTAAAATTTTCGTTAAAATCGGAAGAATAGAAGTAACCATTTAGATCAGCAGCAAATAAATAGCCTTTAGCAGGAAAGTACTTGTTGTCGAAAGAATCAAAACGCAACGAAGAGTAGGCTCCAATATAGTCACTATCATCAAATACTGTTTGAGGTACTAGGTTTTCATCCTCGCCAAAGGTTTCGGTAAATATATTTAAATTTTTATATTCAAGTCCAAAGCCAAGAGAAAAGGTCTGTTTTAAAAGAGTTTGTGCATAAACTTGTACAGTATAATCTTTGTACTCTACATCGACCTTATTAATTCCTATGTCTGGGAGGACGTCAATATCTGTAAGAAATCCATACGGAATATCTTTTTCGAATTTATTATAGCGAAATTTCAAGCCATAACTCCAATAAAATCCTTTGTCAACATAATAATCTATATTGTACCTTATGTTGTCTCCCAAGGCCATATCGGCAGATAAAATATCATTGTTAAGCAATAAGCTCTTGCGGGTAACATTTAGTAAAGCTGCGGTTTTATATAAATCATCATAATGCACAGCAAGTCGCAATAACATTTTATTTTTACTTTCTTTTACATTGAGAATAAGTCCTTTACCGGTTTCGTTGTCTATAAGTCGATGACTAACTCGATCAAAATTGCCAGTAGCTGATAAATTATTTATTCCTTCATTGAGTTTTTTATAAGTTGTGGTAAGCGGTATTTTCATCTTTAGCTTACCTTTCACATACGAACGTGTATAACGAGTATTCCCTGAGACCAGTAGACTATTTATATGAATAGTATCTGATATTTTTGACATGGATACTGCCACCTTTTTTTGCTGCGAAGTATTTTGCTGTCGATTGCGTATTTTATAAAATTCCTCAATAGCGTTTAGCGCGGCTTCTTCACCAACTTTTATAATCTTTTCGGTATCTTGAAAGGATAAAACAGTAAAATCTCCAATAGAAGGTTTAATGTATACGTCGGTTTTTTTTATTTTGTCTTGCATCTCCTTGATGGTTCTAAAGTTGCTAATCTGCAACATTATATTGGTAACCGAAGTGAGTTGCTTAATAGTCATTAGACTGTCCTGTACATCAACACCTATAACAATATCGGCCCCTTTTTTTCTAATTTCATCTACAGGATAATTATTAGCAACACCGCCATCTGTGAGGACCATCCCATCGATCTCTACAGGACTGAAAACAGAAGGCAAGGCACTACTGGCCGAAACAGCTTGTGGTAGATAGCCGTTATCCAAAATTACAGGCTTTCCATCTTCGATATTTGTGGCAATACAAAAAAAAGGAATTGGCAAGCTGTCAAAATCACGAATATTATTTACGTGTGAGGTATATCTTGAAAATAGATTATAAAAATTCTGTCCTTTTGAAAGTCCCTTAGGCAATCCAACTTTAAACTTATCAAAGGGAAGCGTAATTGCGTATTTTTCGGCATCTTCTCGTTCATAAAATGTTTTAGCACGCCGTGGGAGGTCGTCTTGGATAAGTTCGTTAAAATCAACAGATCTAAATATAGAATCTAAAGTTTTGGCACTATAACCAGCTGCATATAGAGACCCTACAATAGCTCCCATACTTGTGCCACCGATATAGTCTATGCGAATGCCAGACTCTTCGATTACTTTTAAGACTCCTATATGCGCTAATCCTTTGGCTCCACCGCCACTTAGCACAATACCAACTTTTACATTCTCTTGATTGACAATTGTGTCTTTTGTGCCTTGGGCAACACTAGTAGAATTATTAAAATAACATAGAACAAGAATGCAAACCGAGAGTGCTTTTAAAAATGGAATGATTTGATTCACAATTGGTTCTTTTTAGAAAGATAGTAATTATAAACTTTGGTTGCGCGAGAATTGCCTACTATTTGCGTAAGTTCTTTGAGAGATGCTTCTTGTATTTTCTTTACAGACCTAAAAGATTTCAAAAGTTCGATAACGGTTTTTTCTCCCACGCCAGGAATGTTATCAAGTTCGGTATCTAATGCAGCTTTACTTCTTTTTTGCCGATGAAATGTAATACCAAAACGATGGGCTTCGTTACGTAGGTGTTGAATGACTTTAAGTGTCTCAGATTTTTTATCGAGATATAAAGGAATAGTATCACCAGGGTAATAAATTTCTTCGAGTCGTTTGGCAATTCCAATGATGGTAATTTTACCGCGTAGTTCTAGGTCATCTAATGCTTTTAGGCCAGATGATAATTGCCCTTTTCCGCCATCAACAATAACTAATTGCGGCAAGGGAGCGTTTTCTTCCTTTAATCGTTTATAACGGCGATAGACTACCTCTTCCATAGAGGCAAAATCGTTGGGTCCATCAACTGTCTTAATATTAAATTTGCGATATTCCTTTTTACTAGGTTTACCATTTTTAAAAACAACACAAGCTGCAACCGGGTTAGAACCTTGGATATTTGAGTTGTCAAAACATTCGATATGCGTAGGTTCAAAAGGTAACCGAAGATCTTTTTTCATTTGAGCCATTAATCTTTTTTCATGACGATCTGGATCAATAATCTTTATTTGCTTAAAGCGTTCTTGACGATAATATTTGGCGTTTCTTATAGACAGCTCCAAAATCTTTCGTTTATCGCCTAATTGCGGTACGGTTACTTTTATGTGTTCTCCCAAGCTAAGCTTAAACGGAAGGTAAACTTCTTTTGAGTTTGAGTTAAAGCGTTGTCTTAGTTCTACTACAGCTAATTCTAAAAGCTCTTGATCGGACTCATCTAATTTCTTTTTTATCTCTGTAGTATGAGAGCGTATTATTGAACCATAAGAAAGTTGTAAAAAGTTTACATATCCAAACGATTCGTCAGAAATTATTGAAAACACATCGACATTGCTAATTTTGGGATTCACCACCGTTGATTTTGCTTGATATTTTTCGAGCACCTCAATTTTTTCTTTTATTCGCTGTGCATCCTCAAACTCCATGTTTTGCGCATATTGATTCATTAGGTTTTTAAATTGTTGTAATGAATCTTTAAAATTACCTTTTACTATTTGGCGTATCGCTTCTATATTTTTGTTATAGATTTCTTCTTCTTGTAAACCTTCACAAGGTCCTTTACAATTGCCAAGGTGATATTCTAGGCAAACCTTATATTTATTACTTTGAATTTTATTCTCGGCTAGATCATATGAGCATGTACGAAGCTGATAAAGGTTTTTAATTAATTCGAGCAGAGTGTTTACCGTTTTAAAACTAGTATAAGGGCCAAAATATTCTGATCCATCTTTAATTAAATTTCTAGTCGGAAAAACTCTGGGAAAACGTTCTTTTTTAATACAAATCCAAGGATATGTTTTGTCATCTTTAAGCATTACATTAAAACGTGGTTGATGCTGTTTGATTAAATTATTTTCTAATAATAGAGCATCTGTTTCAGTTTCAACAATAATATGTTTTATAAATCGAATTTTCTTTACTAATACTCCAATACGATGACTATCGTGTTTTTTATTAAAATAAGAAGAAACTCGTTTTTTTAAATTTTTAGCCTTACCAATATATAGTAACTTATCATCATTGTCGTAATATTGATATACCCCAGGATTAGTCGGTAAAGTTTTTATTTGTATTTCTAAAGGAAGTTGCTGCATATTCACAATGTAAATTTAAGATATAGTACAATGTTAAAAGGCACCTAAAAGGTTTAATTTATGTTAAAAAACAGAGTGAATTTATATAGATCAAAAAAAAAAGAATAAGTTCGATAAGCACGTTTATCTTTGCAACATAATAATTTAATTCACCATCTTTTTTTGGAAGTAAAAAAAACAATAATAGGAAGGACTGATAAGGCTGATTTTCCACTTCTGGAAATTAACGAGATTGATGTAAAAATAGATACAGGTGCCTACACCTCTTCAATACATTGTAAGGATATAGAGGAGATTGGTGAAACACTGCAATGTAGCTTTTTGGATGCGACACACCCAGAGTATAATGGTAAGCGTTTTACTTTTACCAATTATGATATTACAGCAGTAAAAAGTAGTAATGGAGAAATAGAAGTTCGTTATATTATACGAACAAAAATTCGCCTTTTTAACAAGACGTATCCAATTACATTAACGTTATCATCGAGAGATGATATGCGTTTTCCTGTATTACTAGGAAGACGCTTTTTAAGCGGAAAATTTTTAGTCGATCCACAAATAGAGGATCAATCACATAATAACAAATCAAAATGAACATTAAAATCTTGTCGCGAAGCGCGAGCCTTTTTTCAACAGACGCGCTTGTACAGGCAGCAGTAAAACGTAAGCATACAGTACAGGTAATTGACCCACTCAATTGCGACATAGTTATAGAGAAAAAAAAACCAGAAATTTATTATCGCGGAAAACGTTTAGATCACGTTGATGCGGTAATACCTAGAATAGGAGCATCGATAACATTTTACGGTACAGCAGTTGTACGACAATTTGAGATGATGAACGTTTTTACAACAGTACAGTCACAAGCTCTTGTTCAATCCAGGGATAAACTACGTAGTCTTCAAATACTTTCTAAAGCTGGTTTGGGTTTACCCAAAACTGTTTTTACAAATTATTCTAAAGACGTATCTGGTGCTATAGAGCATGTAGGTGGGGCTCCTTTAATTATAAAATTATTAGAAGGTACACAAGGTCTGGGTGTAGTACTAGCAGATACTCAAAATGCTGCAGAGTCTGTAATAGAAGCCTTCAATGGACTACAAGCTAGAGTTATCATTCAAGAATATATAAAAGAGGCAAAAGGGGCAGATATACGAGCTTTGGTTATAGATGGACAAGTAATCGGTGCAATGAAGCGACAAGGTAAGGATGGTGAATTTAGATCTAACCTACATAGAGGCGGCAGTGCCGAAGTGATAACACTTAGTGAAGAAGAAGAAAATGCAGCAATTAAAGCTGCAAAAGCTATGAAACTAGGTGTGGCAGGAGTCGATATGTTGCAAAGTGAACGAGGACCTTTGATTTTGGAGGTTAATTCTTCACCTGGACTAGAAGGTATTCAAAAAGCTACAGGCAAGGATATAGCAAAATCTATTATAAGGTATATTGAACGAAGTATTTAATCATAGTATGTGTCGATATGAAAACATCTGATGTTCTTAATATTTTAGGCGAAAATATACTCTTAGGAGAGAGTCGAACAATTAATTTTAATATTGCCAACCTTTATACGTCTACAAAAGTTGAAATTCCAATAATTATAGAACGTTCCAAAAATCCTGGTCCTACTGTATTAATAACGGCAGGAATTCATGGAGATGAGGTAAATGGGGTAGAGATTGTAAGACAAATTATTTCTAAAAAAATAAATAAACCTCAATGTGGAACCATTATCTGTATACCACTTTTAAATGTATTCGGATTTTTGAATATGGATCGGTTTTTTCCAGACGGACGAGATCTTAATCGCGTATTTCCTGGATCAAAGAATGGTTCTTTAGCTAGTCAATTTGCGTATCAGTTTACCAACGAAATCTTACCAGTAGCAGATTATTGTCTAGATTTTCATACAGGTGGAGGGAGTCGATTTAATGCAGCACATATTCGGGTAGACCCTTCAAATGCAGAGTTGATGAAATTAGCCGAAATCTTTGACGCACCATTTACATTGTTATCAAAAAATGTCGATGGCTCGTTTAGGGCTACTTGCTCAAAAAAAGATATCAAAATTTTACTTTTTGAGGGTGGTAAATCTCAAAACAGCAATAAAGATATAGCAAAAGAAGGGGTTACAGGTACAATGAGAATCCTTAAGCATCTCAAAATGCTCATGCCTGAGTTTTCTATTCCTAATACCAAAACCAAAAGTATTGTCATAAAGAAAAGCTATTGGGTACGCGCCAAAAATAGTGGAATGTTGCATATTAAAATTCCTTGCGGAAAACATGTCGAGAAAGGAGAATTTTTGGCTACAATTACCGACCCTTATGGAAAAATGCGTAAGGTGGTAAGAGCACCTAATGAAGGATATATAATTAATGTTAACGAAGCACCTATTATCCATAAAGGAGATGCTATTTTTCATATTACAACACAATTAGCTAACGATGCAAATGACTAAAAGTGCTCTAAGGTCTAAGTATAAAAGGTTAAGGTCACAGCTGGACGAAGAAACTATTCAGTCAAAAAGTTTAGTTTTGGCTAATCGCTTACTATCGCTACCCATCTGGGATTATACAACGTACCATTTGTTTCTATCGATTAAAGAACAAAAAGAAATAGATACAGAATTTATACTGCACATTCTTCAAGGTAAAGATAAAAATATTGTAGTGCCAAAAAGCGATTTTAATACTAGAACTTTAAAAAATTACTTGCTTACAGATAATACTCTTCTTAAAACAAATAGCTACAATATACCAGAACCAGTAGACGGAGTTCAAATTAAATCTGATCAGATAGAGGTGGTCTTTGTACCCTTATTAGCTTTTGATATAAAAGGAAATCGTATTGGTTATGGCAAAGGATTTTACGATCGTTTCTTAGCTACTTGTGACAATAAAGTCCTTAAAATAGGGCTCTCTTTTTTTGATGCCGAAAAAGAACTTATTGATATCGAAAATTCGGATATACGACTTGATTACTGTGTGACCCCTGATAAAACTTATATGTTCAAGTAAATTTCGTTTGAATCTAGCGATTCTTTATAGTATATTAGATTCTTAATTGCACTATACTTATGTCCCAAAAGTTAGAGAAGATATGCATTATTGACGATGATAAAATATACGTCAATCTCATCACTAAAATTATTAGGATGAGAAAATTATCTGAAGATATCTTGATTTTTAAAAACGGCAAAGAAGCTATTGAGTTCTTTGTTAATGCATTAGAGAGGAACAAACAAGAAATGATACCCGATGTTATTTTACTTGATTTAAATATGCCAATCATGGATGGTTGGGAGTTTTTACAAGAATTCCATAAAATTAAAGATCAAATCCAAGAGAGATATAATCTTTATGTGGTTAGTTCTTCTATCGATTCTAGGGATGTAGATCGAGCAAAAGCCATAGATTTTGTGAGAGATTACCTAACAAAGCCAATTAAGATTCAAGATTTTGAAAAACTTCTAAGCAATTAGTCTAACTTGATGTTTTCTTTTGGAAATGCTCTTTTATTAAATAATAGCAGTAAAAATACGCCAATACTTATAGCAGAGTCAGCAATATTAAATACTGGATCAAAAAACGAAAAAGGTTGTCCCCCCCAAAACGGAATCCATTCTGGTAGTATACCATCATATAAAGTAAATTGAATCATATCGACTACTTTACCATAAAATATATCTTCATAGCCTCCTGCAACAGGTAAAAACTCTGCAATCTCAATACTAGTGCTTTCACTAAAAAGAATACCGTAAAATATAGAATCAATAATATTACCAAAAGCTCCTGCAAAAATTAAAGCAATACAGAAAATAAGGATACTCGAACTTTTTTTACGAACAGCATCATATAACCAATATCCAATACCGGTAATAGCTACAAGTCTAAAAAGTGTTAATGCAAGTTTACCATAAATACCAGGAAGCTCAAAACCCCAAGCCATTCCTTTATTTTCGACAAAAACGATTCTAAACCAATCAAAAACTTTAACCTCTTCATACAAGCTAAAATTAGTTTTGATATAAATTTTAGAAACTTGATCAATAAGTAGTACTAAGATTATTACTAAAATGGATTTTTTTAAGGACATATTTATATTTTACAAGATCATCAATCTTATATGAGATCGACAAAAATAATGTTTTATTTTATTTTATAAGCACTTATATCTCCGCTGAGAGAGATAAGATGTATATTATGCGTTCCCGACATTTTTTCTGTATAAATTGTACCTGTATTTGAGTTGGTTATTAGATTTGCATTTTTTGTAGTAAGTTTAATAGAACCAGTAATGGTATAAATAGCTGCGTCTCCCTCAAAGTAATTGGCAGTAACCATACCCGAATTAACTTCGGTAAACAAGTAAGGAAGTTTTGCATTAATTGCAACATCTGCTTGTCTTGTAGATATAAAAAGACTTATGTGCTTAGGAATATAGAGTTTTATTGTAGCTACGCTAATTTTATGTGCGGCTAATTTATCATTAGGATTGTTGGTAAATGGTTGTAGTTTATCCGCAATATATAATGATGATTCGGCTAATTTTGTTTGGATTGTAAATAAGTTTTGGTATTCACCTTCAGAACGATAGTTAATTTTTATACTCTCGTCAACCGAATTAAACACCTGTATGTTAGATATATACTTGGATTTAATATAAATAGATTTAATATTGTTACTAGCAATACTTTTTTCTCCACGCATTTGACTAATACTATTCGTATAAACTAATAGGAAAATTAGTAAGAATGGAAAGACTCGTTTCATTGAAAGAGATTAGTAAAAACAAGTAATGCTTTCTGTAACAGAAAGCATTACTTGTTTAATAAAATAATTTACAAACTAGCTTTGCATGTTTTTTGCTTCAATACTTAAAGTAGCATGAGGTACAAGTTTTAAACGTTCAGGGTTAATTAATTTCCCAGTTATTCTACAGACACCGTAAGTCTTATTTTCTATACGTAGTAGTGCGTTTTTTAAATCTCTAACAAATTTTTCTTGTCTAATGGCTAATTGAGTATTAGCTTCTTTAGACATTGTTTCACTACCCTCTTCAAAGGCTTTAAAGGTTGGTGAAGTATCATCCGTACCATTATTACCATCATTTTTATATGCACTTTGAAGTAATTCTAAATCCTTATTAGCTTTTTGCATTTTTTCGAGAATTATCTCCTTGAATTTAGCAAGCTCAGCATCACTATATCTTACTTTTATATCATCTGCCATATCATTAATTTTTTTTAATTATTAATTGGGTTGCAATGTCATCAAACGTTATCTCGGTACCATTTATTATGGTGTCAGAAAATTCGATGGTTTCGGTAAGCGTTTCACTTTTGATATATGTTTCATTGGTCAAAACTGCTTCTTGAATTTGTTTATTATCCTCAAATATGATAGTTATCTTATCGGTTACTTCAAGTCCACTGTCCTTACGCAAGTTTTGTATACGATTGACCAACTCTCTTGCGACACCTTCTTTTTTAAGATCGGGTGTAATGGTAACGTCTAATGCAACCGTCAATGATCCAGAGTTTGCGACGAGCCAACCTTCAATATCCTGAGAACTTATTTCAACATCTTCAGATCCTAAAGTAACAATTTTATCGTTAATTTTTATATTGTAAGATCCAGTTTGTTCGATGATTTTGATTTTTTCTTGATCAAATTTCTGTATTTCACTGGCAATCAGTTTCATGTCCTTTCCAAATCTTGGGCCTAATGTTTTAAAATTTGGCTTAATTTGTTTTACTAAGATTCCAGAGGCATCATCAATCAACTCTATTTCTTTTACATTAACTTCACTCTTAATAAGCTCAGAAATATCATCTATCTCTTTTCTTTCTGCTTCATTAAGTATCGGTATCATAATGCGCTTTAGGGGTTGCCTCACTTTAATTTTTTCCTTTTGACGTAAAGAGAGTACAAGAGAACAAATAGTTTGAGCTTTTTGCATTTTATGTTCTAATTTACCATCAACAAAAGAAGCATCATACTCTGGAAACGTAGTTAGATGTACACTTTCATAATTCTCTTTTCTAGTGACACCATTCAAATCTTTGTACAGGCGATCCATAAAAAATGGAGCGACTGGAGCACTCAATTTTGCTACGGTTACCATACAAGTGTAGAGTGTTTGATAGGCAGATATTTTATCCTCTTGATAATCTCCTTTCCAATAGCGCCTTCTACTCAAACGCACGAACCAGTTACTCAAATTTTCTTGCACAAAATCTGAAATGGCGCGTGTAGCCTTTGTAGGTTCATAATCATTATAAAATGTATCTACAATTTTAATTAATGAATGTAATTCACTTAAAATCCAGCGATCAATTTCGGGACGTTCTTGTAAAGGGATATCATTCTCTTTATAAGTGAATGCATCTATATTAGCATATAGAGTAAAGAACGAATAGGTATTGTATAAAGTGCCAAAAAATTTACGCCGTACCTCAGCGATACCTTCACTATCAAATTTTAAGTTATCCCAAGGATTTGCATTGCTAATCATGTACCACCGCGTTGCATCTGGTCCATAATTTTTTAGAGTTTCAAATGGATCTACTGCATTACCCAGTCGTTTGGACATTTTTTGCCCATTTTTGTCTAACACAAGACCATTTGACACCACATTTTTATAAGCAACATCGTCAAATATCATAGTAGCAATAGCGTGTAGGGTATAAAACCATCCACGTGTTTGATCTACCCCTTCTGCTATAAAATCGGCTTTTTTAGCTCCCGATTCTACTTTGTTTTTATTCTCGAATGGGTAGTGCCATTGAGCATAAGGCATAGCGCCAGAATCAAACCATACATCAATTAAATCACTTTCTCGTCGCATCATTTTACCAGAAGCCGAAACCAAGGTAATTTTGTCAACCACATTTTTATGAAGATCGATAGTATCATAATTTTCTTCGCTCATATCGCCGACTTTAAACTCGGCAAATATATCTTCGGTTAGAACACCAGCTTTGATTGCTTTCTGCATTTCATTTTTTAGCTCGGCAATAGATCCTATTATTAGTTCTTCCTTACCATCCTCGGTTCTCCAAATTGGCAGTGGGATTCCCCAATAACGGGAACGAGATAAGTTCCAGTCATTAGCATTGGCTAACCAGTTACCAAACCGACCCTCACCAGTTGCTTTGGGTTTCCAATTAATTCCTAAATTTAATTCGTGCATGCGATCCTTAAAATCAGTGACTTTTATAAACCAAGAATCTAGAGGATAATATAAAATTGGCTTGTCGGTACGCCAGCAGTTAGGGTAGCTATGTACATATTTTTCAACCTTAAAGGCTTTGTTTTCAGTTTTTAGCTTAATAGCAATTTCAACATCTACAGATTTCTCAGGAGCTTCTCCATCATCATAATACTCATTTTTGACATATTTTCCACCTAGCTCTTTCATCTGTTTAATAAAACGCCCTTGAAGATCTACGGTGGGAACCAGATTGTCATTTTCATCTAACACTAACATCGCAGGAATTTCTGGTACTGCCTGTTTTGCTACTAAAGCATCATCTGCTCCAAAGGTAGGTGAGGTGTGTACAATACCTGTTCCATCTTCTGTAGTAACAAAATCACCAAGAATTACTCTAAAAGCATTTTCTGGATTGTGATACGGTTGGACATAGTCCAAAAGTTGTTCGTACTTGATGTCTATTAAATCTGAGCCTTTACAGGATGCAATAATTTGATAAGGTATTTTTTTATCTTGAGGAGTATAAGCTTCTAGTGCAGTACTATCATCTTCGATTGCATAATACTTTCCAGTAAACTGTTTTGCAATTAACTTTTTTGCCAAAATTACTTGAATGGGTTCAAAGGTATATTGATTAAACGTTTTTACAACTACATAATCAATTTTTGAACCAACAGTAAGGGCTGTGTTACTGGGCAAGGTCCATGGTGTTGTAGTCCATGCCAATAAATATAGATCACCAGATAGTTGAGATAATACTGCTGGGAGGGTTTCTTTTAATGTTTTAAACTGTGCTACTACTGTAGTGTCTGTAACATCTTGATAGGTGCCAGGTTGATTAAGCTCATGAGAACTTAGTCCTGTACCTGCTTTTGGTGAGTATGGCTGTATGGTGTATCCTTTGTATAGGAGCCCTTTTTTATAGATTTCTGATAATAACCACCATACACTTTCCATATATTTGGATTTGTATGTAACATATGGGTCCTGCATATCAACCCAATAGCCAATTTTTTCTGTCAAATCATTCCATATATCAGTATAGCGCATCACAGCTTTTTTACAAGCTTCGTTATAAGCTTCTATACTGATTTTCTTACCGATATCTTCTTTGGTGATTCCGAGCTCTTTTTCTACGCCTAGTTCGACAGGAAGACCATGGGTATCCCAGCCTGCTTTTCTTTTAACTTGAAAACCTTTTTGTGTTTTGTAACGACAAAAAATATCTTTGATAGCACGTGCCATAACGTGATGAATTCCTGGTAGGCCATTGGCAGATGGGGGACCTTCAAAAAATATGAATGGAGCCGCTTGCTCACGCTCAGAAATGCTCTTTTCAAAAATATTTTGTTGTTGCCAAAAATCCAGTATTTCTGCTGCCGTTTTTGGCAAGTCAAGTCCTTTATGTTCAGGAAACTTCGTGCTCATGAGGTCGTTCTTTCTGTTAAGTGTGCGAAAATAAGGATTTTATTGAAAAAAAAGAGTGATTTTATTAGTAAACGTATCCGCTTGTATTTGAATAGAATATAGAAATTTAATAATCTATAAAATAGTTTTGCTGGTACTATGGTATTTGAGAATAAATAGAATAAAATGTTAAGTCAATAATTAACTTTTAGAGTGTCAAATTCCTTTTGTACCTTCATTCAAATTTTAGAATTTTACTTTAATAAAGTATTATGGGTGAAACATTGAAAGTAGCTTTAATTCAATCGGATTTAATTTGGGAAGATGCAGCTGCTAATAGAGCTAATTTTGAACAAAAGTTGAATCAACTTACCCATTTGGTGGACTTAGTTGTGTTACCCGAAATGTTTAGTACTGGTTTTACAATGAACGCGAGAGCTGTTGCAGAGCCTATGGATGGTAAAACGGTACAATGGATGCAAAAAATAGTTAAGTCCAAAAATGTCGCACTTATTGGAAGTTTGGTCATTGAAGAAGACAACAAATTTTATAATCGTGCAATTTTTGTAACTCCAGATGGCGTTATTAAATATTATGACAAACATCAGCTTTTTACAATGGCGGGTGAGCATGAAACCTACACACCCGGTCAAGAAATTGTTGTGATCGAGTATAGAGGCTGGCGCATACGACCTTTAATTTGTTATGATTTGAGATTTCCCGTTTGGGCAAGAAATACAAGCAATGCCGATGTTTTGGTATATATGGCAAATTGGCCAGAAAAACGAATACAAGCTTGGGATACATTACTTAAAGCAAGAGCCATAGAAAACATGGTGTATTGTGTTGGTGTTAATCGCGTAGGCAGGGATGCAAAAGGACATAATTATATAGGTCACTCTGCCGTATATGATATTTTAGGCAACGCGGTTATATCTGATACTCCAGTAGAACAAGAAATTATCCTCTATGCAACACTAACAAAAACATTGATCAAAGAAACGCGAAAAAAGTTACCGTTTTTAAAAGATGCGGATTCGTTTATCATATCTAAAAAATAAATTGTACCGATCAATCTAAAACAAACTTTTGTCTGAGTTCCCAGTTTGCTCTAACATCAATCGTTGTAGGGAAATAAATAATCTTTTCTGGTTGTATACCTTTTAAAAAATTTCCTGTATCCCAGCGTTTATTAGCATTAGTATCCAAAATAACTCGAATATCATAAGCTCCAGGTTTCAAATACTCAAAAGTTATCGTGCGTAATTTTTCGATATATTTTTCAGAAATAAGGTTGTCTTTATCATCTATTAATTGGATAATTAAAGGAAACGAAGTAACATTTTCAAGATCCATAAAAATTTTGCCATAATCGGTGATTTTTTTTGTGCTAAATGAAAACGATAGGCTATCATTTACATTACCCATAAAATCCTTGATCGCATTAGGCAGTACTTTGAGAGTATAGGCCTGATTTTCCTGTTGTTCAAACTCAAAATCTACAGTATTATATAAACTATCTATTTGTGTTGTAAAAGGCACGTTTATAGAATCTTTCAAGAAAACTATAAGAGAATCATTGACTGAAGCCAGAGGGATATTGGCAGATAGCTGAAAATTTTTAAGGGGTGATATTACAGCGGTAGTTATAGGTGTAATTGTTAAAGAGTCCTTGTATTGATCTTTGAAACGAGTTGTTAAGGTATCTTGGTATGAATTTGAAGCTTTTGCAATAAACTGTAAAGAATCAGCTTCAAAATAAGGTCGAAACCAGTAATGTAGGGTGTCAGTCTTTCTATCCCGAATAGTTACGTGCTTAAAATTCTCTGGTGTAGTACTTATAATATCTAAACGAGTACTATCTACTTCTCCTTCATAAGCAAAAATCAAAGAATTTTTTGAACTCTGCTTTGGTTTCAAAAATTTAAACTGGGGAACTTCTTTAAATAAAGTTAAAGAAATTACCTTCGCAGTATCACGTGGTATCTCGATGGTATCATGATAAAAACCAATTTTATCTTGTTTTGGTTGATAGGTGTAATTGGTTGCTGCATCTTTTAAAGCAATAAGTCGATACTTACCTGCCTTTAAATTTTCCATAACAAACCCAGTACTATCTAAAGTACTTGAGACATATCGAGGAACCTGCTTATAAATAATAGAGTCCGTGTAATTCTCATCCATAGGATATAATGCAATGGTAGTAAATGGATCGGGTTGTCTTGCTATTGCATCAGTAATAGATCCTTTAATTTTTAGAGAATCCAAAAAATCTCCTGTGCTAAAAACATATTTAAAGAAAGGTAAAGGATTACTTTCGTTATTATCAACAATGCTTTCGCCAAAGCTAATACTATAAGTTGTGTTTTGTAAAAGCGTATCTAGAAATTTAATTTTCACATATTTATTAGCACCCCCCAGCGGTGTAATGGTTGGTTTGGGATCCATTGGAGGTGAGATAACGATTTGTTGTTGAGGATCTTTGAGTTTTATATATTCGTCAAAGTAAATACGTATTTCTTTTTTGTCAAAATTAGTAGAAAAATTAGGAGGAGTCGCTCGGATAAACTCGGGAGCAGTAGTATCTTTTTCACCGCCAGTAATTGTGCCTTTTTTGGCGCACCCTAAACAAATTAAGGCAACACTAAATGTGAGTAGTAGAAATCCATTTTTCATGAATACTATGACGATTTTATTGTTGAGTTACAAAGAAACAACTAATTACTATAAACAAAAAACTATTCTGTTATTGCCATAGTTGCTATACTTAGTTTTATCCCCTCAATATTTTTTAGTTCATCGATACAAGCTTGTAAGGTAGCACCAGTAGTAATTATGTCATCTACCAAAAGAATATGTTTTCCAGTCAAGCGTGTTTCGTTTTGAATGCTGAACGATGCTGTAGAATTTTGCCAACGCATTATTCTTTTCTGTTTGGATTGTTTTACAGTATAACTTTTTTTAATAAGAACTGCGTCTTCGTAGGTAATATGAAGCGATTGCGCGATTTTTTTTCCGAATTCTTCTACTTGATTGTAGCCTC